>JAQWFM010000044.1 GCA_028704415.1 Oscillospiraceae bacterium | reverse complement strand
TTGCGGATGCATAAAAATCCGGGCCATGTCGCCGCTCTCAGCGATTTTCCCGTCGCTGATTATGGCCACTTTGCTGCAAAGCTCTTCGATGACCGCCATTTCATGTGTAATCACCACAATGGTGATACCCAGTTTACGATTAATGTCCCGCAGCAACTCCAATATCGACTTGGTGGTTTCAGGGTCCAGAGCACTGGTAGCCTCATCACACAGGAGGACCTTGGGGTTACTGGCCAGGGCACGGGCGATCGCGATGCGTTGTTTCTGGCCTCCGGATAACTCGGCCGGATAAGCATTGGCACGCGTTTCCATGCCCACAAGCTTCAGCAGCTCCATGGCTCTCTGCCTGGCCGCTTCTTTGGGCACCCGGGTTATCTCCAGGGGATAACAGATGTTTCTGAGTGCGTTGCGTTGCATCAGCAGATTAAACTGCTGAAAAATCATCGCCATCTGATGCCGCACCTGATTAAGTTCCCGGCTGCCTAGCTGCCCCAGATCCGTGCCTTCAAAAAGCACCGTTCCGGAACTGGGTTTGACCAGATAGTTCATGCAGCGTACTAATGTAGACTTGCCGGCACCGCTCTTCCCTATGATGCCATAAATCTCCCCGGCCTTAACGGACAGGTCAATACCCCGCAGGACTTCTGTCGATTTATTGTGGCTGACAAAGCTTTTATGAAGGCTCTCTACCCGGATAATGTCCTCTGCCATCGCTCCCCCGCTCCTTTTAGGCACAGCCACTCTGGCTGCGCGTAAATATGTATATCTTGTTTATTATATTCATATTCTGTTCACACGCAACGGACAGCGGGTACAATCCGGGCATGTTTTACATCACCTCCCTGTAACGATCCCGGGAAACAGCGGCGGCCATGGGGGGCAGCGCACATATATACTATTTCTGTATG
Source organism: Oscillospiraceae bacterium (assembly GCA_028704415.1). Lineage (GTDB taxonomy): Bacteria > Bacillota > Clostridia > Saccharofermentanales > Fastidiosipilaceae > JAAVLZ01. Next base: position 22,184 of record JAQWFM010000044.1, on the reverse strand, counting down.
ATTTATATGTTTTTGCTAGCTTAAGCCCACCTGGCCCGCCAGTCAAGCCCTTTTTGGGGGTTAAGCAAAAAAAAAACGGGCAGATCCTGCGATCAACCCGTTACAGCTGAATAATTCAGGCGGTTTCACGCCTCCTGATCTATCCGCTCCAAAATAGCGCATAAAGCCTCATACTGCCGGCGGTAAGCCTCCGCTCCGCTGGCGGCCTGATTTTCTTTAATGATATCTTTAGCATCCTTTTTTTCCAGTTGCTGCAGACTGTCAAACCGGACTAAATGCGGTTCCAGGGTCAGGAAGCCCTGATAACCTTCCTGCTTAATCGCCCGGCGCAGCAAGGGCTCAATTTGTCCGTCGCCGTGGCCGCAGAGAACATTTTCACCTGTACTGTGCAGAGCGTCTTTAATATGAATATAAACCACGTCCTCATGCAGCAGCTCCCAGCATTCGTCCGGCTCTTCGCCACACTGCACAAAATTGGCAAAATCAAAGGCAGCCTTAAACCACGGATTTTTAAGCTGCTGCAGCAGCAGCTGGCAGCGGCGGCCTGTGTCGCCAAAGATATCTTTTTCATTTTCATGAATCAGGGTAATCCGGTGCTGCTGGGCCACTTCAATAAACGCGCGCATCTTGTTCAGGACGGCATCCGTATATAGATCCGGGTCTTCATTTTCAGGGGTATAAAAGCTGAAAACCCTGATGTAAGCGCTATTGAGCAGTGCCGCTATCCGGCAGAGCTCCTCCAGTTGCCTGAGCTGCTTGTTAAAGGCAGCGTCATCACCGATGTCAATTTTCCCTATGGGGCTGCCTAATGAGGATACCGCAATATTGTAGGACTGCAATAAGGGCAGCAGGTCATCCTGCAGCCGCTCTGCTGTCATATCCGCCACATTAATCCCGTTAGCGCTGCGCAGTGATATATACTTCATACCAAGCTGGCTGACCGTCTTAAGCTGCTGGTTAAAATCCGGACAGATTTCATCCGCAAAGCCGGATATCATGATGTTTTTCATATCTTTCCCCCATACAAGAGATTTTTGCCAAGAAAGAGTTTAGCACAGGTACAGGCCTAAAAATGTGGCGAAACCATTAAACTACTGAAATTATCCTAAATACTTAGCGCTCAGTCAGCTTCCGCCGCAGGAATACGATACTATGGAAACAGGTACACGACTAATCTATGCAGGAGGCGCCATCATATGACCAGCTTATTATCCGCTCAGGAAACCGAAATTGTATTAGCCAGTCCTTTATTTTCTCATATACAGCCCCAGCTGCTGCCGCCTCTGCTGACGCAAATGAAAGCCAGCCGGCACAGCTACCGTCAGGGGGATTGGATTTTAAATGAGGGGGATCCTTGTCAGGCCTTTGGTCTGATTTTATCCGGTACGGTTCAGGTACTGCGAGATGACTTTATGGGCTACCGCAACATTATCAATAATCTGGAGCCCGGGGATCTGTTTGCGGAGTCCTATAGTCTGGCCGCCGGACAGCGCCTGACTGTCAGCGCCATGGCCGCGACCGCTGATACCGGTATCTTGTTTTTGCAGCAAGATTTTTTTACTGACCGGGATCTAATGGACAGTGGCGGGGCGGACAGCGCCCGAGTCAGAGCCAATATGACCACCATCCTGGCGGCCAAAAACCTCTTTTTGAACCGCAACCTGTCTTACTTGTCTCAGCGCAGCACAAGGCAGAAACTTATTGCCTATCTGTCGGATCAGGCCCGAGCCTGCGGCTCCCGCCGGTTTGAGATTCCGTTTAATCGCCAGGAGCTGGCGGATTTTTTATGTGTGGAACGCAGTGCCCTGTCGCACGAGCTGGCCCGTATGCAGCAAGCCGGGCTGTTGCAGACCCGGCGCAGCTATTTTGAACTGGCTGAGCATTTACCTGAATCAGACAGCCCTATCTAGTCTGAGCTTCATCGCCGGTCTTATCCGCCGTCTCAGGCAGAGACACAAAGACGATCAGGCCGGCGGCAAATAGCGGCAGGATCGCAAAAATGCTGAGCTTGGCGCTGCCAGTCAGGGTCGTTACCAGAGCCATCAGCGCCGGTCCTATAATAGCCGCAAATTTGCCAAAAATATTGTAAAAGCCAAAAAACTCATTGGCATTTTGCTTGGGGATTAAGCGCGCAAAATACGAGCGGCTCAGCGCCTGGAGACCGCCCTGGGCAGACGCCACCAACGCGCCCAGGATAAAGATATGCCAGGTCCTGGAAATGTTAAAAGCCGCTAAGCAGACCAGCATATAAGTGATAATACCGACGGTGATCATCTTCCGGGTGCCAAAACGGCGGGCCAGCCTGCCATAAGCAATGGCACAGGGAAACGCAATCACTTGAATCAGCATTAAAATGCCCAGCAAGGTAAAGGTGTCCAGGCCATCACTGCCTAAGACTGAGGTGGCATAAGGCACCACCATTTTGATAATGGTATCCACCCCATCGATATATAAAAAGTAGGCAATTAAAAAAATGAAAGCGGTTTTGACCTGTCGGATCTCTTTAAAGGTATGAGCCAAACGAAGGAAGCTGCTGCGCACCGGCCGCGGTTCAGCCGGCACATAGTATTTTTGTTTCACCTGACGCAGCAGGGGGATTGTAAACAGGCCCCACCATAAAGCGGTGATCAAAAATCCGGCCTGATAGCCCAGCGCTTGATCCATACCCAGCAGATAAATGAAAATCAGGCTAAGCGCAAAGGGAATCACACTAAATATATAGCCATAAGCAAAACCGCTAGTTGACACCTTATCCATGCGTTCATTGGTAGTTACATCAACCAGAAAGGCATCATAAAATACATTGGCGCCCGCGAAGCCTACCGCGGACAAGACATAAAACAGCATCAGCAGCTGCCACTGACCGCTGGAAGGGGATACAAAAGCCAGCGCTGCCGTTCCAAGTAAGCCTAATACGGCAAAAAAGATAAAAAAGCGTTTCTTTTTATCTTTGTAATCTGCGATGGTTCCCAATACCGGGCTCAGTACGGCGACCAAAATACTGGCCAGAGAACTGAAATAGCCTAAATTCATACTGCTGGTCTGCGGAAACATCCCAAATACCACCGGCAGCAGGGCGGTGGATACAGCAATTGAGTAGGCGGAATTGCCGCAATCATACAGGATCCAGGACCGCTCTTCCCTTGTCATCTTCATAACTGTCTACCTCCTCACAGATATATCTGTGCTATATGCCTAGCATAACGGATATTTTAGGTCAGCAGGTTAGCTGAAGGTTCCGATTTGTTTTCATTTATGTTGGAAACTGAATTTCAATATCTCCGGGTTACGCCACGTCAGGAAAATGATGGTTGACAGCGCCTTGACTCTGTTTTAAAATCTATCAAGTCAAGTCACGGGGGCGTAGCTCACCTGGGAGAGCGCTTGAATGGCATTCAAGAGGTAGTCGGTTCGATCCCGATCGTCTCCACCACTGAGTCCCGGAGCCTAGCGGTTCCGGGGCTTTTTCTTTGCTTTCAGACTAACATGATACTATAAATTGCTTGACCTTTTGGCTTAATGTCCGGGCTCTTACTAAAATATCAAGTTATCGGGTGCATGATTTAAACATCAAAAAGGAAGGTGAGTTGATCGGCATGGATAAACCCAATATTGTGTTGATTATGGCAGATCAGATGAGAGGTGACTGCCTTTCACATTTGCAGCATCCGGTCGTGGAAACGCCTTGGCTTGATCATCTGGCCCGGGATGGTGTATCGTTTACCCGGGCTTACTCAGCGGTGCCCAGTTGTATACCCGCCCGGGCTGCCCTGATGACCGGGCTATCCCAGGATCGCCACGGTCGCCTGGGTTATCAGGACCGGGTTACCTGGAATTACAGCCAAACGCTGCCCGGTGTGTTGCGCGCTCACGGATACCAGACCCACTGCGTGGGAAAAATGCATGTTTGGCCGGCCAGGAATCGTTTGGGCTATGACGAGGTAGAACTTCACGACGGCTACCTGCATACTGAACGCAATCCGGGCATTCCGATATCTGAGCACAGTGAACGCAACGACGATTATCTGACCTGGCTGCACCGGGAACTCCCGGACGCGGATTTGAATGATTCAGGTCTGGAGTGCAATTCCTGGATGGCCCGTCCCTTCCCCTATGATGAAGCATATCACCCTACCAACTGGGTAACCCGGCAGGCTGCTGCTTTTCTTAAGCGGCGGGATCCCACAGCGCCGTTTTTTTTGACGCTGAGTTATGTGCGCCCGCATGCTCCCTTAGACCCGCCCCGATATTATTTTGATCTTTACGACCGTCAGGAATTTGACGGACCGCTGCACGCAGATTGGGAACAGCCTGATCAGCCGCGGCTGGCTCAATACGTCAATACCTCGAAGGGCAAAGTTCCTCCCCTGGCCCTGCATCGGGCCCTGGCGGCCTATTACGGGTCTATTTCCCATATTGATAACCAGATCGGGCGCTTTTACATGTCGCTTCAGGATGCGGGAGAATTGAACCATACCGTGATTCTTTTTGTTTCCGATCACGGTGATATGCTGGGGGATTTCAATTTACTTCGCAAGTCGCTTCCTTATGAGGGTTCAGCCCATGTGCCACTGATCCTGAGCGACCCCGGCAATTTATTGAATTTGCCCCAGGGCAGTCAAAACCAGACCGTAGCTGAACTCAGGGATGTCATGCCAACCCTGCTTAACGCTGCGGGAATTCTTGTCCCGGCAGGACTGGACGGTGTCAGCCTGCTGCCGGCCAGCCGTGGCGAAATCAACAGCCTGCGGCCGTACCTGCACGGGGAACACACGCTGGGTGTTCTCTCCAATCAATGGATCCTTGAAGGAAGCCTTAAGTACATCTGGTTCAGTCAGGCCGGCCGGGAACAGCTTTTTGACCTGGCGCGGGATCCCCGGGAACTGGCTGACCTCGCGGAGGACGCCGGTTATGCCGGAGAGCTGACACGGCTGCGGGGATATCTGATTGATACCCTGGCAAGGCGGGGCGACGGCTACAGCGATGGGCACCGACTTCTAGCAGGGACCGCTCCCCACAATCTGCTGCCGTCTATGACCAGGCAATAATCACTTGGCTTTTTCCCAAATCGACAAAGCAGCAGCCAGATTAGCCTTTCTCTGAGAGTAAAACAACCAGGGAGCTTGCCTGGCTGTATCATAGCCATTCCTCGCCTGAATCTGATCCTGAATGCCACTTATAGCGGGAGTTTTCCCGCCTGATTTTCCGCAATTTATCATAGTTGTATCTTTGCGGCGCTCAGAAGGTAAGTCAATTTATTACAATATGTCTGCAGGCAGCGCAGGACCGGTGGTCGTTTCTGAGCCGCTTTGCGGATAACATTTTATTTAAAAGGAGTACGGCAATGAATTTACAAAAAAAGATTCAGGATATTGTGGAGAAACTAAAGTCTGATCCCCAGCTGCGGCAAAAATTTACGACAGATCCGGTCCGGACCGCCAGTGAGTTAGTGGGCGCCGATTTCCCCCAGGAACAAATTCAGACTTTAGTTTCAGGCATTAAGGCAAAACTTGGGGCTGATGACATCAGCGCTAAATTGAACGGATTAGGTAAGCTGTTCTAATCAGACTTACCTGGTCTTTTTAAGTCATTTTTGCGTGGCTTGTTAAGTTCTTGTTATTTTTAACAATCTTTATGTTAGCGTTTGTCTAATTTGCTATGTTTTCGCTTGCCCTCCTTCCGTCGCTCAGCTAGGATCAACCTTAGCCACTAATAAGGAGGACATTACATGAAAAAGAAGCTACAGGCAGTGATGAGCGGCGTGCTCGCCACAACTTTACTACTCTCAGCTTGCCAAAGCTCAGAGGCCGCAACACAAGTCACCTCTGAAACAACCGCAGCTGCCAGCGACAGTACGCTCACCACCCAAACCACCGCCAGCCAGACGGAAACCACCCCTGCCGCAACGACTACCGCGGATAGTACCACTGCCGCGGACAGCACCACTGCCGCGGACAGCACCGCCGCCGCGGATACAGCCAGTCTGACGGGGGAGGACGAAGACCTGGACGCTTTATTAACCCCGGCAACCGGTTCGGTTAAAATTCTCACCAGTGTGACCGGGGGCAAAGATGATGAAGAAATGGCGCTTTTTGCGCAACAGCTGGGCGAGGATACCGGTTTGGAGATCGAAATGGAAAAACCGGCTGACTACAGCACCGCGTTACAGCAAAAGCTGGCGGCAGGCGACGTCTATGATCTGATCTATCTCAATGCGCCCGACCAGCAAAATCTGGTTAATCAAGGCGTGCTGACTGAGCTGACTGACCGGATTGCCTCGTCAAAAGTTTTGGGAGATACGGCGGTCGTTGCGGCTTCGGAATGGGAGCAGATTAAAGTTGACGGCAAGCTGTACGCCAGTTTCAATAAAAAGGAAGTTCACCGGCTGGTTAACTTAAATGCGGCCATAGCCCGCAGCGCCGGGATTGATCCTGACACGATTGAACCAACCCTGGACGGCTACTATAACGTCATGCTGGCCATGAAAGCTGAGACGGCCGCCAGCGACTTTTATGGCTTAAGCCTGGTGCTGAGTTCGGTCTGGGATTTACAGCCCTGGTTTTCTGCCGTCGGCCTCAAGACCGGGATCACCCAGGATGCAGACGGAAACTACGATGTCCCCATAGCATCTGAAGCCAGCAAACCGGTATGGACCTGGTTGAAAAAGCTCTATGATGAAGGCTTGCTGGATCCCGATTCGTTTACGCAAAGCTCTGGCGACATGCGGAGTAAATTTCAGGAAGGCAAAGTAGCCGTCGTCGTGGACTGGGCCGCCTGGACTGGCTTATATAACGTCAATGCCGACAGCCAATACCCCGACCAGTTTGAAGCGGTTGCCCTTCCGGGCACTAAGAGTGCGACCGGCGATTATATGCTGGCTCGCGGGGATGCTTCATTATGGGCTATACCGGTAAACGCCAGTAATCCTGACGGTGCTTTCAGAGTCCTGGAATACTTTGGTACCCAGACTGGCGGTAATTTGCTGGGGATTGGGATAGAAGGATACGACTGGACGGTGGAAGACGGCAGTATCACCTTAACGGAAACCGGGCAAAGCCACGGCAAGGATCATGGCGCGCCGGTTTCCTTAAGCGACAGCTACCTGACCCCCGTAGCCGCTAATCCGGGCTTTGCACAGGCCATGAGCTACCTGCAGTATGCCAGCCCGGAAGTCAGCACGGATAAAACCAACACCTATAAGGAAATTGTCGGCCGTTACGCGATCAGTATGATCCAGGGCGAACTCAGCCTTGATGACGGTTTGCAGCAAATGCGGCAGGCGCTTAAGGACGCCGGTGTCATCACGGCAGCCTGAGGGAAGCGCGGGTATGCTGATGAACACCATACGAAGAGCTAAAAAATACGCCTTTTTATATATCATGATCCTGCCGGTGCTCCTCTACTTTGTCATTTTCTCCTTTTACCCCTTAATTCTGGGCTTCATACAAAGTTTACAGGAAAGCCGGCTGATTGGGCAGGCGGAATTTACCGGGCTTAGCAACTACCAGGCAGTACTCCGGGACAGCAATTTTATCCAGGCTTTGCGAAATTCGCTGATCATAGGCTTGGGCGGCCTGGGTCTGACGCTGCTGCTGGCCGTCCTGCTGGTGCTAGGCCTGACCGAAATCCGGCAAAAATGGTTTAAGCAGAGCATTCAAACCCTGACCTTTCTGCCCTTTTTGTTTTCCTGGACAGTTATCGGCAGCCTGTGGATTTATATGCTATCTGCCAATGGTCTGCTGAATGACCTGCTGAAGCTGGCCGGCGCGCAGCCCCTGGTCATCCTCAGCAACCTGAAAGCTGCACAGCCGCTCTTTATCATCTCCGCCGCCTGGAAAAACGCCGGTTATAACGTGGTGATTCTGATGGCGGTGGTGAGCGGAATCGATCCTGGCTTGTATGAAGCCGGCCTCATGGATGGCGCCAGCCGCTTCCGGCAGATTCAGCACATAACCTTGCCGGCGCTCCGGCCAACGCTGCTGATGCTGGTATTGCTGGGGGTTACAGGCATCCTGCGTAACTTTGATCAGGCTTATGTGATGCAAAACGCCGCGATCCTGCCCGGGGTCAGAACTGTCCTGCTCTATATTTTCACGGTTGGCATCAGTCAGTTTAAAATCGGTCTGGCGACGGCCGCCGCCACAATTGTATTGCTTATTACCCTGGGACTGACGTTGCTGACAAGTTTACTGATCCGCCGGATTAAGCAGCGCTGGCTTTAAGGAGATCTGACATGAAACAATCCTCATCCGGCCGGCGCCTGAATCAGCTCAGTCTGCCCTGGCAAATTCTGAATTATCTGTTTTTAAGCTTGATCTTATTAAGTATGTTTATCCCTTTCCTGTATGTGTTTGCCGTGGCTTTTTCGACCAGGCAGGGATCGATGGCGGCGGGCGTTAAGCTGTGGCCGGATCACTTTTCGCTAAACGGCTTCAGCACGGTCTGGCAGCGGGCGGATCTGGGTACCGCCTTTCTGAATTCCGTGTCAGTTTCAGTCATCAGCGTCCTGCTGGAATTGTTTCTGGCGCTGATGGCAGCCTATGTCCTGGTCATTGAACAGTTACCCTTCCGCCGTTTCCTGGCGGGGATTATTCTGGTCACGCTGACTATCCCGGGTGACCTGACATTGATTTCAGTCTATGTGCTGAATAAGCAGCTCAACTTACTGAATAGTTATCCCGGCCTGATTCTCAACGGTCTGGTGTCCGGCTTTGCCATTATGCTGCTTAAAAATTATTTTGAAGGCGTCCCCGATGCCCTGGCGGAGGCAGCCCGCATAGACTCCGCCACTGAGTTTCAGATCTTCCGGCTGATCTATCTGCCGCTGTCGCTGCCTGGTATAGCCGCTATTTCGTTTCTGGAATTCATCAGCAAATGGAATGCGCTGATGCTGCCGGCTACGATCATCTCTGACGCCAGGTATTACACCCTGCCGCTGGTGCTAAAGCAACTGACCCTCTCTTCAGAGTCTACTTCAGGTATCGACTATATTGCGCCTAACGCCCGCATGGCCGCCATCGTCATATCTGTCTTACCGCTGATCCTGCTATATGTGCTGGCGCAAAGCTTCCTGATTGAAGGCCTGACCCTGGGGGCGACTAAAGGTTAACCGCCGGTTCCGGGTCCTGAGACCGCTAGGCCATAACAGCCTGTAACAAAACCGCCGGACCGGCAGTTTTGTTACAGGCTGTTATGGCTCTGGCGTTTAGGCCTGGGCGCCGGCGGCTAAAGCAGCCCCTGCTGGTACTGCAGCAGCGCCTGAGCCAGCTCATCCGGACAGGAATGCTGCCCCTGACAGGGTATGCCCTGCAGCCGTTTTATCACCTCTGCTACCGGCATCCCCTCGGCCAGGGCCGCCACCCCCCTGGTATTGCCCCGGCAGCCGCCCTCAAACACGACATGGTGAACCTGGCCATCGGTCACCTCAAAACGGATCTCCCGGGAACAAACGCCCTGGGTTTTATAATGATGTACGGTCTCAGACATGTTTACTCCTTGTATGGCAAAAAATTAACATGAGCTATAATGCTCCTGACGATCCCAGATGTAAAGCCTGCCGCCCCTCAAGCCACTTGCGGCAACCTCTCCGCGGCGCCCGGCCGTCACTAAGGAGCAAACCATGACCTTAAGGCTACTCAGAATTTTTGCAGCAGTCTGCCAGGCTGGCAGCATGACCGGAGCCAGCCGACGCCTGCACGTGTCCCAGCCTGCCGTCAGCAGCGCCATTCATGAGTTGGAAACCCACTATGATACCCGCCTGTTTGAGCGGGTCTCCCGCCGTCTGGTGCTGACCGCTAATGGTCAACAATTACTGGACCGGGTCCGTCCCATCCTGGCCCAGCTGGATGAGCTGGAACAGCAGGCCCAAGGCTGGTCAGTCAGGCAGCAGCTTTGTATCGGCGCGACACTGTCCATTGGCAGCAAACTGCTGCCGGCCCTGGTCTCTGCCTACGCTCAGAGGCAACCGCAGGTCCGGGTCAGAGTCAGGGTAGCCAGCTCTGACTTGATAGAACAAGCCGTTTTGCGGCATGAGCTGGATTTTGCCCTGATTGAAGGACTGGTTCATTCAGAGCGGCTAAGCAGCCGGGTTTTTAAGCAGGACCGCCTCTGCGCCCTGGCCTTGCCTCAACTTTACCCGCAGGCCGGCTCCGGGGAGCTTGACGCCCGGGGTCTGCTGCAGCTGCCGCTGTTACTGAGAGAGACCGGCAGCGGCACCCGGGAACGCTTTGAACAGGCCCTGGCGGCGGTAGAGCTGAGCTGTCCGGAGCCGGCCTGGGAAAGCCACAGTTCAACCGCTTTGCTCAGTGCCGCCTGTCAGGGCCTGGGGGTAGCCATTCTGCCCCGGATTCTGGCACTGGACCTGCTGCGGCAAGGCAGTCTGGCGGAACTGACCGTCCGGGATTTAGATCTTCGCCGCAGCCTCAGGCTCATTTATTTAAGTACCCGGCCGGCAGATCCGGCCGCCGCCGCCTTTATTCAGCTACTTGAGGCAGAGCCTTAGCTGTCAGCTGCGCAAAGACCTCCTGCGTCAGGTCATACTGGTACATGAGCTGGTAATATGTTTGTACCTGCTCATATAAATCATAGGTGGCCTGCTCCGGATACAGCAGCTTACCCAGCCAAAGCATGCCCAGATAACGGTTGATGGACGGCGGACTGCCCATCCAGTTATAAGGACCAAAGGGGACTTCATAGTAGCGACCGGTGGTAATCGCGGTCAGATTTTGCCAGGCCGGATCCTCGGCTACAGTCGCATAAATACTGTCCGGCGCAAAGAGGATGACATCCGGATTCCAGAGCATAATCTGCTCCAGATCCGTCTCATTACCGCTGCCTTTGGAAGAGGGATCATCCACCACCGCCAGATTATTGGTCATGAGATTTAACACTTCAGCATGGAAAGAGCCGGTCGCAATGACATGCTGGCCCTGATCGCCCAGCAGATACAGGGTGGAAACCTTATTATCTTCGCCGACTGCCTGCATGACGTCCTGGATGAGGCTGTAAGTATCATCAAAATAGGCGGCCAGTTTTTCTGCCTGTTCCTCCCGGCCCAGCAGCTTACCCAGCTTGCGGAAGGCTTCGCCGGTACTCTCCAGGGTAGCGTCAATATGAACAGCGGGGATAGCCGTGGCGTCCGTGATGCTGTTCATGTCCTCCGTAATGCTCTCTTTGGTCTCCCCCATATCGATGACAACCTGGGCGCCTAAAGACGCAATTTCTTCCAGATTGAGGTTTTCATCACCGTAAAAAGCGCCGATAACCGGCAGGCTCAGAACCGCCGGATCAATATAGGCCTGCGCCTGATCGCTATATTCGGCGGCAATACTGACCAGCAGGTCGGGAGCCAGAGCTAAAATAAACATCTGGGCCATCGCGCCGCTGGGCGCAATGCGGGTTAAATCTGCCGGTAAGGTGAGGTCCCGTCCGGTATCATCCGTGAAGGCAGTGGTCTGGCCGGCACTGGAGTCCTCAGCCGCGCTGCCTGACTGGCCCTGACTGGCTTCAGCCGTCTGACCGGGGACTTCAGTCTCACTGGTGGTCGCAGCCAGGTCGGTCAGCTCTGCCGCTGCCGTTGTTTGTGTCTCGGTGGCGGCACGGGTGGTCTGGGCCGCTGAGCTGCCGGGGCTGTCGGCACTGCCGCAGGCGGTCAGGGCTAAAAGGCCTGAGAGGGCGAGCGCCAGCAGTCGGGTCCACAGGGTTGGTCTCTTAAGCATAATCATCTTCTCCTCATCATGTTTCGGGCTAAAGCCAGGATCAATTTACGGTGTTAAACAGGTTTATCCGGGGGTTGGGACAGCCCGTCTGCATCAGGTTCCGCGGCGGGCGCGGGCAGCCGCGGGATCAGACTGGGCAGGCCGGACACTGTACCATCAGGGCCAGGGCCGGCGGTCTGCAGCTGTACGGCTACGCCAAATAGCGCTTCAACCCGTTGGGGCGTCAGCACGGCAGCCGGGCGGTCCAGCGCGTCCAGGCGGCCGTTTTTCAGGGCGAGTACCCGGTCGGCAAACCACAACGCATGGTTAGGATTATGGGTCGAAAGCAGCACCGCCAGACCTGACCGGGTCAATTGCCGGACCGCGGTCAGCACCCTGAGCTGATTACCGTAGTCCAGATTAGCCGTCGGTTCATCCATCACAATCAGCTTAGCTTCCTGCGCCATGGCCCGGGCAATCAATACCAGTTGCTGCTCGCCGCCGCTGAGGGCCATAAAGTTCCGGCGGGCCAGGCTGCTGATCCCAAGACGGGCCAGGGCCTGCCCGGCCCGCTGGTGCTGCAGCCGGCCGGGAGACCGCCAGGCGTCAAACTGAGCGCTGGTGCCCATGAGGACCATCTCCAGCACGGTATAACCAAAGGTAGCCGGATGGGTCTGAGGCACATACGCTACGCTGGCGGCCAGCTCCCGGCGGCTTTGTCCGGCCAGCGGGCAGCCGTCAATCAGGATGTCACCCTGCCAGCCGTCCAAGAGTCCCAGGACACAGCGGAAAAGTGTGCTTTTCCCTACCCCGTTTGGTCCAACCACCGCCAGAAGTTCGCCCGCGTCCAGGCTGAAGCTGAGCTGGTTCAGGACCGGCTCACGGCTTGCGCCGGCAGTCTGGTGATAGCTGAAACTAAGCTGTCTGACTTCCAGTAAGCTCATATGCTGCTGCCTTTCCGGGTGATCAGCCAGAGAAAGAAGGGCGCGCCGATCAATGACGTCAGGATGCCTAAGGGAATTTCCACCGCCGTCGCGTTGCGGGATACATTATCAACCAGCAGCAAAAAGGCAGCCCCGATCACGCAGGACGCCGGCAAAAGTTTCATGTAGTTGTGGCCGACCAGCCGCCTGGTCAGATGCGGTATCACCAGTCCGACCCAGCCGATCAGTCCGCTCACCGACACACTGGCCGCAGTGATCAGGGTCGCGCTGACAATCACCACCGCCCGGATCGCCCGGACATTGACGCCCATGGTTTTGGCTTCGTCATCACTCAGGGTTAACAGATTGAGCCGCCAGCGCAGGAGTGCCAGCGGCAGCAGGCCCAGCAGCATGGGGAGCAGCGCAAAGCGAAGATCAGCCGGCCGGACTTTGGCCAGCGAGCCCATCAGCCAGTAGGTTATTTCTGGCAAAATATCGTTGGGATCCGCCACCAGCTTAATGTAAGACGTGCCCGCGCTGCACAAAGAGGATAGCATGATGCCGGTGAGAATCAGGCCGGTTAACTGGTTGCCCCTGGCCTGGCGGCTTATGACCAGTACCAAAAAGATGGTGAGCAGGCTGGCCGCAAAAGCAAAAACCGTGACCCATTCGCCACTCAGTCGCAGCAAAATAGCCAGGGCCGCACCTAAAGCGGCGCCGGAAGACGCGCCCAGGATATCCGGTGAAGCCAGGGGATTTTGAAAGACGCCCTGAAAAGCCGCGCCGGCGACAGACAGGCAGGCCCCGACCAGGCAAGCCATAAGAATACGGGGCAAGCGCACGTTAAATAATATGGTCTCCTGCTGAGCGGTCCAGGTTACTTCCCGCCAGGTCTTGCCTGGCAGCAATAACGCCGCCAGGTTTTTCAGGGAAATGGGATAGCGCCCCAGCGTGACCGACAGCAGCATCAAAGCGGCCAGGAACAGGATAAACAGCAACATCCTCAAGCGGTAACGCCGGCTCTCCTGATGGTTAATCACAGCCGCACCTCCAAAAGTGCCACTTGCTTTTGGTGAGGCAGATATAAGGGATAGCGCTGCCGGTCATAGGGGTTGGGCTTTAGATTTTGTCGGGCAAAGCTTTCACAGGCCGGTCCGGACAGTCCCGGCTGCTGCCAGGCTATAAAGCGACAAGCCTCCGGCAGATCTGCCAGGGGCTGGCCAAATTCCAGTTGCAGCCGGTGCAGACGGCCGCTTAAGCCCCGTTCGGCTATTGCAGCCTGCCACTGATCCCCCTGCCGGTGCTGATGGCTTAGCTGGGTGGGCCGGGGGGCAAAATGACTGCCCCGGCTCTGGTTAAAAAGCCGCAAATACTGCCGCCGGGCCAGCTCAATATAGGGCAGGCAATCACGCTGCCCGGCCGGACCGCCGCCAAAGAAGCTCAAAATCACTGTATCGGCTGCCTGGGACCAGGTTTCGGCCGGCTGGCAGCAGATGGTAAGCTGCCCGGCTACGCCATAGGCATCAGCCAACGCCCGTAAGCGGGCTAAAGCCGCCCGATCCCGGTCAACCGCAATGATTTGCGGCGGCTTGCAGCCAGGGCGAAGGGCAGGCCATTGCCGCAGCAGTTCCAGCTCCAGTAAAGCTAAACCGCAGCCCAGATCCAGGACCTGCTCCTCTGGATTAATCCAGGGCAAAATCAGGCGGGCCAGGCGGGCATGAAAACCGGTCTGCTGACTGGCCCTGCGGTACCATTCAAGACTAGCCTGGCTCCAACTAAACCCCATGTCCCCTGCTCCTGTTCTTCGTCATTTCCACGGTCAGTGGTTTTATTATAAGCGATATTTATATTTTTGTAAGTCGGAGCAGGCCGGTATACAAATATTTATTTTGGCTGGATGAAAATTATGCAGGTCAAAAAGGGGCGGTGCGGCGAACGGCGGCAGCAAATGGCAGCTGCGCCAGCAGCCTCTGAATCAGCTGCGCCAGCCGGGCCAGGCTGACAGGGTCTCAGGCTGGCCCGCAATCCAAATCTGCCGTAAAGCTGTCCTGCCGGGCTCTGAGTCTGTCGCCGGCCGCGCTTCCCTGCTTGCGTATAACTGCCAGCAGTCTTTTTTGCCCGGCCAGGGTCTGCACCTGTTCTAAATAAGCCGGCTGACTATTTTCCAGCCAGCCCAGCTCGTCTAGCAGCACAAAGTCCCCCGGCTGCCCGCCAAGCGCGCGCAAGTATCCGGCGGCCTCCCGGAAGGCGACGGGCTTTACGGTAAGCGGCTGCCCCTTACCCAGGCTTTCCCCCGCCAGCCAGGCTTCCGGCGGGGCCTGCCAAATCTTTTGCACCCGTTCCGGCGGCCAAACTGCCACGGCGTCATCACGCGCACCATTGGACGCCGGCTGCCAGGGCCAGAGCACAACCCGGCGGTAAGGGGGAGCCGCGGCTGACCCGGCCGCGGTCAGCCCGGCCGGGTCAGCCGCCGGGGTTTGCAGCGCGCTCAGCAGGCCACCGGCCAGGCGCGGCAGGTACCAGGGCAGCAAAGCCTGCAAGACCGTTGATTTACCCCGGCCAGGTAAGCCGGTAATTAACAGATGCCGGCAGCCGGAGCTCACAAAAGCGGTTTGGATCTGGCCAGCCAGTTCCGCTGGCGTAGGTCTGGCGGGGTTCTGGGATCTGCGCATAACTTTGACGGCTGCTCCTATCAATACGCGATCATGGGTACGCGATCCACCGCTGCGGTAAAGGGGCTGAGCTGGCCTGCCATAAGCGGGTACATCCTGGCCGCAACCTTCCGGGTGGCCCGGGCCATAGCTGCATACGGCTGGGAACAGATATCATATAAGCCGATATTATAGTTTTCCCCGTCAAAGCGGCCCAGGGTAAACTGATCGTAGCACTGAAAATAATGACAGCCAATACAATTGGGCTGGGCCGCGGCGGCTTCGCAGTAGATCTGGTAAGCCAGGGCCCGGTCCTGCTGGGTCCTGACTGCCTCCAGGCCGGTAGCAGTGGGACCAGCATCCAGGGCGCCAAAATGGAATTCGCCAATCATGACCGGCAAGTCTACATTTAGCTGCCGGATTTGCTTAAGGATAGCCACGGGCGTTTCCGCGTAACAATTAACTGAAAACACATCAAAATGTTCCCAGCCGCAAACCAGGTCAGGGTCAGATATCCAGGCCCAGCGCAGGCCCAGATTCAGATGATCCGGGTCCTCCCGCCGGCAGGCCTGGCTGGGGATCCGGACATAACGCTCAATCATAATCCTGGAAAAGGCGCTTAAATCCCGGGCCGCCTGGTCGCTGCAGCGACCGGCATGATCCCGCGGGCGCAGCAGGTCGCTGAAATCAGCCAGCGGCAACTGCCAGGCTGCCGCCAGGTCTGCGGGCGTAAGGTAACGCTCCCGCAGATAGTCTATAAGAGCAGCTTTGCTAAAACTTGGCTCCTCATCCTGCAGCAAGACTTCGGCGATGGACAGATGGTCAACAAAGGCCCAGGCCGGCTCATTGCGTAAAAAGTATCCGATTAAGGCCGGGTCCCCGCGGTATGGCCGCAGGCTGGCCGCCGCCTGGGCTGCGGCCTGTTCAAATTCAGGGCTGAAAACATCCGGAAAATCCCTGAAAATACAGTGGCTGGTAGTTGGAAAGGTGGGCAGCGTGGTGACATATGGCAGCTCACCTAACGCACATAACGCCGGATCACTCCAGTTTCCCAGCGTATTCAGCCCATTCTGTTTCAGGGAGCCGCAAAGCAGCTGCTGCCAGCGGCTGTACCAGGTGCTGCCCCAGGCCCGCTGCAGATTGGCCTGCAGGTAAGAAAACATCAGGGGCTGGCGCTGACAGCGTTCCGCTGAGCCCAGCGGACTGCCGGATTTGAACATCGTTTTATACTGAGGGTCAGCCGGGTCCGGCAGCCATTCCAGCAGCGGCGCCAGGCCATCAACCCGGCAGTCGGTGGCTAAACCAGCGCAGTCAGGGCCCACGCTGAAAAAAGCGTAGCCATCTGGATCAGCCAGCCACCAGCGGCCGGCTTTTTTAACCGTCCGGAAATATTGCCCTGGAGCCGTCAGGGGCAGCGCCAGGCTGCCGCCCCAGCGATCCAGCCGGGGCAAGGGCTCAGCGCCGGCCGTCATATCGGTTGGGTTGGCGGTCTGCTCAAGCAGCTCATTGAGGCGTTGCTGCAGCTGGCGTTCCGACCTTACTTTTTGCGGCCAGTCCCGGCAGGCATTTTGCCCAAACCGGTCTACCAGCACCTGCCGGGGCAGCGGATAGTCAGCCGGCGCGGCCTCACTGCATAAAATAGAGCCCAGGCCCAGGACCGCGCTGGCAGCCCGGGCCGGGAAAGCCAGCTCAACCCGGGTAATCTCTGACCGCTCCACCGGCCGGCCGTGACACACAATCTTCAGGCTGCCAGGCGTTGGCTCCGCAAACAGGACCCTGCCGTCCAGCCAGTTCAGATCCAGACAAAGCCTGGCCTTTAAAGCGGGCAGTAAGCCCAGGCGAATAAAAAAGGCCGGATTTACTTCTCCGCTGACATAGACGTTCAGCAGTAAAATCATGCTGTTAGGGTCACAATTCAGCGCCTCAAAACTGACATAAGGCCCGTGCTCCGACTTCAGTTCATCCAGACAAATGGAACCGCCGGACGCCGGAATGCTCAGATATGTCAGATCCTCCTCCGCGGATATCCGGCAGGCAGGTCCGGCTTTATGGCCGGCGTCTTTACGGCTGCAAATTTCGAGCCCGTTACTGAGCCGCCAGGGTTCTGGCTGAATTAAGCGCATGTGTGGTCCTCCTCTGCAGGACTTAATGTCTACCGGTTGGTCAGGTTTCAGCCGGCAGATTATCTGTCTTTTCAACCAGGCGGTTGCGTACCGCTTCCAGGGTGAGTTCCGGCAGCCCGCAGCCGCTGTTCAGGTAACCCCAGACCGATCCGTAGCGTTCCTTTAAAAACAGCAGCACCCGGTCCATCTGCTCTATGTCAGAGTGCATCCAGGGATCATCCAAGCCCTTTTCAACTGAAGCCGTCAGCTGTTGATTCAAACGGATATAGGTATAGGTCATCTGATAGTCGGTCAGGATATCAGCCTCACTGACACCGGCCAGGCCCAACAGCAGCATGGCTATAATACCGGTCCGGTCTTTGCCCGCCCGGCAGTGAAACAAGGACGCGCCCTCAGCCTGGGAAAAAGCGGTGAAGATTTTATTAATCTGCGGTTTGGACTTTTCCATCCACATCATGTAGAAATCTGAGATTTGCAGATTACTCAGATCACTGATGCCCAGGGTTGTCAGGTCGCTTACCTCTCCCACGGCCAGCGGCGCGTAGTGAACACTGAAGCCATGCATTTCCGGATACGGGTAGGTAAAGCGCTCCTCATCGCTGCGCAGGTCAATCAAATCAGTTACGCCTGTTTGCTGCAGGCTGCGGATATCCCGTTCGCTGAGTTCGGTCAGGTCATCGCTACGGTAAAACTCATGCCAGCGGGTCATGCCGTCCGGTGTGGGGTAGCCGCCCAGATCTCTGGTGTTATAAGTATGCTGCAATACCAAGCGTCTGCAATTCATGAATGTGCCGCCTTTCGTGACTTTCGCTGTTTCCATTATACCAGTAAGCTGCCAGCCTGCCGGTATCTTGTCAGATAAGGGCGCTTTCATTAGGATAGAAGCAGGGCGGCTGACTGACTGCCGGGAACAACGGCCACCCGGACTGAGTCTGGCCGGCCGCAGACAGTTCAGTTATCCTCAGTTAAGTTATCCCCAATATGGATGGAGGCACCTATGGATTTCATGGATTTAGTACATAACCGCCGCAGTATCCGCCGCTATCTCCCCCGTGAGGTAGAGGACTGGAAGCTTAAAGCGCTGGGCGAGGCCTTCCGGCTGGCTCCGTCAGCCCGCAACGGGCAGCACTGGAAGCTCTATCTGGTCCGTAATCCTGAATTGAGAGCCAAGCTCCGTCAGGCTACCACCAGCCAGCCGGACATGCTGGCGCAGGCGCCGGTTATAGTGGTAGCCGCTGGTCTCCCCGCTCCGGAAATGGCCTGTGGTCAGTCCACTAACACCGTTGATTTGGCCATTGCCTGCAGTTTTGTCATGCTGGAAGCCGAGGAGTTAGGCCTGGGCTTTTGCTGGATGGGCTCCTTTTACGCAGAGGAGGTCCGGCAAGCGCTCAACCTGCCGCCGGAGCAGCGCATTGTCGCCATCGCGCCGCTGGGTTACGCTGCGGAACAGCCTGAGCCCAGAAGCAGACTGGCCGCAGAAGATGTCGTGACTTATCTGTGATCATTGCGGCCTGAATCCTGCCGGCACAGCATGCCGGCAGGAACGGTTAATCTTCAGTCTGGTAATCGCAGCAGGTACGGTTGGTCATGACCGAACGGATGAATTCACCCGCTTTAACATGTTGCGGGTGCTTTTGATATTTGAGCAGGCTGTCCTCAGACACAAAGGTTGCGTCCAGGATCAAATCCTGATTACTGGTGCTTAACAAATCAGAGCGCACCTCAAGAGAGATGACACCGGAAACGGCATCCGCTACCGCCAGAAGCTCTTGTTTTATCCGCTCAGCATGCTCAGTCTGTTCTTGAGGGGTAAAGCCTTCCTGATGGCGCCAGCTGACAATATGTTTGATCATATGCTTGGACCTCCTTAAACTGGTCTTGCCGGCCGTATGGGTCAGCGTATTTATTTTAGTCTGGGTTTTCAGGGACCGCAAGTTGGCGGCCTGGCTCCTGGCTTTATTCAGATAAGTGTAAAACGGAGGATAGATCATGGCTCTTAAGTGTAAAACGGAGGATAGATCATGGCTCTGATCAACCCGGCTGCAGCCGTATGGTTTAATCCCGCCCCCTACCGCCTGACGCTGGCCAGTGCGTCACCCCGCCGCTGTGAGCTGCTGCAGCGGCTGGTACCTGATTTTGATGTTGCCGTCCCGCACCTCCGGGAAAGCCTGCGGCCGGACCTGCCGATTGAAGCCGCTCTAGAAGAGCTGGCTCTCCACAAGGCTCAGGCAGTCAGACAGCAGCCTGGGCCGGCGGCCGCCTGCCCGCCAGACACTGCCGCTAACCCCCCGCGCTTAATCATAGCTGCAGACACAGTGGTACTGGCAGCGGGCGAGGTTTTGGGCAAACCCAGGGATTTATCTGCTGCCGGACTCATGCTGCAAAAGCTGTCCGGCCGTACTCACCAGGTCATCACCGCTGTTTGCCTGGACCGCGGCTCAGAGACCTGCTGTTTTCATGAAATCAGTCAGGTCAGCTTTTATCAGCTGACCGAGACAGACATACAGACGTATCTGGCCTGCGGCGAATCCCTGGACAAAGCCGGGGCTTACGGCATCCAGGGCCAGGGGGCCCTGCTGGTCCGGGAAATACAGGGCGACTATTACAACATTGTTGGTTTACCGGTGTCAGCCTTGCTGCGGCAACTGCGGGCCTTTACGGCTTAAAAGGCTCCGGCAGCAGCTGCCCGGCCCGCCAGCGCTCTTTAATCTGCCGGTCATCACCGCAGTAGATGTAGCGTGACAGCCGTTCTTCAAGACTGCGTTCAGGACCGGCGTCCAGACCGGCATCATCAATCCACAGCGCGTCAAAGCTAAATCCGGGCTCAAAGCTGCCGACCTGGCCGAAAAAGGACCCGCCCCCGCGGGTTGCCAGGTAAAACACATTGGTCAGGCTCAGGGACGGTGACTGGGGATCCAGCAGCGTGTGGTACAGCCGGGAGGCCTGCAGCGCCTGGCGCTGGACCTCCGCCATGCCGGGGGTATGACCGCCGCTCAGGTCTGAGCCCAGGCCCATATTCAGGCCTTCCCGCAGGTACCGCGCAACCGGGGCAATCCCGCTGGCCAGGTTATTGTTTGAAGTCGGACAATGGGCTACATAAACACCGCGCCGGCGCAGCAGCTGGAGCTCCTGCTCCGTGTTCCAGATGCAGTGGGCCATGATCGTCGGAGTCTGACCCAGCAAACCTGCCTGATCATAGACTGAGGCGTAGTTTTCCGCTTCCGGATCCAATGCATGGACCCAGGCAATCTCCTCCCGGTTTTCAGACAAATGGGACTGAACCGGCAGCTGATACTGGCGAGCCAGCCGGCCCAGCTGGCGCTGTAATTCTGGCGTGCAGCTGGGCACAAAGCGCGGCGTCAGGATCGGCTTAACCGCCCCATACCGGGCTTGATCCCGCTGCCAGTCCTGCAGCCAGGCAACCGTCTCACGGAAGGATTCCGCCGGGCTTTCGCATAAATACGCCGGCGAGTTGCGGTCCATATTAACTTTACCGATATAAGCCGCCAAACCGGCCTGCGAAGCCAATTGCATCAGCAGTTCTGTGGCGGGGCGGTGAATCGTGGCAAACACTACGCTGTAAAGGCTGCCATATTGCCACAACAAGTGAATAAACCGGCGGTACTGCAACTTTGCGTAAGCCAGGTCCTGATAACGGCTCTCCTCAGGAAAGGTATAGCGCTCCAGCCACTGCAGCAATTCGCAGTCATAACCTAAGCCGATATTAGCAATCTGCGGAGCATGCACATGCAAATCAGTAAAGGGCGGAATGAGAAACCCCCCTGTAAACTGCCGGACGGTCATCTTTTCAAAGCCAGGCGGAAGGGCAGAGCTGACGCTCTCAATCCGCCCGTCGGTCACGGCCACATAAGCCTGCGGTAACGTTAACAAAGTCTCCGGTCCGGTAGTATAGACTAAATTTGCCTGAAATAGCTGTTTCTGCGCCATCTAAGTCACCTCATTTGCATCTGTCATGTCTGTCTGAAGTGTAACATATACCGGGTTAAGGCGTAACATAGCCCAGCCTCATCAGGAATGACTATCCTTTATCCTTACTATATAGCAACTAATTGATTTTTCATCCGATGATTTCTGGAGGAAATACTTATGTACAATCTTTTATTCGGCGGTGCGGCCGGACAGGGCGTAGAAACTACGGTGGCAGTGCTGGAGCAGATTATCAAGCGCTCCGGCAGCTGCATCTTTACGGTTAAGGATTTTATGTCCCGGGTTCGCGGCGGGCATAATTTCTCATTGCTCCGCTTTGGCGCTGCGCCCATCCGGTCCCATACGGATGAGCTGACCGGGATAATTGCTCTGACGGAAGAAACGGTGGACCTGCACCGCGATAAGCTGGTTGACGGCGGTTTCATTTTATGTGACAGTAAGCTGAAAATTGAGGATCCCCGCGCCATCAAAATTGATATGGCAGACCGGGCCAGACGTTTAGGCAACCCCAGGGTTTCCGGCATCATGGCTGTAGGCATCCTGATGAAGCTATTTGGGTTTGAAACTCGGGGCGCGGAAGAGGTTTTAGCTAAACACATCAAAAAGCAGTATCTGGAGATCAATATTCAGGCCCTGCATGAAGGGTTTGAACTGGTCGAACGCCGTTTTGACAATCCTGGCGGTACGTTTGCCCAGGATATGATTCTGACCGGCAGTCAGGCCATGGCCTTGGGCGCGCTGGCAGGCGGGCTGAAGTTTTATTCCGCTTATCCTATGTCGCCGTCTACTGCCCTGATGGAATATCTGGCGCCTCACGCCCATGAGGCCCAGATCGTGGTAGAG
>JAQWFM010000043.1 GCA_028704415.1 Oscillospiraceae bacterium | reverse complement strand
CTTAAGGAAACAAATTTTTCTGCTTATGAAGGAGAACTTATTGGGATTGTAGGTCCCTCAGGATCTGGTAAGTCCACATTTCTGACAATTTTAGGTGGATTACAAAAACCAACAACAGGAAGAGTCCTATTAAATAGTAAGCCCTTTAGTGAGCTAGATATAAAGGAAAAATCTAAAATCCGTTTAGAAAACATTGGCTTTATATTACAAGCTTCTAATTTGATACCCTTTTTAACCATAAAAGAACAAATGGTTTTATATAATAAAATAACTAAATCGAAAGTCAATCAACCATGGATGAATGAACTTTTTTTGAAACTCGACGTGGAAAAATTAAAGAATAAATACCCTAATGAATTATCGGGTGGTGAAAGGCAACGATCAGCGATTGCCAAGGCATTATATCATCAACCTTCCGTAATCTTTGCTGATGAACCAACTGCAAGCTTAGATACCAATAGAGCATATGAAGTCGTTAAGCTATTAGCGAAAGAAACAAAAGAACAAAAGAAGGCAACTATAATGGTTACTCATGATGAAAGAATGTTAGAGTTTTGTGATAAAGTTTATGTGATAGTTGATGGCGTATTAAGTGAAAGAACCAGTGTTTTATGATCTCAGAAACCAAATACTGTTGATATGTTTCCACAAACCTCGAAAACGCTGAAAAAGGTTGATATGTTCCCATGAACACAGACATCAATAACCGGAACTCGGGCCAGGAGAAGGTAAGAACAAACGAATTTATAGTAGTAAGTACGCTTTAAGTGCCATCACCTTCTGTGGAGATTGTGGCGATATTTATAGGAGAACCTATTGGAATATTCATGGCAGAAAAGAATTTGTCTGGCGATGTGTGACTAGAATCGAGCAAGGTCCTGAAGTTTGTAAGAACCGAACCGTAAAAGAAGATGAACTCTATGGTGCTGTAATGACCACAATTAATAAGCTGCTTGCAGGTGGCAATAACATCATAAAAACCTTGGAAGAAAATATTCATGCGGTGATTGGCGAAACCACAGAATACCAAATTTCAGAGATTAACAACTTACTGGAGGAAAAGCAAAAAGAACTTATCAAGCTGGCGAACAAGGGTCAAGACTATGAATATCTAGCAGAAGAGATTGATGAGCTGAGAGACAAGCGACAGATCCTTTTAGTAGAAGATGCCTCCCTAAGCGGTGAGAATGAGAGAATCAATGAGCTAATTGAATTTATCCGCAAGAACAAATTCCGCATCTTAGAGTATGATGATAAGCTCGTGAGGAAGATAATCCAGAGCGTTACAGTCTATGAAGACCACTTCGTCATAGCCTTCAAATCAGGCATCGAAATGGAAATATGAAAACCAGAAATAAATAGCCCATGACTCTGCGGTAGAGTTGTGGGTTTTCTTTTGCTTGCTGATTATAATAATATTTTAATAACTATTGTGTTTATCAACCAAATGGTTTATAATATTCTTAGCGTTAGCTTGGAGGTGCTGTATGACTACGGCAGAAATGATTAAAGAACTGTGTGAGCAAATGAATATAAGTGTATCAGAGCTTGCCAGACGTATTGGCCAGACTCCACAGAATTTCAATAAGAAATTACAACGAGAAACGGTAACCTTGGATGAGTTGAAAGCCATCGCTGATGTGCTAGGTGTCAAGTTTGTGCAAGCATTTATTTTACCCGATGGGGATGAAATAAAAATATCTAACGAATAAAGGAGGCGGTCTAATATGATGATTAGTCCGGAAAGTTACTATGAAGAGTATCTCAAAGGAAAAACAAAAGAAGAAATAATGACCGCCATCCGAGGACTTAAGCAAGAAATAGGTCACCTCAAAAATTCTATGGAAAACCCGTATGATGGCATGAAAACTGTTATTCATCCAAGTGAAGATACCCGCATTTATTGGAGCCGTGAATATTTGGATATAGCCAAGGAAGCTTATTCCTATCGGATGTATGATGAGTCTGCTGTAAGACGTCTGCAGCAGATTATCACGCTGCGGAAACTGCGTCTGCCGCTTAAAAAAATCGCCTTAATTCTCAACGATATGGATCAGGTAAAAATCGTTAAAACGTTTCAGGAGAGTGTGTGCGAGCTTGACGCTGAAATAGCCGCCCTGGAAACGATCCGCAATATTTTATGCGCCTTCATCGCGCAACTGAACACCGCCGCACAAACTCAGGTCAAGTTTGATCTGTTCGACAATGCTGAACTCATGAGTGTCATGCAAACCCTCAGCCTTACTAAAATCCATTTTAAGGAGGGACGTTCTATGGACGACCTTAATAGAGCAAATGAAACGTTGTCAACCCTAACGAATGTGCGGGTTATTTATCTCCCCCCCTGTACGGTTGCCGCAAGCTATCATTTGGGCGTCAACCCCGAAGATAATGCCAGTAAAGCATTGCATACTTTTATCAGAAATAATGAACTTGAAAAAATCAAACCCGATTTGAGGGTTTGGGGATTTAACAATCCCTCTCCGAGTGATCACGAAACATATGGATATGAACTTTGGGTAACCATTCCCGACGCTTTAGACGTACCGGCACCACTTCAAAAGAAGCAGTTTTCAGGAGGTCTGTACGCGGCACATTGTATCAAAATGGGCGATTTTCAGGAATGGCAGCGGCTGCACAAATGGGTTGAAAACAGTACTGAATATGCATACGACGCTCGCGAACCACTGGGGATGGGCGGTTGCCTGGAAGAACACCTTAATGCCTATTCTTACTATAAGGACGCAAAAAAGGCGGCCAAGTTTATTCAGCTTGATTTGCTGACACCGATAACCTTGCGTGATCCGGTTGGAGGTAGGGACAAAAATAAGCTGCCCTTATGAGGCATAAAAGCTCTGCCTTAAAAAGCAGTGCAAGCAGCGAAAGGGGATCAGGGGGAAGACAAATGCAGCTCAAAGAAAAAGCGAAGCAGCTGAAGACCGATATACCGGCGGTCTTCTTATGCCTGAACAAGAAGGAAACCCCGCTTGGGGCTAAACTTGTGGCGGGAATTACAATTTGCTATGCCCTCTCACCGATCGACCTGATTCCCGATTTTATTCCTGTGCTTGGCTATCTGGATGATGTCATCATTCTGCCCGCCCTCATCGCGCTGACAATCCATTTGCTTCCGGCTGATACTTTTGAACAGTGTAGAAAAGAATCAGAGCACATGTGGAAAAACGGCAGGCCGAAAAAGTGGTACTATGCCCTCCCGTTTATTGGGATCTGGCTGCTGGTTATATGGCTGTTTTTGAAATTTGTGTTCTTTTGAAAAGAGCGGTTGCCACTGGCGGTGGTTAGTATGTATCTGGTGATTGCCTGAGCGTCATGAAGCGAACGCTTTTCTTGCTAAATCTCCGGCTGAGGGTATAATTATTCTAATACCCCTATGGTACTGGAGGCGTTATATGAAACAATGTATGGATACGGAAAGCCTGCATCCCCGGCTGCGGAAAATTATCGGACAGGTTCAAGCCATTGACCGGATGATAGAGGAAGACGTTCCCTGTGAAGATGTGCTTGCGCAGATAAACGCGGCCAAATCCGCGCTGCATAAGTGCGGGCAGGTTGTTCTGGAGGGCCATATTAAACACTGCGTACGCGATGGCATTGAACATGGTGACGCGGAAAAAACCATTGAAAGCTTTACCAAAGCGGTCGAGCGCTTTGCCAATATGAAATAACTACATGACGTTATCTGAGCTACATGGCGCTATCTGAACCACCTTACACCATCTGAACTATCTTGCACAGTCTGAAAAGGCAGTCGGAAACGACTGCTTTTTTTCTGTTTTTCTGTTGGCAGGTTATACCTATAGGGGTATATTGTACATATACCCCCTTGGGTATTTAAAAACTGAAAATGGAGGGTTTCTATGCAAGCTTGGATAAAACGACTGGAATCCTTGCTGGAACTGGGCGGGACAAAAAAGGAAATTGCTTTGCTTGTTATTTCCGGAATCGCACTGGTCATCAGCCTGACGGGTTATCAGCGGTTACCGTTTAACATTGCCTGGGTAGCCATCATCCTCTGTGGTGTGCCGATTCTTCTGGAAGCCATTATCGGTCTGGTCACCGAATTGGATATCAAGGCAGACGTTTTGGTTTCCATCGCACTGGTTGCTTCTATCACGATCGGCGAGGACTTTGCCGCCGGTGAGGTGGCCTTTATCATGCAGCTTGGCGCACTACTGGAGGAACTGACGGTAGCAAAAGCGCGAGCGGGAATTGAAAAGCTCGTACATCTGACACCGCAGACCGCGCGGGTTTTGCGCTCAGGCCAGGAACAAGTCATTCCGGCGGAAAAGGTCCGGGTAAATGATCGCCTGCGGGTACTGCCGGGAGAAACAGTCCCGGTTGACGGCCTGATTCTGACCGGACATACCTCCGTGAATCAGGCGGTGATGACCGGTGAATCCCTGCCGGTCGACAAAGCGCCCGGAGATTCTGTGTCCAGCGGAACAGTGAATCAGTTCGGAGCTTTTGAAATGCGAGCCGTCAAGGTCGGGGAAGACCGTTCCATTCAGCGCATGATTCGCCTGGTGCAGTCAGCGGATGCGGGAAAAGCCAAAATTGTAGGGCTTGCCGACCGCTGGGCGACATGGATTGTAGTGATTGCGCTGTCTGCCGCTGTACTGACCTGGCTGATTTCGGGACAGGTGATCCGTGCGGTCACCGTGCTGGTAGTCTTCTGCCCCTGCGCGCTGGTGCTGGCTACGCCGACTGCCATCATGGCGGCGATTGGCAATGCGACCAAACACGGATTTCTGGTGCGGGAGGGCGATGCGCTGGAGCGGCTTGCCTCCGTTTCTGCCGTGGCGTTTGATAAGACCGGGACCTTGACCTACGGAACGCCGACAGTCACGGCGGTCGTTTTGGTCTCCGGTGCCCAGAGCGAACAGGATTTGTTCGGACTTTGTGCCGCGGCGGAGAGGTTGTCCGAGCATCCGCTGGGGAAAGCCGTGGTGCGGGATTACCGTAAAAGGTATTCGGACAATCTGCTAAAAGCGGATGATTTTTCCATGATTCCGGGGCGCGGGGTGCAGGCCAAGGTACAAGGCAGGTCGGTATTCGCGGGAAACCTTGCCTTGCTGGAAGAGCACGACATCACACGGCCGGCTGAATTGGCCGGGCAGGCGGAAGTGTATCTCGCCCAGGGCTGTACCCTGATTTATATCGCGCTGGATCATCACTACGCCGGGTTTCTGGCCCTGTCTGATACGCTTCGGAGCGAGAGCGCGGCGATGATAAGGAGCTTGTCTCAAATTGGCGTTCGCCCGGTTCTTCTGACCGGGGATCATCCCAATGCCGCGGGTACGATTGCCCAAAAGCTTGGCTTATCGGAATTTCATGCCGAGTGTTTGCCTGAGGATAAACTGACATGGATTGAAAGCCGGCAGAAACAAAACGAAGCGGTCTGCATGATCGGCGACGGCATCAACGACGCGCCGGCACTGAAAAAAGCGACGGTAGGCATCGCCATGGGCGGCGTAGGAAGTGATATCGCCGTGGATTCCGCGGATATTGCGCTGGTAGACGACGAGGTAAAAGAACTGCCGCACCTGTTTGCGCTTTCCCAAAGAATGATGACGACCATCAAGCTGAATATCACTTTTTCCATGACGCTCAATTTTGTGGCGATCGGGCTTGCCATAACTGGAATTTTAGACCCGGTTCTGGGGGCGCTGGTCCATAATGCGGGTTCAGTGGTGGTAATTATTAATTCCGCCCTATTATTGAAATGGAGGAAAAACGATGATTATTAATGTACTGGGTCTTATTGTGGGCATTATGATTCTGGCGGCGGGCTTGTATTATTAGCTTAAGGAAAAGTCCGACCCGGAATCCAGAAGAATTTATGGCGTGATCAGCGCCGTCGGCGGTATGATTACAGTGTCAATTATCCTTAAGATGATAATTGCCGGCTTGGCCGGATAATTCTTTGAGAAAATCAATACATCGACAGCACTTCACTGTTTCAATAAAACGGCGTGTTGTCGATGTCGAATTTATATCCTTATTCATAACAAAAATACAGCCCCTCTGATGCCATCAACCTTGCCAGTAGATGAAAGCTGCCAGCTGCCGTATTCGCCGGAGCAGGTGCATTTACTGGCGTATTGCTCCGCTTTATGATTAAAATGGCGCCAAACAGGTGGTACCGATTGATTAAGATAACAGGCCGTTTTCAGAGATTTTTCACCTTGGTAGCAAAACGCCCCGCATTCGCCGCTGCTTTATGCTACACATAAAGCAATAAAACTAAAACCAGGGGGGCTTTGATCATGAAATTAAGTGCCAGAAATCAACTAAAAGGTAAAGTTGTTGACATTACTAATGGTGCGGTCAACGCTATTGTCGTAATTGACATCGGCGGCGGTAACCGGATTAGCGCTACCATATCCATAGCTGCGGTTAAGGAATTAGGTTTAGCGCCGGGCAAAGATGCCTATGCCGTCATTAAGGCCACTTCCGTGATGGTTGGGGTTGACGACTGAGGCAAAGCGCCAGTTTTGAAGCCTTTGTGCAATCGCTGCAGTCCTGGCTGGCCAGACACAGACACCAGGTCTGTGTTAGTATGGCCTGATAATCATAGCAGTCGCAACTTAACTGCTGCTGGTTTATCAGCCATAAAACCGCGGGACCACTGCTTCGGCCCAGGCGCTCACCGGGAAGCAAGGTAAGCTATGTCTGCTAGTCTGAAAATCGCTTTATTACAGCTACTGCCGGGTAAATCCCAGGCTGAGAATTTGCAAAAGGGCCTGGACGCTTGCCGGAAAGCTAAAGAACAAGGCGCGGATATCGCCCTGTTCCCGGAAATGTGGAGTACGGGCTATGTCATTCCTGAGCAAATCGACAGCTCACAAGCGACCGCGCTCTCCGCTGACAGCCCTTTTGTAACGGCATTTGCCAGGCTTGCCCAAGCGCTTGATATGGCAATCGGCATTACATTTCTGGAAGCCTGGGAGCCGCTGCCGCGCAATACGCTCTGCCTCTTTGACCGTTTAGGTCGCTGCGTGCTGACTTACGCCAAGGTTCACACCTGTGATTTTGGTGATGAACGCAGGCTGACACCCGGTCAGGATTTTTATGTCACTGAGCTTGACACCGCCAAGGGCAGGGTGAAAATCGGAGCGATGATCTGCTATGACCGCGAATTCCCCGAAAGTGCCCGGATCCTGATGCTTAAGGGCGCGGAAATCATCCTGGTACCCAACGCCTGCCCCATGGAAATCAACCGGCTGGCTCAGCTGCGGGCTCGCGCTTTTGAAAATATGGTTGGTATCGCAACCGTTAACTATCCCCTGGGCCATCCCGACTGCAACGGTCATTCCACCGCTTTTGATGGTATCGCCTACCGCCCTTCAGAGCCAGGCTCCCGGGACACCCTGATTATAGAAGCCGGCGAACAAGAAGGCATTTATCCTGCGGTCTTCCCGCTGGAGGAACTCCGCGCCTACCGCCAGCATGAAGTCCATGGCAACGCCTACCGGCATCCGCAAAAATATCATCTGTTAGTATCAGAAAGCATTGATGAACCATTTATTCGTAAAGATTATCGTCAATAGGGCAAACCTGAACCTGGCTGGTTCCGGCTCAGGCTTGCATGCGGCGTTTAAACAGCAGCACGGCCGCCACATAACAAGCCAGGGCATAGGCCAGCAGCACCAGAAAGTGAGGCAGGCTTGCTCCATACTCTCCCTGACTGGCCAGGCTGGCCGCCTGAGCCGCGTGGTAAAACGGCAGCAGCTCACATACCTGCTTAAACACGCCGCCAATCAGATCAACCGGAATCCACACCCCCGACAACCATCCGGCCAGATTAGTCAGTAAGGCGCCGCAGATACTGCCAACCGCTTTGTCATTCAGCAAATTGCCGCAGATCAGCCCGATGCCAATAAACATCAGGGCGGCTGGTACAAGTAACAGCATCGCGGCCAGAGTGTTGCCAGAAAGCGGCAGCCCCATAAAAGCAGCGGCAGTAAAAGTCAGCAGGCTTTGCAGAATGCCAAAGCCGACGAAAGGCAAGGTGTAGCCGCCGATAAACTCCGGCGCCCGTAATGGCGAAGCAAACAGGCGCAGCAAAAAAGCGGAGCTGCGGTCTTTGGCCAGGAGAGTTCCCGCAAATAAGGCTAAAAAGGTGGTACCAAACATGGCTACCCCGGGCGCTGTATTACGGATCTCATACATCGTGTTTTGCGCCTCGGCCGGAATTGCCCGATTGATGACCGCAAACAGGAACAAAAGAAGGAGCGGAAAGGCCAGGCCAAAGAACACATTAGCCGGATCACGCAGGATCTCCTGCGCATTTCTTTTGGCAAAGATGATACTTCTCATTCGGCACCCCCCGTTAACGCAATAAAAGCTGCTTCCAGTGACGATTGTCCCGTCTGCTGTCTTAATTGCCCGGCGGTGCCCAGCGCCAGCAGGCGGCCCCTGGCCATAACGCCAATCCGGTCGGCCAGCTCCTCTACTTCTTCCATGTAGTGAGAGGTCAATACAACGGTCACCTGACCTTTTAGCTGAGTGATCACAGACCACAAAGCCCGCCTGGCCAGGACATCCAATCCCAGGGTGGGCTCATCCAGAAACAATATTTGCGGCTCTGAAATCAGGGCCATCGCCAGACTCAGGCGGCGCTGCATCCCGCCGGACAAGGTTCTGGCCTTTTTATTTAATACCGGTTCCAAACCTAATTGCCGGGCTTGTTGCCGCGCTTTGCCTTCTGCCGCACGGCGGGGCTGGCCATAAATCCGCGCCATAAACATCAGATTTTCCTGCACTGACAAGTTGGGGGCCACAGCCGTATCCTGCGGGGAAAGGTTGATCCGGGCTTTGATAGCGCTTAAATCGCCGCTTAGTCGCTGTCCCAGGATAACCGCATCGCCGGCGCTTGGCCTTAGCAGGCAAGACAGCATCTTTATGGTAGTGGTTTTGCCCGCGCCATTTACACCCAGCAAGGCAAAGGTCTCCCCTTGTTCAATGCTCAAATTCAGCTGGTCCACGGCTAGGATATCACCATACCGCTTGCTGAGGTTCTCTGTCTGAATGGCAATCATCGGGTTGCCTCATCTGGTTTATGCTCACCAAAAATACTGCTCATTAATTGAGCGAAGAGGCTTTTTGGCGGAATGGCTATACCCTGCCTGATGTCACCCAGCAAAATCAAGGTATCGCCGGGGTGAATGTCAAATAAATCACGGGCTTCTTTAGGGATGACAAACTGGCCTTTCTCCCCTACCTTAACGGTCCAGGCATATTTGCCTTCCGGTCCCGCTGCGTTTTTCTTACCACTGTATCTCATCTGCCTGCACCTCCGCGGCACTGATTCTGCTCCAGCCGACACTAAGGGCTGCTGTTTCCTTACAACCAGGCTTCTCCGCCGGTCTGAGGGCTGCCGCACGGATTCCGGGCCCGGATAAAGTATGATTAGTATAATATTTCCAACTTTATTGTCAAGGTACACACTATGACAGGCCTGGTTATGAGATAATCATTCAAAATGGCCGGACCGCGGATGACCGGGCGGCCGGCCGGCGTTTCACAGCAACGCCGGCCGTTAAGGAGGACGTAAGCATGATTCATAAAGCCGACCTGCCCATCCTGGAGTTTGACGAGGCTGTCACCGCGACCTTTAACCCCACTCACGGTTTTGACCACCCGCTTGGCAGTCACAAACTGATCATCACCTTTTTTCCGGAAGTTATGGCCACGCTGCAAGCGCAGCAGGCAATTGTCCTGGAACAGACCATCGCCGGTGAAAATCCTTTGCAAGTCTATCGCTTTACCGCTGAGCCGGAGGTCCTGATTACCCTGGGCTTTGTCGGCTGCCCGGCCTGTGCCGGCAACCTGGACCTGTTAAACGCCATGGGCATCACTAAAGTCATGTTTTGCGGCGGCGGCGTATTGGATCCGGATATTGAGGTAGGTCAACTGCTGTTGGTAGATGGCGCCATCCGGGATGAAGGCTTTTCCTACCACTATATCAAGCCATCCCGGTACATCTATACCGAGCCCGCGGTCACTGCCCAAATCGCTGCTTATCTGGACGCTTGGCAGATTAACTACCGGCGGGGGCTGACCTGGACGACTGACGCCATCTTCAGGGAGACGCCTGAGCGGATCCGGTTGCGCAGGCAGGAGGGCGCTCAAATCGTAGAGATGGAACAGGCTGGCTGTATTGCAGTTGCGCAGTTCAGGCGGTTTGCTTATGGCGCGCTGATTTATGGCGGCGATGATGTTTCTCAGGCAGTGTGGTCACACCGGGGTTGGCGCAGCCGCTCGGGTCTGCGCTACGACCTGGTCAGGCTTTGCCAAAAGCTGGTCAGCGTGATCTGAGCAGGATCGCAGCCTCGCCTCAGTCATGGTTTGCAATTTTGTTCATATTGAAACAATATGCTTATTGACATTTAATCCTGTTAAGGATACTATATCATCAAGAAGGAACCGAAGGACAAAGTTATGGAACGAAATACCATCCAGCGTGACATTGTCATGACCGTTTTAAAAAAGCTAAATAACCACGCCACCGCAGATGAAATTTATGCGGCCGTCAGGCATGAGCATCCTGCAATCAGCCGCTCAACCGTATATCGCAATTTGCAGTGGTTTTGTGATAAAGGGCAGCTGCGCAAGCGTGAAATACCCGGTCAGGCTGATGTCTATGATCAGATTTGCACCAACCACTATCATGTCAGATGCAGCCGCTGCGGGCGGATATTTGATGTGGACATGGATTACATCCCGGCGCTGGAGCAAGCCATTAAGGATCCCCATGGCTTTCGCTTTACCGGACACGACATCATTTTTACCGGCGTCTGCCCGGACTGCCAGTCCAGGGATGAGCCGCTCTGATTTTCAGCTTAACGGGAGCTTAATACCCGTAAATATAAAGGAGGCAAACATATGCGAAGCATCACAACCCTGGATCTGCAATAAGCCCACCGTTTTTACGGTTTTAAAGGCGAAGCGCAGTATCTGCATGGCCACACCGGAATTCTGACGATCGAAGTCGAGGACAGCATCAATGAAGGTGTCAACATGGTCTTCCCTTGCAATGAGATCAGAAAGACCGCCTGGGACGTCCTGCAAAACTTTGATCATGCCCTCATCCTGCGGGAAGACGATCCGCTTTTACCGGCGGTTCTGGAGGTTTATGAAAAACAGGGAATTCGTCATGGCGCCCCGCAGAACACCATGACCGGGCCGGCGTTCAAAACTGAACTGGCCACAGCCTATCCTGAATGTCGTCTGGTGGTCACCAAAGAGACCCTGACCGTTGAGGGTATGATTAAAATTGTCTATGATTTGCTCAAAGACAAGCTGAACATAGCCAAAATCACCTTTACCAGTGGTATGAACGCTGCTTCGGCTGATTTCAGCACCCGGCAGGAAATTAAACGCTGTCCCTTATGCGGCATCGCGCTGCAAGATGGCGTCTGCCCCAAATGCGGCTACCGCAAGCATTAATCATTACAGCCTGACAGCATTTAAGCCCCGTGCTTAAATGCTGTCTGATCTGGTTAATTAAAAGCGCCGTTACCTTTGACGTCTTTGGGTCATTGGTAACGGTGCTTTTAATTGAGGGCAAGGGCAGAGCGCCTGCTCAAATTGACCCTCACCTATCCTCGGCCGGTCAACGCTCAGGAACTTAGCAGTCCTGCGGGTCTGTCATCCCATATTCTTTTCGCAACTGGCTGGCACCGGCGTGACGGCCGGTCTTTTCCAGACGTTCCAGGTATCTGGCCAGATGAACCGACTTTTGAGCATGATAGGGCCCGCCCTCCTTGATGACAGTCCACATTGGGTCAACGGTCTGCGGCGAGTCCAGCATAGCCTGATCATGCCAGTTCAGAATAATCCGGGCGCCCTGATCACAAATATCCGGCCGGGCAGCGCTCAAGTCCTCCGTTTCATAGGGATCCTCAGTTATGTTGAACAACATTTCTCCGGGGAACAGGTGAAAGCCGTCATGTAAGGTCCTTATATACAGCCAGTCACCAAAACGGGCACTGCGCTGGCACACATGGGCCAGCTGGGAGAGGACCAGGGAATCCCGGGTTGCCGGCGTCTGGCCGCCTGAAAGCGCCGGGGCAAAGGACCGGCCGCTCCAGTCAGCCCGGTGCGGCTGCTGCAGCAGGTCCGCCAGAGTCGGCAGGAGATCAAGCTGATAATGCAAGTGATCGTCAGCCAGGCCTTGACCGGTGCCCGGCCACTTAATCACCAATGGGATATGACAGGTCGGGTGATCGGCCGTCGCGTGCTCGGAGTAGATGCCCAGTTCGCCCAGGTTTTCGCCGTGATCGCCGGTGACAATGACGGCGGTATCATCCCAGTTACCC
Source organism: Oscillospiraceae bacterium (assembly GCA_028704415.1). Classification (GTDB taxonomy): domain Bacteria; phylum Bacillota; class Clostridia; order Saccharofermentanales; family Fastidiosipilaceae; genus JAAVLZ01. The sequence continues at coordinate 10,832 of JAQWFM010000043.1, read as the reverse complement.
TGAGCTTGCAAAAGTCTGAAGATCTGGCCGCAAATCTGATCCGCATAGGCCACCCCGCAGTCATAGCCGTCAAAAACCTGCCGCAAATCTTTGAAAGCACTGACAGAGCCCGGTTGCCGGGGAAACGCCGGATGACTGACGCTATCATACATTTGCAGCTCTTGCAGTCCGTGCGGCCCGGTCATACGCCGGTGTTCTTCAAACCTGGTCTGATCAATCCAGGCAGGTAGCGGGTCAGCGGCAAACGGGTTACCAAAGCTTGCCGGGGCACGATAGGGTGTATGGGGATCCCACAGATGCACGTGGAGCAGCCAGTTATCATTATCCTGCTGCTGAATTAACCACTTCCGGGCAAGCTCCCCCACCTGGCCAGCGGTTTCGCCGCCGCGCTGCCCTTCATTGATCCACTCGTTCAGGCCGGCATTAAACCACCAGGCAGAATGGCGTTCCGGGAACGTACTGATTGAAGCGGTATAAAAGCCGGCATGCCTGAATATATTGAAGAAATTGCTTTCGTCAGCCTGATCGGTAAAATCCCGGGCCGGCCCGGTCAAAAAGCGATCCGCGGCCGTACCGCCATGTCCGGTCACGCCATTCAGGATGCCAAATTTGCCGCTGATCAGCGCCGCCCGTGACGGCAGACAAGGCGCGTCTGAGGTATAGCAGTTTTGAAACAGGACACCCTCGTGCGCTATCAGGTCCAGATTGGGTGTTGTTTGGCGCTGATAGCCGTAGCAGCTCATATGATCCGGGCGCAGTGTGTCAATATCCAGGTACAGAATTCTCATCGTACATGATCTCTCCTTCCGCTAAACTGTTATCAGAGTACAATTTACCGGCGGTGCTGTTATGGCTGATCTTGCCTGATGCATGCACGATTTTGCTTAAAGTTTCAGATGGCGCTGTATTTATGAGCATAGTCAGTCGGAGCCAGGCCCTTTTCCTGCTTAAAGCGTCGAAAAAAATAACTGTAATTCGTATAGCCGCTCAGCCGGGCTGCTTCGGCAACGCCTCGCCCTTCCCTCAATAAACCAGCCGCCTTTTCGACTCTCAGCCGGTTAATATAGGTCAGTAAGTTCAGGCCTGTATGCTGTTTAAACAAATGGCAGAGATAGGACTTGGAAACACATAAAGCGCGCGCGGTTGATGCAAGGGAGATGGGCTCCGGCAGGTGGCGGTGCACGTAATCCAGTGCTTGATTAACCAGTTGCAGATTGCCGCAGGGCTGGGGGATACTGTTAGTCTCATGGCTTGCGGTTTCCAATAACAAGCTTAAAAGCTGCAGGGCGACAGCGCAAAGGCTCAGCTGCCAGCCGCAGGGTTTATGATTGCCCAGGTTAAGCAGATCTTCGATTAAGGCGCCGGCCTCATACTGGTTCACACAAAGTCCGCTTAGGCTGGTCAGGGGGAGTGGAAAAGGCTGAATCAAGCGCTGGCAGTCAATTTGAATAACATAGTGACAGGTCCCGTCCAAAAAGCCCAGGCTCCGATGTGGCTCATTTTGATTAACCACGGCAAGCTGTCCGGGATATACCCACTTGCGCCGGCCGTTACACAAAAGCTGCACCCCGCCGGTTTTGACATAATACAGCTCCAGCTCTTCATGCCAATGGTAATAGCATCCTTCAGAGCCTGACTCGCTGTGCCTGACAAAGTAGTTAACCGGTAGCAAAGCTGAGCCGTGAGGCCCGGCTTCGTGAAGGGGCGGTAAATCCGGGCGGAAAGTTTTCACGATGGCGTTCACCTCTCAATCAAGTATTTTAGGATAATCGCCTGACAGAAGCAATTAACCGGTCGGGCTCTACGGGTCCCCAGTCGGACTTTACTGGGCTAATTAGTCACAGGTGAACAGGCCTGACCTGTCCAAAGCCATTACTATGAAACAAAAAGGAGAGATCAAAATGACTGACGAACGGGTATATAAGATGTCCTTAGCCACGGTCTATCCCCTGCTGGTAAATAAAGCAACGCGCAAGGGGCGCAGTCAGGCGGAGGTTGATCAGGTCATTTGCTGACTCGCTTATGACCTGGTCAGGCTGCAACAGCAATTGAGCCAGGAGGTTGATCAGGTCATTTGCTGACTCGCTTATGACCTGGTCAGGCTGCAACAGCAATTGAACCAGGAGGTTGATCAGGTCATTTGCTGGCTGACCGGCTATGAACCCGTCAAGCTGCAGCAGCAATTGACTTTAGGAGTCGATTATGAAACCTTTTTTCAGGAAGCGCCGCAATTGAATCCCAACGCGGCCCAGATAACCGGCTCTGTCTGCGGTATCAAGGTGCAGGAAATCCGTGATCCCCTCCTGCAAAAAATCCGCTGGCTTGATAAACTGATAGATGAGCTGGCCCAGGGCAGCCCCCTGGAAAAGATTTTCGGGTCTTGAGTCAGATCTGCAAAAAGCGGCCTGGCACGGATCAACTCAAATAGATTGGAGCAGGGCAGATGCAAACAGACCAACAAGGCCCGCCGCAGATTCAGCAGGCGCTGTGGCAAGCAGGCGAACCGGCTTTTGCCGCTTTTCAGGCCAGGCTGCTTCCTACCGTGAAGCCTGAAACCATCATCGGGGTCAGGACGCCCGTGCTGCGCAGTCTGGCCAAAGAGCTGATTCGGCAGGGCTCAGCCCGGACTTTTCTTCTGGCTCTCCCTCACCATTATTTTGAAGAGAACCAGTTACACGCCCTGATCCTGAATCAGGAGCAAAATCCCGGCCTGGTCCTGGCTGAAATGGACCGCTTTTTGCCCTATATTGATAACTGGGCAACCTGCGATCAGCTGGCACCCCGGGTCTTTAAGAAGCAGCCTCAACCCCTGCTGCCTTTCATTACCAGCTGGCTGGCTTCGCCTGAAACCTATACCGTGCGCTGCGCGGTAGGGTTGCTGCTGAGGTTTTTCCTGGATGACAGCTTTGATTCGGTTTATTTGGCCTGGGTCGCTCAAATCCGATCAGCTGAATACTATGTCAACATGATGATTGCCTGGTATTTTGCCACAGCCCTAGTTAAGCAGTATGAGGCGGCTATTCCCTACCTGACTGAGCACAAGCTCCCCCGCTGGGTCCATAATAAGACCATCCGGAAAGCAGTCGAAAGCCGCCGCCTGACCCCGGCTGTCAAAGCCTGTCTGACAACGCTTCGCCTGTAATTGTGCTTGTTCTATAGGTTTAATAGGATTAAAATACAAGCTGTAGCAGGTCCTTGTAAGGATAAGCCTGCCAAAACCTAAGGAGAAAAATATGGCTCAGAAACATGATCCTTTCCGGGATTGCGATATCAGCACCCGGGCCATTCACACCGGCACTGATTATGACCGGGAGACCGGCGCAATACGGCGGCCTTTGCACATGGCCAATAGCTTTAAGCTGCCAGCTGATCTTTCCACAGTAAATTATTCGTCAACTGACCTCCTGATGTATGCCCGCAATGGGAATCCTAATCAGCACTGGCTGGAGGAAAAAGTGGCGTCCCTGCATGAAGCCGGAGATTGCATTGTTCTGGCCAGCGGCGTCGGCGCGTTGCATGCCCTGTTTTGGACGCTGCTTAAAAGCGGCGACCATGTCGTCTACCCCCGCGTCAGTTATATGGCAGTTTACCGCCTGTTCCACGAGCTGTTCAACCATAAGTTTGGGGTTCAGACAGAGATGGCAGACATGACGGACCTAGACGCCGTCCGTCAGGCCGTGACCCCCGGCACCCGTCTGGTCCATATTGAAACGCCGGATAATCCCACCAACGGGGTGACCGACATTGCGGCCGTAGCCCGGATAGCTCATGCCAACGGTGCTTTGCTGTCAGTCGACAATACCTTTGCCTCGCCGCTGAACCAACGGCCTTTGGCACAGGGCGCTGACTTTGTGATCGAATCGCTGACCAAGTATATAAACGGCCACGGCGATGCTCAGGGAGGCGCTATTATCTCCAATGATCTGGAAACCATGGACCGGATCCGCTATGAAGCGCAGGTTAATGTGGGCGCTGTAATCAGCCCGTTTAATGCCTGGCAGATTTTCAGGGGATCCGTGACCTTCCCGCTGCGTATGGAGCGGATTAATCATTCAGCACAGCAAATCGCGGCCTGGCTGGAACAGCGGCAGGGCGTCACCTTTGTCGCTTATCCGGGTTTAAAAAGCCATCCCGGGCATACAACTGCGCTTAAGCAGATGCAGCCGGGTTTTGGCGGCGTGATCTCTTTTGGTATAAACACGGACGATAAAACGGTGAAAAAATTTTGTGCCGCGCTGAAAGTTATCTCCTTTGCCGTTTCATTGGGGCATGACGAAAGCCTGATCTTCCCTCAGCCCAGCTATGATGAGCGTATCGGCCTCTACCCCGCGGTTTTCAGACAAGGCTTTATCCGTTTTAGTGTCGGGCTGGAAGATCCTCACGATATCATCCGTGATCTGGATCAGGCGCTGCGGGCCATTGGCCTGTAATGAGGTGCCGTGCGCTGCCTGCAGCACCTTGCTCTTATTGCCTTAGCTTATTTATGGCGCGGTAAACCGGGGAGACGGCTAAATTGCTGCCGGGGCGCTGGCTATAGCTTTGGTATAAACGATTCGCAAAGAAAAAGGAGGTACTCATATGGACATCCTGACGTTAGTCCAAAACAGGCACAGCTATAGAGGCCTGTATAAAGCAGATCCGGTGCCTCGGGAGGATCTGACGGCTATCCTGACGGCCGGCCTGGCCGCCCCTTCCGGCTGCAATCAGCAAACCACCCGCTTGCTGGCCATAGATGAACCACAGCTCCTGGCAAAGCTGCGCGAAGTCCTGAAAAAGCCCTCCCTCTGCAGTGCCCCGGCGTTGATTTGCGTTTTAACAAATCCCCGGGAAGCTTATCCCGGCCATTGTTTTGCCAGGCAGGATTACGCCGCCGCTATTGAAAATATGCTCTTAGCTATCGTGGCGCTGGGGTATCAAAGTTGCTGGTATGAAGGTTATCTGACCAATGAAGATCAGATCAGCCGCCAAATGGCTCAGCTCTTAAAGGTCCCGCCGCCCTATGAACTGGTTTGTGTGTTACCGGTTGGTGAGGCTGCAGCCAGTCCTGCCGCGCCCCCGGCCAAGCTGCCGTTTGACCAGCGGGCCTGGTTTAACCGCCTGCCGTCTCAGGGGCTCGTAAAGTGACGCCCGGCGCGCTGAAACAGCGCCGGATTCGGGCGCTGACCGGGTTTCCGGCGCAACATTCTATAAATATTTATCAATTTTCTACCTTAAGATCACCAAAATTTAACATGTAGTTCTTGACATTAATTCTCATCGTGAGATAGTAGTAAAGGATAACTTACACTCCATGAAAGCGAGGATCTATACACTATGGCTAATATTGATTTAACTCAATACGGCATCACCGGTACGACGGAAATAGTATACAATCCGTCATACGAGTTTTTATTTAATGAGGAGACCAGTCCTGAACTGACCGGTTATGAAAAGGGTCAGGAAACTGAGCTGGGTGCGGTCAACGTAATGACTGGTATTTATACCGGTCGTTCGCCTAAGGACAAATTCATTGTTAAGGATGCTAATTCCAAGGATACCGTTTGGTGGACATCTGATGAGTATAAGAATGACAACCATCCCGCCAGCCAGGAGGCCTGGGATGCGGTCAAAAAGATTGCTCAGGAAGAGCTGTCCAATAAGCGCCTGTTTGTGGTAGATGCCTTCTGCGGCGCTAACAAAGACACCCGTATGGCTATCCGCTTTATTGTGGAGGTGGCCTGGCAGGCCCATTTTGTCACCAACATGTTCATCCGTCCTACGGAAGCAGAGCTGAAAGATTTCAAGCCTGATTTTGTGGTTTACAATGCATCTAAAGCCAAGGTTACCAACTATAAGGAGCTGGGCCTGAATTCTGAGACTGCCGCGATGTTCAACATTACCACCCGTGAGCAGTTAATTGTCAACACCTGGTACGGCGGTGAAATGAAAAAGGGTATGTTCTCCATGATGAACTACTTCCTGCCGCTAAAGGGCATTGCCTCCATGCATTGCTCAGCCAATACGGACCTAAATGGTGAGAACACCGCCATCTTCTTTGGCCTGTCCGGTACGGGCAAAACCACCTTGTCAACAGATCCTAAGCGCCTGCTGATCGGTGACGATGAGCACGGCTGGGATGACAATGGCGTGTTTAACTTTGAGGGCGGCTGCTACGCCAAGGTTATTGATCTGGACAAGGATTCCGAGCCGGATATCTACCGCGCCATCAAGCGCAATGCGCTGCTTGAAAACGTAACCGTAGCCGCTGACGGCAAGATTGACTTCCATGATCGCAGCGTGACTGAGAACACCCGGGTATCTTACCCGATCTATCACATTGACAAGATCGTCAAACCGATCTCTCATGGACCTGCCGCCAAAAACGTCATCTTCCTGTCCGCTGATGCCTTTGGCGTCTTGCCTCCGGTCTCCATCCTGACTCCGGAACAGACCCAGTACTACTTCCTGTCTGGCTTCACCGCCAAGCTGGCAGGTACCGAGCGCGGCATTACCGAGCCTACCCCGACCTTCTCGGCTTGCTTTGGCCAGGCTTTCCTGGAATTGCATCCGACCAAATACGCGGCTGAACTGGTTCGTAAAATGCAGAAGAGCGGCGCAAAAGCTTATCTGGTCAATACCGGCTGGAACGGCACCGGCAAGCGTATCTCCATTAAGGATACCCGCGGTATTATTGACGCCATCCTGAACGGTGATATCAAGACCGCGCCGACCAAAACGCTGCCGGTCTTTGATTTTGAGATCCCGACTGAGTTGCCGGGGGTTGATCCTAAGATTCTTGATCCTCGTGACACTTACGCCAAGGCTTCAGAATGGGATGCCAAGGCTCAAGATCTGGCTCAGCGCTTTGTGAAGAACTTTGCCAAGTACAGCAACAATGAAGCTGGTAAAGCTTTGATTGCAGCCGGTCCTAAGGCCTGAGGTTTTTGCCGGTCTGACCGCCGTCCCATGGTTGACGGCCAGCTTTCCTTTTTATAAATGATTTAAGACGGTTTCAGCCAGATGGCTGGGGCCGTCTCCTTATTTTGCGGTAAAATAAAGGTTAAGTTTAACCTTAAGAAGGCTGGTTATGTCGTTTTCTGATACCCGCAAGACTATCTGGGGCAATACCCGCAAGCTTTTGTTTCATAACTGGCCCTTGCTGGTGCTGGGACAACTGCTTATTTTAATTGTGTTCATTTTGGCCTGGGTACCGCTCATGGCTTTGTTGTTTCGCCTCACGCTTAAAGCTACCGGCTTCAGCTACGTTACGTTGGACAATCTGCAGAGCTTTTTACTGCATCCCTTAAGTCTTCTGATGCTTGTGGTATTGTTCCTGCTGCTCAGTCTGTTTTTGCTCTGGGAACTGTACTATCTGACCGGCTACTTTTCGGCTATGGAACAGTTAGGCCGGCCGCAGCCGCTCAAACTTGTCGCCGTAAGTTTAGCCAGGGTCATCACCGGCCTGCCCCAGGGCAGCCTCCGGCTTTTGGGGACGGAGTGGCTGAACCTTATTCTGTTCAATCTGCCGCTGCTGGCCTTTGCCCTGTGGCGCAGCCGGCTGCAGACCTTAATCAGCAATAGCCAAACCCGGCGGCTGGTTTGGCTTGGAGCCGGCGTCTTACTGCTCTTAATGCTGGGCTGGTTTTTATGGCGCCGCATATTTGTGCTGCCAGATTTCTGGTCCGCTCAGCTCACCGGCCGCCAGGCTTTACTTTCAGGCCGGAGCAAAGGACGCTGCCACGCTCGGAACAGTCTGGGGTGTCTGCTGGTCTGGAACCTGGAGATTCTATTGGTTGAAAGCTTGATTTATCTGCTGTTAATGGTGCTCACAATGTTGATCGTAACCGCCAGTTTCAGCCGTAATCTGGCTATCGCCGCCTTTATTTCCATCAATGAAAGCATTGAACGCTATTTTGTGTTTTTTCTCTTTTTAGTCAGCACAACAGCCAATCAGGCCCTGGTCATCCGGCTATATCATTTTTATGGCTTGGCTAAAACCGCGGGCTTTCCGGAAGAAAACGCGGCCGCCTTGCTAAAGATCCGCCGGCCGTCCGCCCGCCGGATTCTGGCCGTCACTTTAGTTGCTGTCCTGGCCGCGGACACCTACTTTATGGTCAGCCTGATCCGCAATGGTTCTTCGCTTAATGCCATCAGTCTGGCTGACATTAAACTGACCTCCCACCGTGGCGCTTCCTGGCAGGCGCCGGAAAACACCCTTGAAGCGATTGACTTAGCCCGGGAGCAGCAGGCAGATTATGTGGAAATCGATGTGCGGCTGACTAGTGACGGCGTACCGGTTATTCTGCATGACAGCAGCCTGCGGCGCACGACAGGCTTAAATCAACCGATCTGGCAGACTGATTATGCCACCGTTAGCCAGCTGGATGCCGGCAGCTGGTTTAGTCCGGCTTTTGCCGGGGTTAAAGTCCCCACCCTGCAGGAAGTGCTGGAAGCCTGTAAAGGCAAGGTCAAGCTGAATCTGGATTTAAAATACCGCAGTGCTGCCGAAGGCCTGGCGGAAAAAGTGGTGGCGCTGATCCAGCAATATGAAATGGCCTGGCAATGCGTGGTTACCTCAACCAGCCTGGCCTGCCTGCAAGACGTTAAGGCACTTGATCCGGACATCCAGACCGGTTATATTGGCATTCGCCTCCTGACCGGACTGTCAGCCTATGAAGGGGTGGATTTTTTCAGCATGCGCGCTTCCCTGGTAACCCAAACGGTGGTGCAGCAGATTCATGCCAGCGGCCGGTTAATCTGCGTGTGGACAGTCAACAATAAAAGTGAGCTGCTCCGGCTCAGCCGGATTGGCGTGGACAATATCATCACCGACCGGCCTACCTATGCCCGGGAAGTTTTGTATCAAAGTGAGTCAGGCAATTATCTGCTCACGCTGCTGCAGATCTTGCTGGATTAGGCCGCGGCAACAGACAGGGAGAAAACATGGCGCATCAGTTTTCGGTTCAGCAAAGCATTCGTCAGCGGCACAGTGTGCGCTCGATTACCGCTCAGCCGCTCAGTCCGGCAGAACTGGCCCGGCTCAAACGCTACAGTCAGAGCCTGGTAAATCCTTTTGGAATCCCGGTTAGCTTTCACTTTCTTCAACATAAGCCGGCGGCTGAAGGCGAAAGGCTGGGGACGTACGGAGTCATTAAAGGCGCTGCTGCTTTTGTCGCCGCGACTGTACCCCAACAGCCCGCCGCTCTGGAAGCCCTGGGTTACAGCCTGGAGCAGTTACTCCTGTACGCGACCGCGCTGGGACTGGGCAGCTGCTGGCTGGGCGGCACCTTTGACCGCTCTGGCTTTGCTGCCGCCATCAATTTGACGGAAACTGAATTTCTGCCGGTCATTTCACCCCTCGGCCATCCGCGCACTAAGCGAAGCCCCGCTGATAAACTGGCCCGCTGGTTAGCCAAGTCAGATCAGCGCCTGCCCTGGGACCGGCTGTTTTTTTAGCAAACCTTCAGACAGCCTTTGACTGAAGCCCGGGCGGGTCGCTATGCCACCGCGCTGACCCTGCTGCGGCTGGCGCCTTCCGCCGCTAACCGTCAGCCGTGGCGCGTGCTGAAGCAGGGCCAGGCTTTTCACTTTTATGAACAGCAGTCCCTGAAGGAAAGCCGGCAGGGCCTGGACATTCAACAAGTTGATCTGGGCATTGCGGCCTGCCACTTCGGGCTGTGCCTGCAGGAGCAACACATAGCCGGGAATTTTGGCCGGATCTCCGAGGGGCTGCCTGAAGCGCCGCCGCAAACTTATTACCGTTTTTCCTGGCAAGCCCGGGCCTGACCCGCGCAAGTCGCAGCCCGGCTACGACTTAAAGCACAGCCGGCTGCGGCTTGCCGGCTTTTTCCCGCCATAGCGCCAGGGACAGCAATAAGGCTGCTGCGATGATCGCGGCGCCAACCCTGACGGATAAACGAAAGCCGGCGTATAAGCCCGCCACAGTTGCCGCGGCGCTTTGTTCCGCGCTGTTTTTCAGGTACCGGGACTGACCTGAGGAAAGTAAGCCTACAAACAGCGGGGTACCAATGGCCGAACCTAACTGAATTAAGGTATTCAGGATAGCCACGCCATCAGCCTGCCGGCGTCCCGGCAGCTGACGCAGCGCGTTGGATTGATTGGGAGACCAGGCCAGGGAAATGCCAAAGTAAATCAGGGTGTTCAGCAAGGCAACCTGGTTTAAAGCCGTACCAGGCTGGACTTGACCCAGCAGCGCCAGGCCCACGGTCATGACCAGGAGGCCCAGCGGAATTAACACCTTGCCGCCCACCTGGTCATAAAGCTTGCCGGCTGCGACAGTCATCACACTGCAAATCAGGACTGCCGGCAGCAACAGCAAAGCCGAGCTTAGCGAAGACAGACCCTGACCTTCTTCAAAAAGAAGGGGCAACAAGATATTTAAGGAAAACTGAACCATCTGAATGGTAAGCACCAGAACGGCGCCCAAACTGAAATAAGGCTTTTGAAACGCCCGGATATCAAGCATAGGCTGTTGCAACCGCAGTTGCCGCCGGCCAAAGAGCCACAGGTACAGCAGTCCTGCCGCAAACAGTAATATGGTCGCAGCTCCCGGCAGTCCTGACCCGATGCTGCTCATACCGCCCACCAGCAGAGCAAAGCCCAGCGATGACCCCAGCACCGACGGCCCATCCAGCCGGGGATGCGTCAGCTCAAGCGCACTGCCCATCACCCGCGCGGCTGCGGCTATGCAAAGCAGGGTGAATGGCAGCAGCATGATAAATAGCGCCCTCCAGCTAAAGTATTGCAAAACCACCCCGGCAACAATGGGGCCGACTGAGGGCCCCACCAAAATCACTCACGTACAAATGCCCATGACCAGTCCGTGCTTTTCG
>JAQWFM010000042.1 GCA_028704415.1 Oscillospiraceae bacterium | reverse complement strand
CCTATGAATCAAGCTTCAGTCATTGCGCGAACACTTTTCCGCGTCAATAGCCAGGACAATCATCAGACAGAGCAGCGCGTCCCGAGGGTCAGCCACATCAATCACATAGGTATCCGTCAGATGAAAAACCTCTTTACTCACCGTGGCAAGCAAGCCCCGGCTGGGGGACCCTATCTGATAATCCCACTCAACCCAGTTACCACTCACCTGCCAATCATTAAAATCCAGCAGATAACTGGGCTTAAACAAGGTCAGTTGCTTTTTCAGCGAGCCCACCCATTGATCCCCTAAATACAAGTCAAAGCGCGGCAGCCAGGTTAAAACCACTTCCTTTACCATACCCACCGTCTGGCCATCAGCGTTCTCAATCACCAGTTTGTGGCCCCAGGCAAGCTGACCCCTGACCGTAAACACCGGCTGACCATCCGTATCATAAATATCATAAGCATCAAACCAGGAAAACAGCCGCTGCTTAAACAATAGTTGCATAGAGATTCCTTTCGCTTCTGGTTATGCCACTTGCAGTCGCGCCCAGGCCCAGCAGCTTAAGCCAGCTGGTATTGCCTGGCGCTTAAGTCGCCGCTTAATTGCAGATGATCAAAAGGGCTGTCCGGATACATAACCAGCGTCGCTACCGCCAAGCCCCTATCTGCATAAAGCTCCAGCAAACTGACATCAAAAATCAATTCCAGATCAGACTGGCAATCCGGATAGCGGGCCACGCGGGCCACGCTGAGGCGTTGACTGGCAAAAGCCGCAGAAAAGTCGGTAGCTCCTGCCTGGGAGCGATCAAGCTCAAGCCATTGCGGGGTGATAGTCACGGTCAGATATTGCCCGTCGCTATTGCTCAATATGACCTGTCCCTGACTACCTTTTATTATCAGTCCAAAGCCGCCAGCTCCCATCAGGGCGCCAGCTTGCTCAACCGGCCAGGAAGCCGCTCTTAAGTGGTCCAGCCCCACCGGCTGCTGACTCAAGCGATAGCCTTGTGCCGTGTTTAGCAGCGCTAAACGGCGCGCCAAAGTCATCATACCTGCGTAATCGCCCGTTGGCACCTTGGCAGCATATTCAGGGTTTACCGCCCAACCGATAAACAAGGGCGGCTGGTAGTGGTTAAAGCTTACCCCCGCATAGTTGTCATAGCCAAAATCCAGCCACATTGGCTCAGTCTGGGTCTGGCTGCTGTGAAAGGCCCTCCCGTCAAAAGAGCCTACAAAATATTGAATCCTGGCGGTAGGTGAGCTGACAGATTTTGACATACTAACCAGCAAAGCCCATCTGTCCTCGCCATCCGGTGCGGTAAGCTTAATCAGATCCGTACATTCCCAAACTGCCTCTACCTGGTTAACCCCGGGCCCAAACTCACCTGTTTTTTCCCATTGCTTCAAATCATGGGAACGGTAAAAATACGCCCGGTCACCGGCAGCCAATACCATGACAAAACACTGCTCTGGCTGGTACCAAAACACTTTAGGGTCGCGAAAGTCCTGCAGGCCGGGATTTTTAATCACCGGATTGCCATAATACTTTTCAAAATGCAGCCCGCCATCCAGGCTGTAAGCCAGACTTTGTTCCTCCAGATGTGTGACCGGGTTATGACTGGTGTACATGGCGACCAGCGGCGTCTTATCCGCCGCTTCCGGCGTAAGGACCGGACTGGCAAAGCCGCTGTTGTTGTTACGATCCAGTACAGCGCTGCCAGAAAATATATAACCCAATTCATCAGGATACAGCGCAACAGGCAGATGCCGCCAATGCAGCAGGTCCTGACTGACCGCATGTCCCCAGTGCATCGGCCCCCAAACCGGGGCCTCCGGATAATGCTGATAAAATAAATGCCACTGCCCCCGGTCGTAATAGAGGCCGTTGGGGTCATTGCTCCAGTTTTGCGGTGGCGTAAAATGAATGCGCGGTCTGAACGAACCTGGCGTCTGGTGGTGCATAAAATGCCTCCTGATACTCTGCCCCGCTCAATTTACCCTTGAGCCCAGGCGGAACTGGCTGTCTGTTTTAGTGGCCTAAGGTATTACTGTTTTTAGCTGCGGCCTTTGCCTCTGCGGCATTAGTTGCAGACCATAGGGAAGCCGTAGCAGCTACCGGACTAATCAGGACCTTGCCGCTGCCGCGGTAAACATTGACCAGGCCTTCTCCACTCATAGCTGAGCCCAGTAATGATTTGGTACTGCGCTCGACGGTAAACGCCAGGTTAGTGGACCAACACATCGCCAGATTTCCGTCTATTTTCAGTTCATCCTGCTGCAAGCTTACTTCGATCAGTTCATCCCGCGGTACATTGCTTTCCAGGGCAGCTAGGCCAGAGCCTGATAAGGAAAGATTAAACATCCCTTCACCGCCCAAGGCCGCGGAAGAAAAAGTTTTTCGAGCAGTTATCTGCTGCTTTACACTGGCTTCGCACGCATAAAATAAGCCATCCTCAAGCGTAATCCCTGCAGGCCCCCAGCTGGCAATATCCTCTAAAATAATATATTTATACGTTGGTTCCAAGACCAGTATCCCTTGCCCCCGGTACTCCGGTTTGACCGCAGCTTCTTTGGTGACAGCTCCGCGGATAGCTTTGCCTAGGAGATCTCCCACCCCTTTAATACCGGTACCAGCCTGAACGTGGCCGCTCATCCACTGCATGGCTCCGGCTTGTATGACCACAGCATTATTATTGAGTTCTATCACTAATTGCCGGCGATGTACGTCCATTTTAGTCATGTAATACTCTAATTGCGCTGACAGGGGCGAATTACTTAAATCGCTTTGATACTCCAGCACTTTAAAAGGGCCGCCCTGGGCAGTGAAATGGCGGTTGTGGTTTTCCAGATTAGTAATTTGCATAACGTCATCCTCTCTCCAATAGGTTAACCTCACTGACAGCCATAAAGCCTAAGGTGTCAGTCATGGTAGGCAGTAGTCAAGTTGACTACTCAGCTTTGCCTACATCAACCCAATCCAGATATCCAGAGCAATGCTCAAGCTCTGCCAGACTCAACTCTATCGCACTATGACTATTGCCACAAGCGGGAAAGACGCTGGAATAACGACGCAGGGATTGATCCAGATAAACCTTAACGCCCGGATTTACCGCAAACGGGCAGACTCCCCCCACCAAGTGGCTTGCCAAAGTTTCAACTTGCTGTGGCGAAAGCATCTTGGCTTTAGTATGAAAGGCGGCCCTGAACTTGGCGTTGTCCACCCTGGTCTGACCGGACATGACCACCATAACAAGCTGCTCATGAACCATAAAAGTGAGTGATTTAGCAATCCGATCCGGCTCACAACCTAGTGCTACGGCCGCCAGTAAAACCGTTGCGCTGGAGCTGTCAAACTCCTTAATCCGCTGATCCAGGCCATAGGATTTGAGATAGTCCCGCACTTTACTTATTGACATGTATACACTCCCAACCGCGATGATAAACAGCTAGAGTATACCCTGAGCGCCGCTAAAAGGACAGGTCTCTGCATTACTCAAATCAGCTCAGGCCTTCGCGCTCAGGTAATAATAAACCTCAGCAAAAGCTTAGGGCCGTTTAGCAGGAGCCGTTTTAGGCTTAAAAACCCATTTGACCTGCAATTGATAACTTAAGAAAAACAACGCGGTATCACAGATAAGCTTACCGGCTTTTTCGCTAACATAAAGCCAATGGTGAAGCAGATATACACCTGTACTAGACAGCAGCATTAAAAGGACACTGAGCAGCAGATATCGTTGCAGACTTTGCGTTCGCTTAGTTTTAACCTGGGCAAAGACTAAGCCGCGGTTTAGCAGGTAGTTAGCCAGTAACGATATAATCCGGGCTACAACGGTTGCGACGAGTATTTTGGCGTATTCATGTCCCTGCATGAGCGCTGACAGCCAATCCAGCAAGAACCAGGCCGCCGCTATGTCAACGCCGGCTCCGGCCAGCGAAGTACCGGCAAATTTAAATAAATGCTTCCCCAGGATCTGACCAATTTTCAGGGTGTCAAGAAGCGGACGGTAATGCGAGCCCTGGTTAGCCTGCAAATAAATGGTCTGAATGGGCAGGGAAATTATTGGGATATTCGTTTGTACGCAACTGATTAATACCTGCATTTCATATTCGAAGCGCGAACCTTTAGCAAACAGCATCAGGTCCAGTAAGGAGGGGCCAAAGGCCCTTAAGCCGGTCTGGGTATCCGGCAGCCACTTGCCGCAAAACAAGGCAAAAGTCAGGGATGCCAGTCGATTCCCCCAGCGGGATTTTGCCGGAACCTGGGCCAGCTTAAAGTCCCGCACCCCTAAAATCAAGCTGTCAGGCTGGCTGGCGGCCTGCCTGGCCAGGCGCAGGACATCCCCAACCGCATGTTGCCCGTCTGAATCCGCGGTCACAATACAAGCATAGGTCCTGATGTGTTTTTTGATATAGCGGTAACCCGTCTTCAGCGCCTCACCTTTACCCCGGTTAGGTTCATACTGAATAACCAGCGCGCCCAGTTGTTGCAGCTGCGTAAAGACAGCGGCGTAGCGGTCTCCGGATCCATCATCAACAACGATAACCTGCATGGAAGCCTGGTCCAGCAGTTGACGGACATAATCCAGCAAAGCCAGATCTGGCTCAAACGACGGAATCAGGATGATATAGGGCAGCTGCGGTTTTTTTTGTTTCATGTTGATATGGTACTTTCCTACTTGCCAGTCAGGAGCGATATCCCTATACGGCTCCGTTGCTGTTACTGCGGTAAAGCGTAAAAGTCACCGCAGCTGCCACCTGACTACAGCGGAGCTATTTTACTTATAGCAACCGTAGCTTAGTCCTGGCTTATAGTTAGGTAAGATAGGAATAGTTTCAGCAGTGTAAGGCTGGTTAATCACTCAGATCCAAATCTGGTTGAATATGGTAATGGTACTCCGGATGCCGGCGGGTCAAATCAGCCGTAATCCCGTCAATCAACCCCTGCACATCCTTAACTTTAAAATCGCGGACAATATCAAATGAAATAAGCTGCTGCCTGGCATCAATATAGAGTCCGTGAACTTGCAGCACCCCGTCGTGCTGCATAACGGCGGAGCTGATATCATCTCGTAATGCCATCACTGCTTTATCCTTGGTCTCAACCGCGTAAATCCCACAGGTCAGCACAATACCGTAGGTTTTATAAATCGTTTCACTTACGCGGCGAGCCAGCCGGGATACCTCATCCGCAGATAAAGCATTACTGAGGGCAATATGAACTGAACCAGCCTGTTTTTGTGGTCCATAACTATCTAAAAACAAATCATAAGCACCCAGGACGCCAGGAATCGCGCATACTGAAGCTTTGATTTTTTCTGCCATTTGCGGCGAAACCCGCTTACCCAGCAAATCATTTAAAGTATCTGACAACATCCCTATGCCGGCTTTCATAATCACCAGCGCAATCAGCGCGCCCAGCCAGCCATCCAGATTAACTTGCCAGATTAAGGTCAGCACCGCACTGACTAAGGTCGCCGCTGTAACGATAGCGTCAAACAAGGCGTCCGCACCTGAGTCACGCAGAGAAGCCGACTGGGTTTGTTCGCCTTGCTTTTTAGTATAGGCGCCTAAGCATAATTTACCGATAAGGGCGACAGCCACGACCAGCAGCATCGGCAGTGAATACTTAACCTGGTTTGGCGAAATGATCTTTTTTACCGACTCGACTAATGAAGATGCGCCGGCAAATAAGATCAGACCCGCAATCAGCATAGCGCTCAGGTATTCAACCCGGCCATAACCTAAAGGGTGCGCTTTATCAGCCGGTTTTTCTGAAAGCCTGGCGCCTGCAATCGTAATGACTGAGGACAGCGCGTCACTGAGATTATTAACGGCATCCAGTAAAATCGCTACCGAATGAGACAAGACGCCTACGCCTGCCTTAAAAGCAGCCAGCACAACATTAGCCCAGATGCCGACTATACCAGTCCGGACAATCATCTGGCTCCGGCTTTGCGGTTTCATGAAATATAACCCCTCCCCTGGTATCAGCTGTTTAATATCTGATACAACAAATGGTATAAAGAAGCCGCAGCCTCTTGCTCCAGCTTAATGCTGTTACGTATTTGAGCGGGCAAATCCTTAACCGCCTCACGCAAGGCCTGACCTTTGGGGGTTAGCTTAATACTGACCATCCGTTCATCCTGCCGCAGCCGCTGCCGCTGCAGCAAGCCTGCTTCCGCCAGTTTTTTCAGGACCGGCGTCAAGGTGCCATGATCCAGATACAAGCAGGTGCCTAAATCTTTCATCAGGATGGGATTTTTTTCCCATAACGCTAACAAAACGATATATTGCGTATAAGTCAGGCCCAGGGGCTTCAAAAATGGCTGATATAATGAAACCACTTTGCGGGACACCGCATACAGCGGAAAGCCCAGCTGCCGGTCTGAGCTGAATACCGCCCCGGCCTGATCCTGGGTCTGGGCGACAGTATCCGTGGCAGTCAAGGCGTCGGAAGGGCGCGCACTGGCATCACTTTGCATATTCATAGCCTCCGGTCACAGCAGTGACGCCACACAGGTCTTTACATCCGTCATGTTTGCCGTCGGTTCAAAGCGGGCCACAACCTGCCCTTCACGGTTGACTACAAATTTCGTAAAATTCCACTTGATATCCGGATTATGCTTATAATTTTTGTCATTTTTCTTCAGCATAGCGCTCATCAGCAAGGCTTTAGGGCCTTTACCAAAGCCCTTAAAGCCCTGCTGAGATTTGAGGTAGGTATAAAGCGGTAATGCACTGGCGCCATTGACGTCTGATTTGGTCATTTGTGGAAACTGTGTATTGTAATGAAGCGTGCAGAACTCATGGATCTCTTCATCGGTTCCAGGCGTCTGCCCGGCAAACTGGTTGCAGGGGATATCAATAATTTCAAGGCCCTGATCATGGTATGTTTCGTACAGCTCTTCGAGATCTTTATACTGCGGGGTAAAACCGCACCCGGTGGCGGTGTTGACAATCAGCATAACGTTTCCCTTATATCGGGCTAACGATACGGCCTGCCCATCGGTGCCGGTAACGGAATAATCATAAATACTCATAATTTCCCCTCTCATTCACTTTTCTTTTTATATAGTTAATTTAGCTCAACGATTTAAATGGATCCAGCATACTTGTTACCAACGCGACGTTTTTTAGCCGGGCAGCCCCCCACCTAACCGCAGGCCCAAAGAAAGTAGCTGCGGCCGGTCCCCCGGCAGTCAGGAGGCAGCAGCAGCCGGTCAGGTTGCCTGCAGGTCAGCGCCAAAGGGGAACAAAGCCAGCTTGGCTATTTTAAAGCACTGTATGCCAAACGGTATCCCAATGATCGTGATGCAAAATAAAACTCCATTCACTAAAGCCACCAGCGCCAGGGGAATACCGCTTAAAATGACCCAGAACAAGTTGGCAATAAAGGACGGCGCGCCGCCGCCATAGGCTACCGTCTTGCCAAAGGGGAAAGCGGTCAGGTGAGCGAGTTTAAAGCATTGCCGGCCAATAGGAATACCTACAATGGTGAGACACCAAAACAGGCCGGCCAGCCACCAGGCCAGGCCCTGCCAAAGACCGCCAAATACAAACCAAAGCACATTGCCTAAACAACTCATCGCCGTACCTCCAGGTTAATTCAACTGTGGCTGCAAGTCAGGCAGCTTTTTCAGCGTAACTGACCGCGGTGCCGCCTGCCCGGACTTTGGCCGGCTGTGGCGGCCAAAGCGCGTTGACGGTAATGCCAGTGGCTATCAGTATAGCTGAAGCAGGTTTTGAATGGCAGCAGTCACGCGCGGCGCATGTTGCTCAGGATTGTTCGCCTAAATCCGGTTTGGATTCATATTTCCTGAGGATTAGCTTAAGTTTGCTGACAGGGTAAGGCGCGTCTGCCGCCTGGCGGTAGACCACCGATACAATCCTGGCCGGGGTCTCGCGGTTACCTGGCCCGGTTGGTACGACCACCCAGTCTCCCGGGCGGTACTCCGTGCCTTTGGCCAGATAGCAGTAGGTCTTGCCCTCGTCATACGCCTGGTTCAGGTTAAAGCTTACATAATAAAAGGCCAGGTCAGACTGGCGCCGCAGCGGGGTATGAAATAAGGCCGGATCGAAAAGATCCCCCAGGGTATAGGTCTGCAGCAGGTCAAAGACCGAAGCAATAAATTCCGGCCATTTTTCAGGCAGGCTGAGTTGATCATACCCGCCTGAAATGATACAGGAACTGCCTTGATACGTATACAAATGAATTTTATATCGCTTAAGATCGCGCAAGTCTGCCTGCGCATCAGGTGGATTGCCCCGGATCCGGGTAAAGTCAGCCGGATTCAGGGCTTCCAATAAGGTCTTCAGGTGCCAGGGCAGTTCATAGATACAGTTGGTGCGCCCCTGGTGCCGCAGCTGGCGGGTATACACCAGCTGATTATCCCTGGCATTAAGGCTCAGCTGCTCTTGCACGTCTATTTTAGCCGGCTCAAGATCGGGGTCCCGGCGTGTCTGACGGCCCTGCTCTTTATGTCCGGCCCAATCCAGCCCGCTACCGGCTGAGGACCAAGCTAAGCCAGACCGGCCGGGCGCAGCGAAGATGACCCGGTGATAATAGATCGACAGAGCAAATATCCGGTCCGGATTACCGTCAAAGGCCCAAAGGTCATCCCGCTTTAAACAGTCCCGCAATAGATCAGACAAATCATTGTGAAAGATATCCAGGCCTCGGGACAGCGGTCCGGCATAGCAAAAGCTCTGATCTGCGGAGTTGACCAGGGTCAGGTCCCAGCCCGGACGGGACGGTGCCTGGTCTGCTGCAGTCTGAACAGGCCTTAGCTGCGGACGCAACAGCAAAGGACAGCCGGACTCAGACAAAAGCGCCGTCAGTTGGCTGATGTCCTCCTGCTCCGCCTGATCTGCCAGGACAGTCGCCAGCGCCGCTGAATCCGCTTCACTAAAATAGGTGGCCATAGCCTCCAGCAGGTCATTCGTTTGCGCCATCGGCAGGTTCAGCTGAACCGGTCTGGATTGATCCGCTTGCTGTAATACGACATGCCCTTGCGCATCCACCGATAATTGCTGAGTGGGGAGCTCAGCCGGCAGAGGATGTTTAGCCGGGTCTGGCACAGGTATAAAAGGATTTTGCCGCCGCCTATGCGTGAGCAGGGTAAACGACTGTAAGTTGCCCTGAAACGCCAGGGGGTAGTTAAGCTCAGACTGCGCCAGTTCAGCCAGGCGCCGCAAAGCCAGCAAAAACCAGTCTCGCTGCTCAGGATCCAGCAGGGACTGGTTAGGCCAAAAGGTGACAGAATACCAATGCGAATAAATGGCCGTGCCAAGTACCTGCCAATCCCCCACCTGCTTAATAATTGCCTGCAAGGCGGAAGCCCGGTAAAACGCGGCCCGGGACCAGGCCCTGATAAACTGCTGACCTTGGTCCAGGCTGAAACCCAGACGGCTGCAGCGCGTATCAAACCCCTCCGTCAGGGCAGTACCGGTCGTATCCGGTGCGGCAAAAAGTCTGGCATAATATATCGCAAACAGATATACCGCTAACGCATTTTGCATCCCGGCTAAGCCTCCCCTTAAAATCTCAGGTCTCAGCAAATTGCCATGCGCGGGTCAGCCCGTCTGAAAGAGTTGCACGCAGTTTTAGCCTTAGGCCAATAAATCCGGCCGGGCTAAATTGTGTCCGGTAAGTGAATATCCTTGCCAACTAAGTCAATGATCTGCTTAAAACCCTCCCGGTCACGCAGCTTACTCCATAATGAGGTCACCACCACCGTGAGCCGCGGCCGGCCAATGTCATCCGCAAAGGTCCGCACCGCGGGCGGTAAGGTGCCGGCCCAAAGCGGGAACACCACAAAGACTTGCGGATCCGCCGGGTCAGGCTGTTCATAGTCCGCCTCAAGCCCTTTACCACTCACTGCCAGGGCCGCGGCCTTCAGGTAATTAGCCTTGCCGGACCAGTCATGATGGTCATCAATCAGCCTTACGGTAGTATGGCCGCGTTTGGCCAGTTGCTCCGCCACGGTTTTACTTCTGCCACTGCGAGAAAAATAATAAACCTGCATCAGCCGCCTCCTGTCAATTTGCACTACCTATATTGTAGCAGGATTCAGCGCTGTCTGGCAGGTTGATTGCTGACTTTAGGCACATCCGGCTGTAGCGGCCGCTAGCGCAGGCCCAGGTAAAGCAAAACCAACTGGACCAGCGCCAGCAGCGGTAAGCCCAGGCAAAACTGAGGGACACGGGTTTTATGTTGAAACACCCACATACCCAGCAAGCCGCCCACTGAACCACCGGCTAGTGAGAAGCCCAGCAAAACGGCCTCCCTGATTCGCCACAGACCGTGGACGGCTTTATATTTGTCCACGCCAAACAAAATAAAGGTCAATAAATTGATCACCAGTAAATACAGCCACAGCAGTTTTACCGGTCCGTTGAACCGGTGACCGGCGGCGGTTAACTGACTGAGCAGCTGACGTAAATTAACCTTACCTGAATCAGATAACATATCGTGCTTCTTTCTACAGCAATCAGCAACTGCAAAGGCTGGGATATCTGGATCCGACGGCTATATCCAGCTGCTTAAGCTTGCCTAATCCGGACATTTCTGTCAAGTAAGCGCTCCGGGTCAGGTACCGGCCGCAGCTATCCTTAGCGCCTCCCGTCAGAGTAAATCGCCCTGACCTGATACTTGATGAACTGGCGAACAGATCCTGAGCAATGACAAAGGCCGCCCTGGCGATGCTTAAGCAGCCGGCTTGGAGGCGGTCAGCCTGCTGTGTTTTTTGTCAAGCCAATGTTCTGGCACAAGTCCTTGGTTCTTGCCAAGCGGCGTCAGGCTGCATTTTAGTTAACCAGACAGAGGATTTGTTTTCAAATCGTGCACAAATTATACTTGATCCAGGCATAAGTACTGGTTAATCTATAAATAATTACTTTGACTGCCAAAGGAGTTTGTACTCATGAAATCCCAATATAAAGCTCTCCGCTTCGATAACTTCCGCCAGTTACTGCGTCACGCCGCGCGCCGCTATGCCAGCCGGCCAGCTTTTCTTTTAGCTGTGCCGGCAGCTAATCACACCGAAGCCGCTGCGCCTGCGGCTGAACCCCGCCGGCCCCGCCAAAAAACAGTCAGCTACCGGCAGCTGGAGACCGCCTATGACCGCCTGTGCACTTTTTTGCTCAACGCCGGTCTGCAAGGCCGCCGGATTGCCATAAGCGGGCGCAACAGCTATGAATGGACCTTAGCTTATCTGGCCGCGGCTACGGTAGGTGTGGCGGTTCCGCTGGATAAGGAACTGGCGGCGGCCGATCAGGAAGATTTTTTGCAGGCGGCCGGCTGCGCCGCGTTTATGACCGACAAGCCTCAGGCAGCTCAGGCTTGGTCGGCGGCCGCAGGCTCAGGTGACATAAGACTTATTATCCCCTTTGAGCAACTTGGCTCATTGGCGCAGGGACAAGCCTACCGGATCGGACCCTGGTGTGCCAGCCTGCCTGCTCCGACAGACCGTAAACGGATAGACGCTCTGCCTTTGCCGGCAAATCAGATGCAGGTACTGATTTTCACTTCAGGCACCACCGGCAGTGCCAAGGGAGTCTGCCTGTCCCAGGCTAATATTTGTGCTGATATTCATTCAACTGTGAGGGTGGTCCGGATTCTGCCCTCAGACCGTACCCTCTCGGTTCTGCCGCTGCACCATACCTATGAATGCACCCTTAACTGCCTGCTCCTGCTCTCCCGCGGCGCTTGCATCAGCTACCTGTCTGCCTTGAGCCGCCTGCCCCAGGAGCTGCAGACCAAGCGACCGACCTTGCTGGTAGTGGTCCCTGAATTGCTGCAGTTTCTGGCCCGCCGCATACAAAAGACACTGCAGCAAAGCGTACCGCAGCGTTATCGGTCAGGCTTTGCCACCCAGTCCCTGGCCTGCGCCATGCAGCAATTACCCTGGCCGCTCCGTCTGGCATGTCGACATAAAGTCCGGCAGGCCCTGGGCGGCAAGCTCCGGCTGTTCATTGTGGGAGCGGCAAAACTTGAGCCCTCTTTGGTCAGTGACTTCCTGGCGCTGGGTATCCGTACCCTGCAAGGTTACGGCTTAACTGAGTGTGCGCCGCTAGTGGCAGGCAATCATGATTTCTACTTAAACCCGGCGTCGACCGGGGTCGCCATACCCGGAATTGAATTGAAAATTGATCAGCCTGACTCTCAGGGCGTGGGGCAGATCTTAACCCGCGGAGCCAATGTCATGTTAGGCTACTTCAAGGATCCGGAGGCCACGCGTTCGGTTTTTAAAGACGGCTGGTTCTGCACCGGCGACCTGGGCCGGCTTGGCTCTGACGGGGAGCTCTACATTACCGGGCGGCAAAAAAACGTCATTGTAACCGACAACGGTAAAAACATTTATCCAGAGGAGTTGGAGGCCAGGCTGGGACAGTGCCCGGAGATTGGCGAAGTCCTGGTACTGCCTGGACAGCAGCGCTCCCGTGTATGTGTGCGCGCCAAAATATTGCCTGATACAGACTGGCTGAAACAACAGCTGGGGCATCTGCCGACTCTGGAAGAAGCGCGCGAAGCGGTAGAACGGGCTGTCGCGGCGGTAAATGACAAACTGCCTAATTATAAGCGGGTCCAGATTATTGAGGTACTGACTGAAGCGCTGCAAAAAACAACCACCCGGAAGATCCGCCGTTTTGGAGACAATCTGGTCTGACGCCACCTACGGCTGCCAGACTGTTTCCAGCCAGTGACGGGTCAGCCTGGCCATATCCTTTCTTTCCTCAGCACAGGCAGCCGGATAATGGCGTTCAGATTTAAAGATCAGCCGGGTAAAGCCGTTGGCGTTTTCTAGCATGATATGGCTCATCCGTTGATATATTTTCAGTTGATAAGGATATGCAAAGGCCTGGGCATCCAGCCGTTGACGCAGTTTTTCACCGCTTTGAGCTGAGGGCCAGACGGTATCCGCGCTGGTACCTAACAAGAGGAGCGGTCCGTGTATTTTTTCTACCGGTATAACTGATTCCGGCCTGACCTGCAAGCCGGTATTGGCTGACAGCACTTGAAACTCGCCTGCTTGCAGCCAATACTTAACGACCGGTACCCGGCGCAGCTGATATGAGGTAAACGGCAGCGGCTGCCCATCCCATGACCACGAGGCACAGCCGTCAGGCTGTTCGCCGCTCAGGCCTTCGCCATAATACCAGGTTGGCGCTTTGGCTATGACACAGGAGATGTCCGGGAAAGCGATCGCGCAAGCTAAGGCGTACTCCGCCCCCTTGGACAGGCCTTCCACAGCTATATGCTGATAGCCTTGCCGGTGCAACCAGTCAATAGCTTGCCCCACCGTCTCCAGCGGAACATTTTTT
This sequence comes from Oscillospiraceae bacterium, assembly GCA_028704415.1. Classification (GTDB taxonomy): domain Bacteria; phylum Bacillota; class Clostridia; order Saccharofermentanales; family Fastidiosipilaceae; genus JAAVLZ01. The sequence goes on along the minus strand of JAQWFM010000042.1, from coordinate 10,026 downwards.
AGCTCTGGCACAGTATGAGCGGTTTTAAAGTAGCCCAGCGCCAGAGCCGGCAAGCCCTGACCCTGCCGGAAGCGGGCCATCTTGGTGGCGTGCTGCAGGCCTCCCTCTGAGCCGGATAAAGTGATGATAGCTTTGTCATGGCGATTATTGGCCGCCGGATACAGGCAAGCGTCTAATCCGGGTGGGTGTAGTATTGGCTTTTTCATCGGGGCATCCTGTCATTTCTGTTAGGCTGATCTAACTATAGCCATTAATCAGGTGAATTTCAATTGCGGGTGACAGGCTGCCTGGCCGCCAGATCATACCGTTCTGGCCCAGTGCTTTTGTCCGAAAATCAGCCTTCTTTTTTTGCGTATTTCCGTTCTGTCTGTGTTGTATTTCCGACTTTGTCCTTAGTTATTTGGGAATAAAGTCTAGCCTAAGTTCCATTCCCATTCCTCTGGCTAAACGTTTTAGCATTAAAAGGCTGGGGTTTCGGGACCCATTTTCAATGCGACTTATGCCTGCTTGAGTTATCCCTGTCCGTTTGGATAAGTCCTCTTGCGTCAACTGTTGATTTTTTCTTGCCGAGATCATGGCTTGGATAATATCATATTCTGGTTGTGAGGTATCGTATTCTGCTTTGACTTCCGGATTCTCTAAGGCTTTTTGCTTGAAATTCTCACAACTGCTCATGAAACGTGTTTCCTTTCGTAACCCTTTTTGTATTCTTTAGCGCGTACCAATTCATCAGACGGCATTTATGTTCTATAAGACATATTGTCAATTATTTTGCTTGCAATCTACAATGTGAGATACGAAGCGCTGGGCCGCGACCTCTTTAGGAAACTGTTTCCCGTCATTCTCCCCGATAACGGCTCTGAGTTTTCCAATCCCCGGGTGCTTGAATTTGATCAACTGGGACGGCGTCGAACCCGTATCTTCTACTGTCACCCCTGGCGGCCTGAGTAAAAAGGTGCACTGGTACATACCACGAATTCATCCGTATGGTGCTGCCTAAGTCGTCCTCTCAGTACCAGTACTAAACCGTTCTGATTTGTCTCTTTTTACGGTAAGCTCTTGCGGTCATACCGGCCGCTGTCTTTTTGCCTGTGTCATTTTGCTCATAGCAATTTTCCAAAATAAAGGCTGCCCCAAATTGAGACAGCCTCATTTATGTCATCTGAAGTTTATGGTCGCTATTTAGTAAGCCAGCAGCTCAGTTTTCTTGCTCAGTATAGCCTCCGCCGCGGCGCAGGCCGGGCAGTCACAAAATCTGGCCCCATTTACCCTGATCTCTTTGGCGTGCATCAATAAATTCCGCGCGGCTTCAGTTCCAAAAACCTTCAGGCCATCCTCTGACGCTGCAAACGCAATCAGATCATCAATCGGCGTGATATCTTCTTCCAGTTCCTTAATATAATGCCTGGTCGTTTCAGCTTCATCATCTGTACCCACCGCAGCCAGCCAGGCTTTGGCCGCCGCTTTGCTCTCCGGGCAGACAGAAGGGGCCGCAATCAACTTTTTGGTCTTATCGGTAACGAAACTGATCAGTTCATTGGTCATGCTTATAATCTCCCTCTTGATAGTTATGCTAAGCATCGTTTCTGTGAAGCTCACGACACTAATTGATATTTTACTACTTATTTAAGAAAATGTAAGATCCTCCCCAGCATTTAACAAAATATTTTTCAGGTCATCAAAAATTCCATTGTTATAAGCGTTCACAAACGGAAGTTCTCAGGCAGGTCAAGGTTTCAGTTAAGTTAAGCTGGTCGAACGACCAGCTTATCGTGGGTCTCAGTTCAACATTCCCAGGAAACCTGGCGTCAAGGTAATGGCAGCAAAACCACTGCCCTCTGATCAGTGCTATCTATAAAGCTGCCTGTACGGAAGAAACTATCAGTCTTCCACTGACTACTGATGATCCGTTTTACACCTTTGACGGATTACTTCGCCATGCAGTACGTTTCTATAAAAAACCGGGCATATTGAAAACTTCGGCAATAGCACGATAACATTAGGCAACTATCCTGATCACAAGGAGGCAAAAAATGAATCGCAGTGAGGGTATGAATTATGCACCCAAAGGTAAACCCGCGCCGGTCGTTGGTCCGGGAGAATTTGTAATCGCAGCCGTGGCGTTAGATCACGGTCACATATACGGCATGTGCAACGGCCTGGTGGAAGCCGGCTCCACTTTAAAATGGGTTTATGATCCTGACCCTGCCAAAGTGAACGCTTTTTGCCACGCCTTTCCTCAAGTAAGAGCAGCATCAAGTGAGGCAGTCATTCTGAGTGACCCTGAAGTTCAATTAGTTGCTTCAGCGGCTGTGACCAACCTCCACTGCGCTTTAGGTTTACGGGTTTTAGCATCAGATAAAGACTATTTTACGGATAAAGCGCCTCTGACTACCCTGACACAGCTGGCACAAGCCCGTAACGCCGTGCGGCAAAGCGGTCGCAAGTATATGGTTTACTATGCGGAACGACTGCATCAGGAAGCTGCGGTTTTTGCCGGTCAATTGGTTGAACAGGGTGCAATCGGGAGAGTCATTCAGGTTTTAGGCCTGGGACCTCACCGGCTCAATGCAGCTAGCCGGCCTGATTGGTTCTTTAAAAAATCTCAGTATGGCGGTATTTTATGTGATATCGGCAGCCATCAGATTGAGCAGTTTTTGTATTACACCGGCGCTACAGATGCCACTGTAGTGCGCAGCCAAGTCGCCAATTATAATCATCCGGACTATCCGGAACTGGAAGATTTTGGCGACGCCATGTTGGTAGGAGATAACGGTGCCACCCAGTATTTCCGAGTTGACTGGTTCACACCGGATGGCCTTTCAACCTGGGGAGATGGCCGGACCTTCCTGCTTGGCACAGAAGGATTTATTGAGATCCGTAAATATGTCAACCTGGGCACTCACAATGGCAGCTCTGACCATGTCTTTTTGGCCAATCAATCTGGCGAATTTCACTATGAAGTTGCCGGGAAAGTCGGCTACCCGTTTTTTGGGCAATTAATCAAGGATTGTCTGCATCGGACTGAAACCGCCATGACACAAGCGCAAGCCTTTAAAGCCGCGGAACTCTGCGTTAAGGCGGAAATGCAGGCGGCTCGCATCGGGATGGACAGCTGATGTCTCTTTGCAAGAGCAGCGCAAACCAAAAGGCAGGCACCACAGTCAGCTGCAGTACCTGCTTTTTGGGGTTTTAGCGGTCTAGAACGTCAGCCAAATACGCTGACTCAAATAATCCGCCGAGCTGGTCCCTACCATGATGACAAATTCACCGTCATCCACGCGGCGCTGCAGCTTGCTGTCAAAATAGGCTAAGTCAGCCGGGGTCAGCGTAAAACTAAGATCTTGCTGACTGTTCGCTGGCAGGGTCAACCGGGTAAACCGTTTTAGTTCTTTCAGGGGACGGGAAACACAGGCAACTAAGTCACGGATGTACAATTGAACGGTCTCCGTAACTGGCTGCGGGAAGGGATTCACCAGACCAACCGTCACGTTAAGGCAGCCGTCCTCTGAGTTGATTGAACCGTCTGACAGCAGCTTGCCCCGTGGGTTTGTCAGTTCTTCCAGACGTAAGTCCTGCAGTTTGGGCCGGTGGTAGCTCAGGCCAAAGCCAAACGGATACAAGGCGGCATTGCTTTCATCCAGATACCGGGAAACAAAACGGGTTGCTGGCCGCGTGGCATCATATGGCCGGCCGGTGCTCAGCTGGTTGTAATACAGCGGCAGCTGGCCAACGGAACGGGGAAAGCTGATGGGCAGACGGCCGGTAAAGTCCTGTTCGCCGGTCAGGAGCCGGGCCAAGGCCCGGCCGCCCTGACACCCGGGGAACCAGGCCTGGATCAGGCTGTCGCAGGCTTGGGCCACCGGTGCTAAGAGCAGCGGTCGGCCGCTAAACACCACTGCCACCAGCGGCTTACCCAATTGACTGAGCACGCGCAGCAACTGCAATTGATACGGACTCAGGCTGAGATCCGTTTTGCTGGAGCCTTCGCCGGTAAGCTCCTGCCGCTCTCCCAAAGTCAGTAACACAGCATCGCAGTCGGCAAACCGTTCCCGGGCCTGGGCCAGGAGCTGCTGGTCCTCACAGGGTTTGGCGTAAACCGTCGGAGTCTTTGGCAAACCTGCGGTGAGGCCTGGTCCTGTCAGCGGCTGGTCAGGATCCATGCCGGCCAAGCCCACCGTCAGGGCGGCCAGCCGACCTTCCGCAACCGCACGGCGCAGACCCTCTGCCACGCTGACGGTGTCAGAGGCAGCTGACAAACTCCAGCCCCCTAAAATATCTGGTGTGTCGGCAAACGGACCCGCCAAACCCAGATGAGTTTTGGGCGGTATAGGCAGCTCAGTGCCCAGTTGCAGCAAAACCATCGTCTCCGCGGCTGCCTCCAGGGCCGTTGCCTGGCTGGCCTTGCCCCGTTCGCCGCTGTTGAAGCCGGCAAATATCTGCCGATCACTGATCTCTGCCGGCAGGCCAGACCAGGGATCCTCAAACAGGCCCAGTTCTTCCTTTAAGGTCAGGATGCGGGCGACCGATTCATCCAGACGATCCAAGGTCACCTCCCCTCGCTCCAGTAAGTCCTGGCCGTAATTTAAGAAGTTGGCAGACATCATTTCCATATCCACGCCCGCGGTCAGTGCAAGACTAGCCGCTTCGCGGCCATCGGCAGCCACGCCATGATGAATCAGTTCTTCCACCGCGGCATAATCTGTAATCAGTACGCCCTCAAAACCCAGTTGTTGGCGCAGTACTTCGCGCATCAGATAAGCATTACCCGTGCAAGGCAATTGCTCAAAGGTGTTGAAGGCAGTCATGACTAGCTCGGCCCCTGCCTCCAGGGCTCCACGGTAGCCTGCCAGATAGGATTGTTGCAGCGTCAAACGTGACAGTTCCACAGTGTTATATTCCCGTCCGGCTTCCGCTGCGCCGTAGGCCGCAAAATGTTTGACGCAGCAAGCTAGCCCTGGGCGAGGCATACAATCTGGAGCTTCCGCACTGCCCCAGCCCCGGTGGTAGCCTTCTACGGAAGCCTGGCTCATGACTCGGTTAAGATAGGGATCCTCCCCGCTTGATTCCATCACTCTTCCCCAGCGCGAATCCCGCACCAGATCGGCCATGGGAGAAAAGGTTACCCGCAGGCCCAGTTGCCGGGTCTCTGCGGCGGCCATCGCACAGGTACGGGCCAGCAGTCCGGGATTGAAGCTGGCGGCCATGGCTAACGGAATCGGATACACGGTGCGCGCGCCATGAATCACATCCGCCATAAATAAGAGCGGAATCTGATGCGGATCAGCCGCCAGATGCTGTGCCTGTAACTGACGCAGGACGCTGGGTCTGAACACATTCAAAACTGAGCCGATCCGGGGCAGATCCTCTGGTCTGACGCCCAAAGTCTGCAGCGGTCCGGTGCTGAGTGTTTCCGGCTTACTTAAAAAGAAATCCGGGCTTAACTGAGTCATCTGGCCCAGTTTATCCCGCGGGCTCATCGCCGCCAGCAACTGTCGGACTCTGGGGGTTAAGGTTTTCATGGTTGTACTCCTCTCAGGACGCCGTGATCAGCAAGGCGCTGACTGGCAATAAAGATCCATCTGCAACGGACAATCCGGCTGACTGGCCGGAAGCCTGTCCAGTGGCAGGGTCAGCCCCCCACTGCGATAGGGGTTACCTTGCAGCGGTTGAGCTTCCGCACAGGCCCGGCCGTTGATGCTCAATTTAGTCAGAAGGCTGTCACGCGCCTCGATGTGGTAGGTCAGGCGCAGATTGTATCCACCCCCAGACCATATCAGGGTCCAGCCGTCGGCCTTTTGCGGTAAAACCGGATCCAGAATCAGGTGGCCGGCCGTCAGCCTCAGGCCTAACAGCAAAGTCAGCAGCTCTGCGTACAGGATCCCGGGGCCGCTTGAGTACAGCCGCCAGCCGCCCTCCACCCGCAGTCGGCCCTGGCGCAGCAAGTTAAACTGGCGGGCAAAGCTCGCCCGATCCGGCACATCCGGGTCAGAGCTGCTGAAATAAAGATTGCTCTGCCGGCAGGCGGCATTGGGGACCTTTTGCGACAAGCCGATTGGTAAAATCCTTTCCAGATTATCCCAGCAGGCCTCACCCCGCCCCATTTTTGCCAAGGTTTCCAGATAACGGATATGGGCATGCGTATATTGTAAGGAAATCTCCCGGCCAACATTAGCAGCTTGCTCCGCGCGTTGGAACAGGCGGGGAACACCGTCCGTATAATGAGCCGGCGCGGACATGAGTCTGACACCATCCGGACACCACAACTCTCGCTGGATCAGTTCCAAGTTATGTTCCGCCTGCGACAAGCTGACCAGACCAGAGGTAATACTCTGATCCATAGGCAGCAGGCGGTAGTGAATCCCCGTATGTTGATCCGCCGGATGCAGTAAGGGCAAAAAGCTGCCATCCTGCTGCCGGCGGACAAAGCCCGGTATGACGCCATCAACAACAAGATAACAATTAAAATCCGTTTTGATTTGACTAGCTAAACTAGTCAGGCGGGCGGCAAACTGCGGCTCACTATCCCTCACGGCCTGGGCTAGTTCAGTGGCGCTTTGGTAAGCTAAGGCTTGCGTCCAGCTGCTCACCAGGCCCTCCTTTAAAGCCTGACTGGCTGGCTGCAAGGTGTCATCCCAGTCGCCTCCGGCATAGGACAGCAGTGCGGTTCCGGGTAAAAAGCGTTGGTCATACTGCTCCACCGCGCGTTCCAGATGCCGCAACAGCGATTCCGGCTGACTATCTGCTTCCAAATAAGGTATTGTTTCCTTTAAAAGTTCCTGTTCTTTAGTAGCCAAAAGATATTCTGCCGCGCACTTTAATGGCCAAAAAACGACATCCCCATGGCAGCTGCCCGCATCCATCCGATATCGGTCAAACATAAACCATTGAGGCCATTGACCTGTTTTTTGACTCTGATGGGCAAAGATAACTCGCAGGATTTGCCGTAAAAATGCGTAGTGCGCGCCGGCTAACAAAAACTCAAAGGGGCCTTGACAGACATCTCTGGTCCCCCAGGCCGCTCCGCCGGGCTGCTCCAGGCCATGTGGCGAAGCCAGATGTACCATTGCGTTATGCGCATACCAAAACATCTGCGCATTAATTTGCTCAGGGGTTTGATCGGCAGGATCGCCTGCAGCCGGCTGCAGTTCAAACTGGTTTAAAAGCCGGCTCAAACGGTCGTGCGCTAGGTGATTTTCTGTTTCAGGATCCAGCGCTTGCCGGGGGCTTAATTGGGTAGCTTGGGCGTAGCGAACAGACTCAACCGCGGCGGACAGGCGGCCAACCATGGTCAGGGTAAAGCTTTGCGTCGCGGCGATTTGCGCGGTCAGCAAGGTTTCATCCCGATCGCAACCATCAGCAAAAAAGATTCCGTCGCCTCCCCACTGAGCCTGACAGCCGCTTAGCTGCAGATCAAAATACCAGTCGGGGTAAGGGTTTACAGCCAAGGCGGTCTGGTTGGGCCAGATCCGCAAGCGGCCGTCTGCCTGTGGTTCCAGGCGCGGCAGGGCAGTCGGATCTTCATGTTCACCCATCACCAGACGCTGGGTCAGCCAAAAGGCACGAGCCGGACTGCCCGGAGCAAGGTTAACTGCCAGCGTCAGTTTGGGTTGGTCTGCAGCCACCGTGCTGGTGATCTCAAGCCAGTTTTGATCCTCCAGCTTATAGCGCCAGCGGCACACTGAGGGACTCATTTCATATAGCGCGGGTAGAGTTAACAGGTGAAATTGCCCGTCGCGCCCCTCAATCCACAGGCGCTGGCCACTGCTGTACTGCAAATTCAGCAGGCTGCGATTGGCCGATAGTACTTTATGAAAGCTGCTGTTGCCCAGGACTGTCTGAGCGTTAAACAAACCAAACATATAATTGCTACTGGCCAGACAATCCGTTTTGAGGCCCCGGTCAGGGTCAGGTATATTCATCATAATCAACCCATGCGGGCGTCTTAACAGCCGCTCTTTATACTGAGTTACCACATGCCGGTAATCCCCTGGGGTAAAAAACGACAGCAAACGGCCGTCACTGTACTCCGGCAAAATCTGTTCAGGATAAAAAGCCGCCACCTCCTCTGCCTGGGCCTCTGTTGAAACCAGGGGCTCACCCAGCCGCCAACTGCGGGAGCTACCGGCGTTATCTAATGGTCTGAAGCTTAAATCAGGCGCATTCGCTCCGGCCGGTAAGGCTAACCAAGCCTGTACAGCCTGGAGACAATTTGTCAGCGGATATGGGCGGAGACGGGCTGCGGTCTGCTGCGGCTCATAGAGGCCATAAAATATGAGCTCGCGCCGCTGTCCCGGCTCCAGTGTCAGTCGCTCAGTTTGCAAGGCGGTATAAGCCATTTCCCCCTGATAGATATCCGTCCCTAAGCGCATAGATTGCAGGCCGGCTATATGCCGGCTGGCTTTAAAATCCTGGCCATAAAATTTAGCCGCGTCTGTCTCAAACCCTATCACTTTTGCGTTAAGCAGGCCTTCTTGCAAAAACGGATACCGGCCTTGCGACTGCTGTAAATTTTGCCGCGCCGTTAAAGTCCAGCCTTGTTCAGTCTGGTAAGCTCGCCGGTCCAGGTATTGAGATACATAAAGCTCATTGGTTAAGACGGTCCCGCGATCTGCTAGGCCTAGATCCTGACCGTAAATGATGTCAAAATACAGGGGGGGCAGATCAGGCTGCAGCGGACTGTTTGCGCTCCCAGCCTGGGGTTCCCGCGCTAACTGAACGACCCAATACCATGCAGACGCTGTAGCTAAGTAAAACTTCAGCTGATAAGTTAATCCGGGAGCCGCCTGGCCCTCCAGGGCAAAGCCATCCTCACCAATTAAGGCCAGTTGAGGCGCCGGCAAAGGGAATCCGCCCAGCAGCTGGCAGATCATGGGGGGCTGCTCACTTCCCTGTTGATAAAGCCGCAGCCAAATTCCCATCGGAGCAGGATCCTGAACCTGTCCGGCATAAGCATTCAGCCGGATACCCGCACTGACAAACTCTGCCGGTGAGCCATTAGCAAAAAAGCTGAAAGCACTCTCTCCCTTTTTCAAGGTAAAGACTGAATCATTCATATCAAATCCCCTTTTTCTATTCCTAACTTAAGTCATATCTCAATCAGTTGGTCCCCGTCTTGTCCCAAACAGGTTAGCGCAACCAACGCACGGCTCAGCGTGCGGGAGCCAGCTGGCTGGGCCGTCCGCCCGGTCATTACAACAAAGCCGGGCCGGTAGAACCGCGGCGAGTCAGTTGTGCGGGTAACACAATATGCTGATTGCTGCCGCCGTTCATTAAATCAAACAGAATTTCCACCGCCCGTTTAGCCATGGTCTCGGCCGGTTGCAAGACAGTATCCAGAGAGGGGTGATAGTACTCCGCCATATCAATACCGTCAAAACCGATGATTGATATGTCCCGCGGGATGGATAAGCCCTGACTGAGCACAGCTTTAGCCGCTCCGATAGCGATCGTGTCTGCGGCCGCGTATACCGCGGTAACCGGTTCCGTCAAGGTCAGCGCTGCTTTCATGGAGCTGAAGCCTGAATCCGGGCGATATTCGCAGTCAAACACCAGTGCCGGATCAAAGGGCAGGCCAGCTTCACGCAGGGCATCCCGGTAACCTGCCATCCGTAAATGACCGGTCGTGTTTTCCTCAAAGGGACTCTTTGCCATAAAGGCGATGCGCCGGTGGCCCAGATCTGCCAGATGGCGGACAGCCTGCCGGGAGATATCCCGGTCAGCCACCACCACACTGGAGTAAAGCTCAGCAGCTACTGAATCCGGAGCATTAAACGTGATCAGGACCCGGGGTACATCCCCCAGTCTCTCAAAATCCTCCGCCTGATGCAGGTAGGTCCCGCCCAAAAATAACACGCCACATAACCGCCGTTCACTTAAAACACGTTGGGCTACCGCTAACTCATCCTGGGAATCGTCCACGGCTTCGATCAGCAACGGATAGCCCCGCAGAGATATCTGCCGTTCGATGACCCGCAGGAAGGCGGCAAAAAACGGATTGGTTATGCCGCGAACACATAAGCAGAT
>JAQWFM010000096.1 GCA_028704415.1 Oscillospiraceae bacterium | reverse complement strand
GGGGTTAGGATGCACCTCAATAATCAGGCCATCGGCTCCAGCCGCCGCGGCACCCAGCGCCAGCGGGCCAACCAGGCTGGCCTTGCCGGCAGCATGCGATGGGTCCACAATGACCGGTAAATGCGTATTTTCCTTAAGGACCGGGACGGTGCTAAGGTCCAGGGTGCTGCGCGTGGCGGTTTCAAAGGTCCGGATGCCGCGCTCACACAGCATGAGCTGGCTGTTATTTTCACTGAGAATATACTCTGTAGAGGTCAAAAGCTCATCAATGGTTTCCGCAAAGCCCCGCTTAAGCAGACAGGGCAAGCCAGAGCGGCCCACGGCTGACAGCAGCCGGAAATTTTGTGAATTGCGGGCGCCAATCTGAACAATATCAATATACTGAGCAGCGTTTTCCAGATCAATTTCAGAGGTAATCTCTGAGATCACCAGCATACCGTAATGATCTGCCACCTCCCGCAGCATCTTAAGCCCTTCCTGCTCCAGGCCTTGGAAGGAGTAAGGCGAAGTCCTGGGTTTATAAGCGCCGCCCCTGAGGATGCGGACCCCGCAGGCGCGGACCGATCTGGCTACGGTATCCAGCTGTTCATAGCTTTCCACTGAGCAGGGCCCGGCCATCTGGGTGAATTCCTGACCGCCAATTTTTACTCCCTTGATATCCAGAATGGTATTGGCCGGGTGAAACGTGCGGCTGGCCAGCTTGTAAGGCGCCATGATGGGCACCAGCTTTTCCACCCCCGGCATCATCAGCAGCGCTTCCTGATTCAAGCGGGTCTTATCTCCTACGACCCCGATTATGGTGCGCTCCGTACCTTCAGAAATGTGTGCCTGCAAGCCTTTGGCTTCCAGGACCTGCTTGATTCCCGCAATATCTGCTGAACCGACATGCGGCTTCATAACAATAATCATATGTCACTAGACCTCCGTGTGGTTGTATACTACCACAATCCCACTTTTAGTTGCTATCAGATTAGCAGATTATCAGTGCCGGGTTTTAACGGTCGCCCCACGGCGCGGCATGCCGCGCCGCCCCATCCCTAAGCCCCGGGTGCAGCAGCGCTCCCGGGAGCGGCAGCGATAAACCGTAATCATCCGGGCCGACCGGCCGACAGCAGCCGGACCCTGCGACCGCGGCGGCGCTTTGTTTACAAATGCTTTACGAAAGGTAAACGTAAGCTTTATTAGCCTTTCCTTAACCTATGATAGAATGACCCTGAACTTGAGGGCAATCCCCGGTAAGTAAAGGCTGCTACTCCATGCCGGCCGCCGGTGACAGATTGCCCCAGGCTGCAGCCTGGGTGGCTTCAGAAGCCCGGGTATGCAGCGGGGAAGGGCTTTCCACATGGCGCGCTATTGTTTTTATTGCAATAAAGAACTTAAACCTGGTGAACGCTGCACCTGCCGGGCTTCGGTTGAGGCTCGTACCAAGGCCGCAGCGTCGCGCCAGGCTCAGTCTGGCCCGGCGGCAGCGGATGCGGCCGGCGCTGCGGCCAGGCAGGCAGCCGGCGCTAAGGTTAAGCCGGAGCAGGCCGGCCGCCAGGCGCGACGCGAGCAGCGGACCCGGGCCAAAGCGGAACGGGTCCATCAAAAGCAGGCGCAGGCGCAAGCCCGGCGCCGCAGCAAACAGGAGCGGGTGCACGCCTGGCAACGCCATTCTTACGCCAACGCATATGATACCGGGGGACCTGAGTACAGCCAGGGCCGCCAGCGCAAAAGCAGCGCGGGCAGCGGAACGGCTTCAGCCTATGACCGGTTTCAGCAATATGTCAAAACCGCGGGCAGGGCCGGCTCATTTATCAGTGACTATATAACCCATCCCACTCAGGGCATTCAAAAACTGGGGCACAGCCGTTTGCGGGTATCCGTGGTGGTGCTGGCAATCCAATTGCTGCTGATGGGGCTGCTGACCGCGGCGCTGATTAGCTTCAGCAGTCTGGGGCGCTTTCTGCTTTACAGCAGTCTGGCCAATGGTGAGACCGTGCCTCTGACCTGGGTGGCAGAGTACATGATTCAGGCGGTTTTCCTGGGTCTGGCCGGGTTTGGCATCAAATGGCTGCTGACGCATGTGGTTTTCCGGATTTCACAGGTAGCACAACTAAACTGGAGAGAAAGTTTTCAGTTGCTGACGCCGGGGCTGGTGTATACCCTGCCCTTCCTTTTACTGGCGTTATGCTTTACTAATGGCAGCGGCCTGCAGGCGCTGGCTCTGGCCGGAGCCGGTCTGGCCTTTTCCGCCGCCGCGGATTTTTTGTCCTTCCGCCTGAATCTTAATTTAAGCTCGGATCAGAGTCTGCGCTACATGGCGATTATCCTGGTCTTATTGTCCATCTTTATGGGCATGGTTTTATCCTTATTCCTGCCCAGCCTGAGTGAGTTTGCGGTGAACAGCACGTCTGCCCTGTAAGCCTGTGGCCGGCACTCGGGGGCGCCGGCTTGTGCCCGCCTCCCCGGAGCATAACGCCGCCGCGGGCCGCGACGCGCCTGATCCAATCCCGGGATAAATATAAAATTACCGTGCAAAATGAAGCGGCGTACGCTACAATATAATCAGTTATTAAAGGTTAAATATAATTCCTGCTTCGCCTCCGGGGCGGACAGGTTTTTTGCCGTACCATTAATGTGTTGTTGCAGCTGCTGACAGCAGGAGGTCAGGCTTTAACCCTATAGACGGAGGACAATCAATTGAAGATCAGAAAACATCAGGACCTGGAGAGTGAGTTTGATATGCCTCAGCCCGCTCTGCGCCGGATGCCGGTATATTACGGTTATCTCAAACAACGGCAGGAGCAGGGCGTGACCGTCATATCCTCTTCCACTATTGCTGAGGATTTAAATCTGCATCCCGTACAGGTACGTAAAGATATGGCGCTGACACGGGTGGTTGGCAAGCCGCGCACCGGCTTCAATGTCAGTGAATTGATTAATGAGCTGGCCCGGCTGCTGGATTATAACAATCTTAAAAACGCGGTGGTCGTCGGGGCCGGACATCTGGGCGTGGCGCTGATTAACTATAAGGGCTTTCAAGGCTACGGCCTCAATCTGATGGCGGCTTTTGATCATGATCCGGCTAAAGTCGGTAAAAATGTCGGCAAGCTGGTGGTCAGTCCCATGTCTGAACTGCCGCAGGTCATCCATGATAATAAGATTCAGATTGCGGTCATCACGGTGCCGCAGGAGCAGGCCCAGGCCGTCTGTGATCAGCTGGTCGCGGCGGGCATCCGCGCCATCTGGAACTTTGCGCCCATCCATCTGCACGCGCCAGAGGCTATCTTAATTCAGAATGAAAACATTGCCGCGTCGCTGTCCGTGCTGTCTAAGCGGCTGCAGGATAAAGAGCTGCGGGAGGGCCTGCGGGATCAGGCCCCTGAGGCCTGACGCAGCCTGACCGGGGCGGTGCTGACCAGCCTGAAAAGAGGGAGGAACCTGACACCAGGTCCTCCCTCTTTTTTTACAGCCGTTCAGAGCGCTGAACCCAGCCTGCCGCCAGCTTCAGGCTCAACGCTCTGGCCGGGTCTTGATAAAGGTGCCGCGGTTTAACTCATCAAACGCCTCGGACAACTGCTTTTGTGTGTTCATAACCACGGGGCCGCCCCAGGCGATGGGCTCCTGCAGGGGTAAGCCAGCAAAGGCAATCACCCGCAGCGGGCCTGCCGGCGCTTCCAGCCGCACCCCTTCGCCCTCCTGGCCCAGCAAGACAGCGCTTTTTTCAGGGAAGCTCTGCCCTGCGGCCTGGCCGGAGCCGGAGATAAAGAATAAGAAGGCCCTTTGCTGCGCCGGCAGCGCCAGATCATAGGCCGCGCCGGCAGCCAGGCTGAGATCCAGGACCGTTGCGGCTACAAAGGCAGGCCTGAAGCCCTGCTGACCGGCCAGGCTACCGGCAATGACGCAGATATCCACCCCGGGCTGGGGGGACACTGACGGGATATCCTCCGCCCGCAGATCGTTATAAACCGGCCGGGTCATTTTGTCCTGAGCCGGCAGATTAATCCAGAGCTGAAAGCCCAGCATGCGGGGACTTGCCTGGGGCATTTCCTCATGCATGATCCCGCTGCCGGCCGTCATCCACTGGGCCTCTCCGGCTCCAATGCGGCCGGCATTGCCCAGACTGTCGCGGTGGTCGATTTCACCGCTGATCAGATAAGTCAAAGTTTCAATCCCCCGGTGCGGATGCATCGGGAAGCCTGCCAGATAATCATCCGGATCAGTTGAATCAAAGGAATCCAGCAGTAAAAAGGGATCAAACTGGCGGACGGTTTCCGCCGTGAGGATGCGGGTCATCCTGACGCCCGCACCATCAACCGCCCGACGGCCGCGGATCCAGGTTTGTATAGAACGCTGCAACATATTGACACTCTCCTGTACAGCCTGATTTACGGTTTTGAGCGCCGGGATGGCTGTACGATCTGCTTACAGTATAGCAAGCCGGCCGGCCGGTATTGGTCACCTGTGCGCCGCTTCCGGCGTAAATCTCCCCGCCGGGGCCCGGCAGGCGTCCTGTCTTCAGCCTCAGCCAGGATAACGGCGCCGCGAAGTGAAAGCGCAGCGGCCCCAGTCTGGTGCCGCCGGCTATCAGTCCGCGGTCGGTCCGGCAGGCGAAGCCAAAATCAAACTCAACAGTCGCCTGAGGCCTTCTTTCAGGCTGGTCTCACTAATCTGAGCGTAACCCAGCAACAGACAGGGCCGGGCCTGGGGCAGTGGCAACGCTGACTCCCGGCAAAACTGCTCCAGCGGATAAACTCTGATACCCTGCCGGGCGGCTTTCCGGCAAAGCTGCGGCGCCGTCCAGCGGCTGTCGATTTCCAGCAACAGATGCAGCCCTGCCTCCGCCCCGGTAATGCGGCAGCGGCCCCGGCCCCAGGCCCGGACAGCCTGGACCATAAAGTTGCGCTTGGCCCGGTAACGTTTGCGGTTTTCTGCCAGCTGCCGGTCAAAAGCAGGCGAGGTCAAAAAGGCCGCCATCACGGCCTGTTCCAGCACCGGGACCGGACAGCGCAAACCAGGCTTCAATTGCGGCAGCCGCTGCTGCAGAGATTGGGGCAGCACCATATAGCTGAGGCGCAGGCCCGGCGAAATACATTTGCCAAAGCTGCCCAGATACACCACCCGTTCACTGCCGGGCAGGCTTTTGAGGGCGGGAATCGCCCGGCCCACGTATTTCAGTTCGCTGTCATAATCATCTTCCAAAATATAGCGCGCCGGCTGCCGGGCCAGCCAGTCCAGCAATTTGTACCGCAGTGTGACCGGCATGATCGCGCCGGTAGGAAACTGGTGGGTAGGCGTAATACTCAGGCAAGTTACCGGGCTCTCCAGTAAAGCCCGGTAATCAATACCGCCGGCCTCCCGACGGACCGGCAGCGGCAGCAGCGGCAGTCCCTGGGCGGCCACTTGCTCAGCTACCGGGTTATAGCCCGGATTTTCCACCCCAAAGCAGCGGCAGGCTTCCGGCGGGAGCAGCCGCAGCAAAAGGCTGAGCAGGGCGTCAGAGCCGGAGCTGATGATGATTTGCTCCGGCTGACAGCGAACGCCGCGAGCTTGAGCCAGATACGCGGCCAGCGCCTGGGTCAGCTGCGGCAGACCGCCCGGCGGCGGGGGCTGGCTTAAAAAGGCGGGCCTGGCGGCCAGGAGCTGGCGGGTCAGCCGGGACCAGTCTTTGCAGGGGAAGCTGGCCGGGTCCACGCCTTCATACGTGAAGTCGTAAAGCCAGGCAGGCCTGGGGACCACCGTCGCCCGGGCAGCCGGCTCGTCAGGTCCGGCG
>JAQWFM010000041.1 GCA_028704415.1 Oscillospiraceae bacterium | reverse complement strand
TTCACTGAGGCGGTTTATCACCTCACCAAGGCCTTTGATCCCATGCGCCCGGTCATAGTCAATGACGGCTGGATTCATACTGTATCTGACATCATCACGCTGCACGACTATGAAGCCGAGGGACAGCGTTTTCTGGCCCGTTACGGCGGCAGTAAGGATGAAATTGTCCATAACCAGCTCTATTTTAATCAAGCGCTGCCCGCTCTGGCGGATGGTTACAACTATCAGGGTCAGCCCATCATTATCAGCGAGTTTGGCGGCATTGCCTTACAGCAGCAGGGCGAAGGCTGGGGTTATGGTGACAAGGTCACAGATGAAGCCGGGTTCCTGGCCCGTTTTGACAGTATCACCACCGCCATCAAGGAATTGCCTTATGTTTGCGGTTACTGCTACACTCAGGTCACCGATGTGCAGCAAGAAGTCAACGGCCTGATGGATATGCAGCGCAACTTTAAGGTGGATCCTGAGGCTATCCGCGAAATCAACCTCCGCCCGGTATCAGCCCGCTGTCAGCTTTGAGCTGAGCTGCGGTCTGCCGGCGCGCCCCGCTGGGAGTCAGGCCGCAGTATTTCACAAAAGCCCGGCTGAAGCTGAGTGGATTTTGATAGCCGACTGAAGTAGCCACGGTCTGAACCGGCAGAGACGGATCCAAAAGCAGCTGACTGGCCACCTGCATCCTGACCTGCAGCAGGTAGGCCTGCGGAGACCGGCCGGTTACCCGACGAAAGAGCTTGCTGAAGTAACTGCGGTTCAGATTTAACTGCCGGGCCAGCTCCTCCACAGTAAGCTGACTGTGGTAGTAGTTTTGGATCAGCCGGATAGCCTGATCCACATACTGTTCCTGCGCGGTCAGCGCTTTGACCGGCTGGGCCAGGATGGCATACTGCGCCAGCTGGTCCAGCAATAGATATAACAGGCCTAACTGCCGGGTTTCCCGGCCGTGGGCCTGTTTTTGCAGTTCCAGCAGCGTGCTTGCGGCGTGCCCGGGCTGCAGGGCCTGGCTGTCATGCCAGAGCGGAGTTTGCGCGCTTAAGCCGGCTTGTTTTAAGTAATCTCTGGCCTTTAACCCGTCAAATTCAATCCAGGCATAGTCCCAGGGCTCCCGGGCAGCCGCTTCATAGACTGTAACTTTATGCGGACAAATCAAAAAGGCATCACCGGCCTGCAGGGAATAGCTCAGCCCATCCTGGCAAAAGGTCCCGGCGCCGCTGAGCACAAAATGGATCAGATAATGCAGGCGTACGGCCGGGCCATAACAATGCCGCGGCCGGCACTGCTCCCGTCCGGTCTGATAGATGGTCATGCTGATAGCCTGCTGCCCGGTATTAGGTTTAACAAAAATCTCCTGCTGCATTCAGCGCTTCCCCCTCCCGCCTGTCTGCTAATTAACAGGACACATTATAGCGGTTGCCGGACACAAGCGGCAAGCCCGCTTCCGGACTGCCGGTGATAGGATAAAGCTATCTTAACCAAAGCTTCAGAGCGGCGGTAAGCCCGGGCCTCAGGCAGGGCTGCTAACCCGCCCGCTAAGCTGTCACAACGAGGAGGCAGATCATGACCAAAATCACTTTTATGGGCGCCGGCAGTACCGTATTTGCCCGCAATGTCTTAGGCGACTGTATGTGCAGTCCTATCCTGCAGGACGCTGAAATGGCGCTTTATGACATTGATCCCAGGCGCCTGGAGGAAAGCCTGGTCATCCTTGAGGCGGTCAACCGCGGTCAGGGCGGGCGGGCTCGCCTGAAAACCTATCTGGGGGTTGAGCAACGCCGGGAGGCCTTGCGTGGCGCCGATTTTGTGGTCAACGCTATCCAGGTCGGAGGCTACGATCCCTGCACAATCACCGATTTTGAGATCCCTGAAAAATATGGTCTGCGGCAGACAATCGGAGACACATTAGGTATAGGCGGTATCATGCGGGCTTTGCGCACCATCCCTGTGATGGAGGGCTTCGCCGAGGACATGGAGGCCGTCTGTCCCAACACCCTGTTTTTAAATTACAGCAATCCCATGGCTATGCTCAGCGGTTACATGCAGCGCTATTCCACCATCCGCACCGTTGGTCTTTGCCACAGTGTCCAGGTCTGCTCTGAAACCCTGCTTAAGGAATTAGGGATGGAAGACCGGCTGGAAGGCCGCCGCGAGTTGATTGCAGGGATTAACCACATGGGCTGGCTGTTAAAGCTGGAGGACCGGAACGGACAGGATCTGTATCCGGAAATCCGGCGCCGAGCCAAAGAAAAGAACGCCGGCGAAAAGCATAATGATATGGTGCGGCTGGATTACATTGACAAGCTGGGTTATTACTGTACCGAATCCAGCGAGCATAATTCTGAATATAACATGTTTTACATCAAGCGCAATTATCCGGAGCTGATCGACCGTTTCAATATTCCGCTGGATGAATACCCGCGCCGTTGTATCAATCAGATCAAGGGCTGGGAGGATGAACGGACTGCGCTGAGCACTAAAGACACGCTGGAACACAAGCGGTCTTCTGAGTATGCCTCTCATATTATGGAAGCCGTCTTCACTAACCATCCCTATAAAATCGGCGGCAATGTTCTGAACACCGGCCTGATTGATAACCTGCCGGCGGAAGCTTGCGTGGAAGTACCCTGCATGATTGACAATACCGGCGTTAATCCCTGCCATGTCGGCCGCCTGCCGGAGCAGCTGGCCGCGATGAACCGCCTGAACATCAACGTACAGCTGCTGACCATTGAGGCGGCTCACACCCGCAAAAAGGAACATATCTATCAGGCCGCCATGCTGGACCCCCACACCGCCAGTGAACTCAGCCTGGATGATATCTTCCACATGGTTGATGATCTGCTGGAAGCACATAAAGCCTGGCTGCCGCAGTATAACTAAAGCCAGGCCGTCAAGCGCCTGACCACAAGGTTACCGCCAGGCCCAGAAGGTTAGCTTTAGGCCCAGTATGCTAAAACCGCCGCTCCCGCGATAGTTGCAGGAACGGCGGTTTAGTTTTACTGCGGCGGCAGCCTTAGCAGTCTTGTTTCAGTCAGGATCAGCTGTACCGGGCAGTCAAACGGCTCCTGCGGCAGCTGGGGCAGCAGACAGATATCCCGACACAGCAATAAGGTGACACACAGCGGCAAGGGTTGTCTTGCCAGATAACGATCATAGTAGCCGCCGCCTTGTCCCAAGCGCCTTCCCTGCAGATCCGCAGCCACTCCGGGTAAAATCAGCAGGTCTAACAGCTCCGGGGCTAATTTACGGGCTGTCTCCAAGGGTTCCGGTATCCCCCTGTGGTCAGGCTTGAGATGGTTGAGATCTGTCACCAGATAAAAGTCCATCGTTTTACCCTCACAGCGCGGCAGCGCCAGCGCTTTGCCGTCTTTCAGAATTTGCTGCAGCAAAGGCCGTGTATCCAGCTCCCAGTTAATACCGTAGTACGCCGCCACCGTCTGCGCCTGCTGATACTCCGGCAGGCTGGTCAACCGGTGGTATATGCTGCTTTCCTGCCTGGCTCTGAGGTCCGGCGGCAGCCCGCTGAGCTTGGCGCGAAGCGCAGTACGCAGCTCCCTTTTTTGACTGGCGCTTTGTTTATCCGGCACCGGCAATTCAGCAGCTGGGCCCGGCTGATCTGATCTGTCCACTTAACTGCATCCTCCATCCTCCTGTCGGGGCTTTGGAACTTATTGTACGCCCAAAATCAGGTATACTGAAAGTAAAATTACGCCCGTTCGCGCTCAGAGGGAGGTCAGTATTATGGTCATTACCGTGTCTCAGGCTCTCAGAACCACCCCCAAAGGGTTTACCAATCTCACGGCCACCGTTGAGGCAGCGCTACAGACCAGCGGACTGCATAACGGGATTTGTCAGATCTTTTGCCCGCACACCACCGCTGCTGTCACCATAAATGAAAACAGTGACCCGGATGTACGGCACGATCTCATGCTGGGCTTAGAAACAGCCTTTCCGGATCAGCCAGCCTTTATGCACGCGGAAGGCAACGCCGCAGCTCACCTTAAGGCGGCTGTGATCGGGTCTTCCGTGTCGGTGCCGTTCCGGGACGGCAAATTGCTGCTGGGTATCTGGCAGGCGATTTACTTTTGCGAATTTGACGGACCGCGCAACCGCCGTTACCTCATCACCCTGGTCGGCGACTGACCGCGCCGGCAGCCCGGCCCGGCGCCAGGCTGGACGGGCGGCGGGGGCCGCACCGGGGCGGCTGACTTAAGCCGGCTGTTGGGCGCTTTCTTCGGACTGGTGTCGGTACATATGATAATACAACCCGCGTTGGGCAATTAAGTCATCATGCGTACCACGTTCTACAATCCGGCCCTGATTCAAGACCAGGATTTGCTGCGCGTCCTTTATCGTTGACAGCCGGTGCGCGATGATCAAGGTCGTGCGGCCCCGGGACAACGTCTTGATGCCGGACTGAATTTCATGTTCCGTCTCAGAATCAATATTGGCGGTCGCCTCATCCAGCACCAGGATACGCGGACGGCGTACCAGGGCTCTGGCAAAGGATATCAGCTGACGTTCGCCGGCTGAATAGCCGCTGCCTTTCTCTCTGACTTCGCTCATGATGCCGTCCCTGAGCCGGGCCAGCAAACGGCCGCCGCCAACTTCACGCAGGGCCGCTTCCGCCGCCTCCCGGGTGATGGCCGGATCTTCCAGACTGATATTGCTGTATATGGTCCCGGTGAACAGGAAAGGTTCCTGCAGCACCAGGGCCATCTGGCTGCGCAGGCTGTCCATATCCAATCCGTTCAGGGGGCGGCCGTCAAAGCAGATCTGGCCGGCCTGCGGTTCATAAAAGTGAAAGAGCAGGTTCATGATGGTGCTTTTGCCCGAACCAGTCTGGCCTACAAAGGCCACGGTCTGACCTGGTTCCACCTCAAAGTTCACCGCTTGCAGCACGTTTTCAGTTTTATAGGCAAAGGTCACCTGGTCAAAGCTGAGCGCGCCCCGGAGAGTCGCGGGACTGGTTGCCCATGACGGCTTGCGAGGTTCTTTAAGCAGTTCAAAAACATGATCCGCCGCGCCGTTGGCTCGTTCCAGGTCGCCAATACGGGACATGGCATTTTGCATCTGGCCGTAAAACTTAATCATGTAATCAATGAAGACATAAACCGAGCCTATCGGCACCAGATAGCGGCCACTGATCTGGCCGTAGCCAAAATAGAGCATGGCCAGTCCCAGGACGACATATTGCAGGGTACTGGTGGCATTATACGCGCTGTAGCTGAAGAGCTTAGTCATGTTGTAGCCTTGTTGAAAGACTTCATCATTAACCGCTTTAAACTCCTGGCTGAAGCGGGTTTCCTGGTTCAGAGCCTGCACCACCTCCATGTTTTGGATGGTTTCATTCAGATTGGCGTTGAGGCGGCTGAGGCCCTTGCGGTAGTCGCGGTTATAAGCGGCGGACTTGTTTTTAAAATCGCGGATCAGCCAAAGCAGCAGCGGCAGGGGTAAGGCTGCCAGGATAATAAATACCGGTTCAATCCAGTAAAGCGAAACAAAAATAGCCGCGCCATAAATCACGGCGGTGGTCAGCTGCGACAAAACCACATCAAACAAAACCTTAACTGCCTTAGTATCATTAGTGATGCGTGAAACCACCGTCCCGGCCGGCAAGTTATCAAAGTAAGCGACTGGCAGTTGCTGAACATGATTAAATACATCCCGCTGCATATCCCAGCTAATCAGATTGGACGATTTTTGAAAAAACCAGGTGCTGCCGTAGCGTAACGCTGACCCCACAATGTTGCTGGCAAAAAAGGCCAGCAGCATGCCAATAAATACCTTGGCCAGCCGCATGCCTACGCCTTCAACCAGTTCACCATCCAAAATACGGCCAATAATCCACGGGCCCAGCAGATCCGCGCCAATAGCGCCGACAGTCAGCAAAAAGCCCAGCAGCAAGGGAGCGCGCCGCTGTTTGATATAATGCCACAACCGCCGGTTGCGAAAGCGCCGGTTGGACTGCTCCGCGGCTCGGCGCTCTTTTTTGGAGGCGTTGGCCTCCGCAGTCTTAGTTGTCATTTGTATTACCTCTTTACTAACAGCAGTTGCCTGCCGGTTAAGCTTGTGCGTCTTTTAGCTGCAGTTGCTGGCGATTGAACTGCCGACGGTACCAGCCATCCTGAGTCATCAGGTCATTGTGGCTGCCAGCAGCCTGGATCCGTCCGTCATCCAGTACCAAAATCAAATCCGCATGCATAACGGCAGAAATACGATGGGCGCTGATCAAGGTCGTTTTTCCTTGCCGGGTCTCCCGAATCGCCGTCAGGATATGGCTTTCCGTTGTGGCGTCAACGGCGGACAAGCTGTCATCTAAAATCAGAATTTCCGGGTCCTTCAGCAATGCGCGCGCGATTGCAATA
Organism: Oscillospiraceae bacterium; assembly: GCA_028704415.1. GTDB lineage: Bacteria > Bacillota > Clostridia > Saccharofermentanales > Fastidiosipilaceae > JAAVLZ01. Next base: position 17,757 of record JAQWFM010000041.1, on the reverse strand, counting down.
CGCTGCTTCTGCCCGCCGGATAAGGCGATGCCCCGCTCTCCGGCCAGGGTTTTGAGGCCTTCCGGCAGTTGGGCCAAATCCTTACTAAAGTCAGCAACCCGGCAAGCTTCCTCGATAGACAAGTGCTGAGAACCATCATCTGCCTCACCCAGGCGGATATTGTCTTCAATTGTGCGGGAGAATAGTACCGGCTGTTGGGGAACATAGCCAATATGCGCCCGTATAGACTTGATTTGGAATTGCTCAGCTGATACGCCACCCAACAATAATTGCCCCGGTTGCAGGGGGTAATAGCGCAACAGCTGCTTGAGCAAGGTAGTTTTACCGGAGCCGACCGGGCCCACCAGGCCCAGACTCTGACCAGGCTTAAGGCTAAAACTGATGTCGCTGAGTGCGGGCTGTTTTTGACCGGGATAACTAAAATCCAGATGAGCATAGGTCAGGCTGCCCCCGCCAGGATAAGGCCGTGCCTTGGGGCTATCCACGACATCCTCTTGATAGGCTTCCACTTCATTAACCCGCTCAGCTGAGGCCAGACCTTGTTCAGACACATTAATGAAATCACCCAGCGCAAACATAGGCCAGCTCAGCATGCCCAGATAGAAGATGAACGTAACCATCTGACCCACCGACAGGCTGCCACGGCCAATCAGAAACGCGCCGTATAACAACGCTATGACATAGCATAAACTAGGGATAATGCGTGAAAGCGGGGCAAATAGCGCATTGATCCGCACCACCGCCATATTTTTACGGAACAAATGATCCGCGGTCTGATCAAAGCTTTGCTCAGACCGCTGCTCCATGCCAAAGGCGCGGATGACTCTGACGCCTGATATATTCTCCAGGACATCATCATTCATGCGGTCAAAAGCCTGTTGAGCTTCATCATAACGGCGATTCAAAATGGCACCGACCCGCCTGGCTCCCACAATCAGCAGGGGCAGCGGCAGGATAGAGAGCAAGGTCAGCCGCCAGTCAACGGTTATGGCCATCACTAATACCAGCGAGATCGGGTGGATGGTAGAATCCAAAAAGGTCATGACCCCATAACCTGCCACATCGCTGAGAGATTGGACGTCGTTAGTCGCCTTTCCCATCAGTGACCCGGTACTGTTTTTAGCAAAAAAAGGCGGGCTTTGCATCAGGAATTTAGCAATCAGCCGACTGCGGGTTTCCCGGCCGATCACATCAGAGGCTTTAAAGATCAACAACTGCCAAATAAGATTATCCAGATAAAGCAGCACAATTAAGACCAGTAAGCCGGACAGCAACTGGAACAGCTGGGTCAAAGTCAGATTGCCAGCCTCCAGCCGGTCAGCTATGTAACCCACCGCCCAGGGTGGTATTAAAACCAGCAGATAATTCAGAATAGTAAAAGTAATCCCGATAATGTATTCCCGCCGGTAGATATGAAAGAACCAACTCAGGTTCTCCTTCAGTTTGCGCAACATAGATCTTACTCCGTTTCATTTAGCAGGCACAAAAAAAGCACAGCCTCCACAGCTGTGCCCTTAATCTGTGAAGGGGTCTCCCCCTTCATCTCTGAAACCGAAGGCTCTGTCAGGCCGCCTGAAGCAGGTGACAGAGATGGTCAGAAAGGAAGGCAGGAATGGATCTTATCGTCATATTCATAGAGTTGCCGGTGCGGGTTTTAACCGCAACAGGGGAATCATCATTATACATAAGTCACATACCTCCTTTCCTTTTGTACTAAAAATCAACGCCTGACTATCATAACAATGCCTTATGACAGCGTCAATCAGGCATTCATTAAATCCGGGCACTTTCTGTTCGCCGTAACGCAAGTTACCGTTGGTCCTCATTTCAAGTGATCAGCCAGCTCTTTCAAGACCTGATCTAATTGCCGTGAGGCCTGATTCAGATCCGGCAGGCCCGGATCAGGCTCAGCTGGCTGCGGGGGCTGTTCGGGTCCGTCCTCTGCCCACTCACCGTAGCGGCAGGTTTCATACACGGCTGCCAGTAAAGCCGGATCGGGATCAGGCGCCGGCAACGGCTGCTTAAGACAGCGGCGGACAGTCGCATCAGGCGGCAAGGGTTGTTCTGCCTGGTCAAGCCATTGCAATAACAAACAAACTCCCTGGCGAAAGTGGCTGGCTGCCGGAGGCAGTAAAGCCGTCCGGCGATATCGGCGGTAGTCGCGCAGCCATTGACGCTGCCACCGCCCGCGGGATTTGCGGCCGTTTTTGGGTCGGTTGGATTTATTAATAAGGCTGTAAGCATCAGTAAAAGCCAGATTATGATCGCCGCGGCTGGCCCGGCGGTCTCTCAATTGCAGCAATCTTTGCAGTTGTCTTTGGATAAAAGCCACAGCCCGCTTCAGGGCTGCCTGTATCTGCCGCCGGTAGTGCCAAATTAAATATAGCAAACCCATGAGCAGTAATATATAAAAAGCATACCCCAGTAATCTGGACAATATGGAGTCCGTTGTCTGAGTTGCCTGCAGGGCCTGTGTTTCAGCCGGTTCGGTTTCCATTGGCTGGGTATCCGGCACCAGGCGGTTCAAAAAGGCAGCTATTACCTTAACCAGCCATTTGATGGTTTGCCAGATCCAGTTTAGCACCGCCGCTATCGGCCGACGAAGTAAATAGAGCAGCGGCAAAATCAGCGTGAGCAGCAGGGTTTTGAAAAAGTTGCTGCGCCGTAAAGCCTCCGATACGGTTTCCTGATTAGCCGCCGTTTGCAGCAGATCTTCCAAATGCGTCTGGTTTTGGGTCAAAAAGAAGGCAATTAAGGAGGCAAATAGATCCAGCATCAAGCACGACTCAATGGCTAAGGGGAAGCTTTTATTTGCAGTCAGCAACATAACCAGCGCTGAGGTTACCATCAGCGTTATTAGGGCCCCGCTGCGATAGATGGCAGTGTAAGGCCAAAAAGCCATGCGGTAAAATATGAAAGTCAGTAAAAACGTGGCCGTACCAGCAAAAATCCGCAGATACCAGGGGTCTCCCGCGGCCTGGCTGATGGCCTCGACCAGTAAAACTGAGAGGATGGCCCAAACCCCCTGCAATATATTGCGCAGCAGCTGACGCTGTCCCGCTTTATCCCGCCAACGCCAGGCTAACCCCCGGTTTATGCCTAAGCCTGCCAAAGCCAGGACTAAAGTCAGTCCAAAGTTTTTCAAAAGCACAGGCCAGCTGATTTGTATGGTCGACATACCGCTGATCAGCAGCAAATAAAGGAAAAGGACCGGGAAATACAAGCCAGAGAGAGCCAATAAGTTGAGGATCTTTATGACCCGCAGCAATGGACTCACGGAGATATAGTCAACGGCACCTTGCCTGTCCGGCTTCTCTGCTGAATGACGGGATCGCTTCATATGGCCCTTCCCCTCTCTCTCGCGGCGGTTTTGTCCTTACCATTTGCCGCGGCGGCTTTATCCTCACGCATTTGCCGGCTCAGCTGATAAAGCGGCAGCAACTCAATGATGCCCTGATCAACCCAGGCCTGCAATTTATACTGAGCTTCCGGCTGCGGCAAAGCCAGCAGCGCCAGTCTTACGTGCTGACCCTGGCTATGCCAGCGGCGGCAAACCGCGGCAGACTGCTCATCCAGATAGGGAGAAAGTAAAACGACGTCCGTCGCGACCAGTTGAGGAGCCAGAGCTTCCATAAACTGCGGCAGCGGCAGGCTGGCTTCGGCATCCAGGCAGGCCAGAATCCTGAGCAAATCCCGCACGTGTTCCTGACCCTGACCACTGCGGCTTAAGATATAATCAGGCTCTGACCGCGGCTTTAGCGGTTTATCTTTGACAGGTAAGCCCGGGTTCAGCAGGCCGGCGCGGCCGGTACCGGGGCTCTGCATAGTTCCGCGTTTGGGACGGTAAATCGGGGCGGATTTCAGCAGCCGGCCGTTAACCGCCAGTTGAACCGGCAGGCCGCCGGCCGCCAGGTTTTGATCTAAAAAGGTAGCTGCCAGTCTCACCGCCTGAGAAAAGTCAGTGTCATTATGGCTGAACCAGTCCAGCAGCGTATGCTGTTCCAGATTCAGAATAATCGTAACACTTTGCTGCGAACTGTCCGCATACTGGCTGACCATCATCTGACCGCTTAAGGCCGTGGCATACCAGTGAATGTCTCTCAGCGATTCTCTTCCTTCATAGGGCTTAATGCCGTTGGGCCAGAACGGATCCGGCACATAGCGCCGCCGTACTGCCATGTCGCCATATAGAGATTGGTATTGAAAGGGGAAATCCGTCTGCAGCAGCGGGCGGGGCAAAACCGTGATAAAGCGGTCAATCATCACCGCGTCGGACAAGGTCACAAACCCCAGTAAATCCGAGGATAACAACAGCGCTTTATAAACCCCCGGCCGTCCAAAATGCGCGCAGGTGACATGCCAGCTGCGGCGGACGCTCTGCCAGCCGCGCAGAACAAAAACGCCCTTGACCAGTTTGAGCCGGTCGGTAGTGACAGAGGTTGATTGAGCAAAAGACAGGCTGGGTGACACCACCAGCTCTGACTTCAGCCAGGGTAAGGGCAGCCGCCGCTGGTTGCTGACCTCTTCAATCAGGTCCAGCGTCTCCCCCTCAAAAAGCTCCTCTTTGCCCGGATAACAGCGGTAATGGACGCTGCGAAGGCCAGCCTTGCGGAAAAGCCGGTCTTGAACCCAGATAAACAGCGCGATCAGCAGTAAAACCGCCAGATAAATCATATGCCGCCCGGGATCGCAGCCGCTGCAGCCTGTTGCTTGTAGGCCTCAGTCGGCACTTGCGTGGCAGTCAGCAACTCCTCAATCCGCTGCCGCTGACTGGCCGGGCCGGCGTTTAGCTGATGTTGTCTGAGCAATAAACGGTGTGACAACACCTGCACCGCCACCGCCTGTACATGATCCGGCGTAACAAAGGCCTGGCCGCATAGGCAGGCCCGGGCTTTGGCAGCCCGCTGCAAAGCCAGCGCCGCGCGCGGGCTTAAGCCCAGCAGTAAACGGTCCTCATCCTCCCTGGTCTGCCGGACCAGATCAAGGATGTAATCACGCACGGCCTGACCGACCGGCATAGCTGCCGCTTTGCTCTGCCAATCCAGCACTTGGCTGGCGCTCAGGCAAGGCCGCAGGTTTTGCTGCGGCTGACCGTTACCATAGCTTTCCAGCATCCGGGTCTCTGCGGCCCGGTCAGGGTAACCCATAGACAGACGCATCAGAAAGCGGTCCAGCTGAGCCTCGGGCAAAGGAAAGGTGCCTAAGGTTTCCACCGGATTCTGGGTGGCTATGACCATGAACGGATCCGGTAATGGATAAGTCTGCCCGTCAACCGACACCTGATGCTCCTCCATGGCCTCCAGCAGACTGGATTGGGTGCGCGGTGTAGCCCGGTTAATTTCATCGGCCAGCACTATCTGACTAAAGACAGCTCCTTGTCTGAATACAAATTCACCTGACTTTTGATTAAAGACATTGATCCCGGAGATCTCCGAAGGCAGCAGATCCGGTGTAAACTGAATCCGCTGAAAGCTTAGCTCCAGGGATTGCGCCAAAGCTTTGGCCAGGCTGGTCTTACCCGTACCCGGCACGTCCTCCAGCAAAACATGGCCGCCGGCCAGCAGCGCGGTCAGCAAGTCTAAGATGACCGCCTGCTTGCCCATAATCACCTGTTCCAGCTGTTGTACCAAAGGGCGGAAGTCTTCGCTGATCTGTACCGACAAAGTCTGAGTGTCATGCGTGTCCAAGCTTGAGTCTCCTCCCGGCGGGACCTAATCCCGACGCTGTGTTCCTGGTACCGCGCTGACCGCAGTGATCACAGAGCTGGCCGGCGTGATAGCCTGTATTTATGTTTCAGTATATACAGCGCGTCAGGCTTTGTCAGCTGATTCAGCAAAGTTTGCAGTCACAGGCGGCAAGCTGACCCGTTTCAGACTGATCGGATGGTCCAGGTTCAGCCGATACGGCTGTTTTGAGCAGCAGGCAGGCCAGGCCGGGCCTCCCGGTATGTCAGGGCGGCCGGTTTTGATAAAGGCTGCCCAATAGGCCTGAACAGCCTGGGCCAGGCCATAGTCCCCGGCGGTAAAGGGGCGCCAGCAACGTCCCAGCGTATTAAATTCATACCACAATTCACTGGAATGAAAACTTCCCGCCTGGTCACCCGGTAAGGCGCGGCTGAATAGATACACATAGGGTGCCAGATAACCCAGACGCTCCTGATTAACCGCCCAGGCCAGCGCGCTATCCGCTAAAAGGCCGGCCGTGTCCGGCCCCATCTCCTGAGCCGTACTGCCGATCAGGCAAGGCAGATCCGGTATCTGCCCGCGCCAGGCCAGCCGCTGGACGGTGTCCTTTAGTAAAACGCCGTCAACAACCGGCAAAAAATTCAGGCCGCCCAGCCGGGCGTTGACCCGATAAGCTGCCAGACAAATGGCTTCTGCCGATGCCTGACGAAGTCCAGATAAGACTTCCCGGTTGTTACCGGGAGTTTCCCCCAGGTTCAGCTCGGCCAATAAAGCCCGCGAAGCAGCTACCCGGCTGCTCATGGCGTAAGCGCCGGCTAATCCCGGCAGCCCACCGCCGCTTTGCATAATGGCAGCCTGAAAAAGGCCCCGGGCCTCCGGACTGGAAAGCAATACCTGGACGCTCATACAGCCGGCAGACTGACCGGCAAGCGTAATCCGTTCCGGGTCGCCGCCAAACGCCCGGATATTAGCCCGTACCCAGCGCAGCGCCAGCAGCTGATCCCACAGGCCATAATTTCCGGTCAAGCCCAGCGGATCCTCCTTTGCCAGCGCCTCCAGCGCCAAAAAGCCCAAGGCACCCAAGCGATAGTTAATCGTTACCACAATGACCCCTTGCCGGGCAAAGGCTTCCCCGTCAAATTCCGGCTCACTGCCATAGCCATGCATAAATGCGCCGCCGTGAATCCAGAATAAAACCGGCAGGTCATGACCCGTCTCCGGCGTCCAGATATTCAGGTACAGGCAATCCTCACTCATGGGGACAGCCTCACCGGCATAAAACTCCCGGGCATAAAACCGATTTTTAGTCAAATCCCCCTGCGGCGCTTTGGGCGGAAAGGCTTTGGCCGGCCAAAGGCCCCGCCAGGGCGCTTTAGGCCGCGGCCGGCAAAACCGCAGCCCCCCAACAGGCGGTTCGGCATAGGGTATGCCGCAAAACCGCCTGACGTTTGCGTCCCCGCAACTTTCTCCTTCTATCTGGCCGCTGCTTGTCTCTATCACTAACTGCACAGGTGTAACTCCTCGCAACTGATATTTCTTATTAGTTTAGCACAAATCAGTCATACAGCAGCAAAATTTGTTCAGGATCAACCCCCAGGCCGGGCGGGAGCGGTTGCGTTAAATCCCGTTTAGGTACCCGCCACCAAACCGGCTGGCTGGCCGGTGCCTGACCCTGCCACCTGAAGGGCAAGGTCCATTCAAAAGGCTCCTCAACCGGACGTTCAAAAGCGACCGGATGATAATTAGTCCGGGCCGCCGGGTCAAAAGCATGCGCCCTTATCCCTGCAGCGGTCAGACCGGGCGCCACCGGCTGTTGGGTGGTAAGCTTAATGCCCCAGTCAGGCAATTCGATCAGCCTCGGGCCGGCCGCCCGTGCCGGTGTAATATTTTTGCAGCCGGTGAGGACAGCTGCCCGCGGAGAGCCCGGATCCGCAAAAAGGGCATCCGTGTTCTTTAAGGTCAGCAGTTGCCCCTGGTCGATCACCGCAATCTGCCGGCAGAGGTGATAAGCTTCATCCCGGCTGTGAGTCACCAGGATAGCCGGCTGCTGCAGCTGCTCCAGCAAGGCTTCCAGTTCCACCTGGAGGCGGTCGCGCAGGTGGGTGTCCAGCGCGGCAAAAGGTTCATCCAGCAGCAGCAGCTGAGGCTGACTGACCAGAATCCGCGCCAGGGCCGCGCGCTGAGCTTCACCGCCGGAAAGCCTGGCCGGGCGGGAATCCGCCACGGCCTGCAGCTGCAGCAGCTGCAAAACCTCCTGCAGCTTAGCCTGGCGGCGGGCCCGATCAGGCTCCCGGCGCAGGCCGCACAAAATATTCTGTCTTACGGTCATGTTAGGAAACAGTGCATAATTTTGAAACAGATAGCCCACATGGCGCTGCTGCGGCGGCAAATTGATGTGTTTAGCGGTATCCAGCAGGGTGCGGCCATCCAGGATAATGCGGCCCTCATCCGGGGTCTCGATACCCGCAATACATTTAAGGGTGTAGCTCTTGCCGCAGCCGGAAGCGCCTAACAAGCCCAGGGTGCCCTGCGCGCTGCTAAAACTTAACGCCAGATCAAACGCGGCCAGTTTTTTACGAATCTCTACCGTCAGGCTCATCGGCGCACCGTCCGTTTCTGCCGGTCTTCCAGCAGGTTAACCGTCAGCAGCACCACCGTACTGATGGCCAGATTGACCAGGACCCAGCGCAAGGCGCCGGCATCATCATTGGTTCGCCACAACTGATAGACGGTCGTAGAAATGGTAGCCGTCTTGCCCGGGGTGTAGCCAATCAGCATACTGGTAGCGCCGTACTCTCCCAGCGCCCGGGCAAAAGCCAGAACGGTCCCCACCAGGATCCCCTGACGGCAGGCCGGCAGGCGGATTCGCCAGAATATATAGGTGTTGGATAACCCCAGGGTCTGGCCTGAGTAGGCCAGGGTGGGGTCAAAGCTTTCAAACGCGCCGCGCGCCGTACGGTACATCAGCGGAAAGGCCACCACCAGCGCAGCCAGCACACCGCCATACCAGGTCATGACAAAACGAATGCCCCACTGTGCCAGCCACTGGCCCAGCGGTCGCCTGGCACCAAACAGCAGCAGCAAAAAGTAGCCGCAGACCGTTGGCGGCAGGACCAGCGGCAGCGTGAGGATAACATCCAGAATGCCTTTTAATACCCGGGAAAGACGCGCGGCGTAATACGCCAGCAAAATACCCAGGAAAAACACCAGCACGCTGCTGATCGCAGCAATACGAAGAGAATTCCAGAGCGGATACCAGTCCATAGCTGACTCCTTCAGTATTTGCGACTTAACCCAAAGCCGCCAGGGGCCAAGGCGCGTGCGGATGACCCCCGGAGAGCTTCAGGCCGGTCAGGCGGTCAGGCAGCCTTGATAAAGCCAACCTTCTCAAAGACAGTCATAGCCTCATCCGTGGTCAGATAAGTCAGAAAATCCTGCGCGGCCTCGGCATGAGCGCTGTTTTTGAGTACCGCCGCCGGATAAATGACCTGTCCGCACATATCTTTAGTCGCGTAGTCCACAATCGTCAGGCCGGCGCTGTAGGCGTCAGTGCAATAAATAACGCCGCAGTCCACACTGCCTTCGGAGACCTGGGTGGTCACCTCTTTAACATTGCTGCCGTAGGTTATGAGACCTTCGCCAGCTAAAGTCGTTTCATCCAGATTATAGAAAGTCAGGATTTTTTGGGTATACTGGCCCACCGGTACATCACTGTTGCCCATCGCCAGCAACACATCTCCGGCGCTGAGCTTTTCTGCCAGGGTGTCAAAGCTGTCGATGCCCTTGGGATTGCCTTCCGGCACCACCAGGGTAACCTGATTTTCCAGCAGGTTAAGGCGAGTGCTCTCATCCACAAAGTCCAGGCCTTCAGTATTAACCGAGCTATCCGCGGTAATGTCCAGCTGATTCATCTGTTTTTGGCTGGCAGATATAAAGAGATCACATTCCGCGCTTTCCTGAATTTGAGTTTTCAGCGTACCAGAGGAATCAAAATTATAGGTTATCGTGACATTGCTGTGTTCGGCTTCATATAGATCTTTTAGCTCGGTCAAGGTTTCGGTCATGGAAGCCGCAGCAAAAACGACCAGCTCCGTCTTCTCCCCCTCGGTCGCCGCAGCTTCTGTTTCGGCTTTAGTCGTGTCCGCGGTAGCGGCCTCGGTTGTCGTGGCCTCGGTTGTTGTGGCCTCGGCTGTTGTAGCCTCAGACTCCGCGGCTTTAGTCGTGGCGGCTGCGGTGGTCGCGGCCGCAGTGGTACCGGCGGTTCCGGAACTGGCGCAGGCTCCCAGGCTCAGGCTCAGGACCGCGGCTGTCACCAGCGACAAGCATTGTTTGGCTTTCAGGTTGATACACTTCTTCATTTTGTTACTCTCCCTCTCTTTTTTTATTGACCAGACACCAGGCATGTCAGGACAATTCTTTCAACCGGGCACAATCCCGGACCTGCCCGCGCAATAACCCCAGCGCGTGCGGCAGGATATCAGCAAAGACAGCCAGGCCCTCCTCACAGGCGGCCAGGCTGCCGGGAAGATTAATAATCAGGCTGCGGCCGCGGATTACCGAGACGCCCCGGGACAGCATCGCCTTAGGGGTGATAGCCAAAGACGCCTGTCGGATGGCCTCCGCAATGCCGGGCGCCTGGCGGTCGGCTACAGCCAGCGTCGCTTCTGGAGTAATATCCCGGGGGGCAAAACCAGTACCGCCGGTGGTCAGGATCAGGTCAAGCTGACGTTGATCAGCCAGCCTGGTCAATTCATAACGCAGAGCCGGCGCAGCATCCGGCAGCAGTAACTGTTCTACAACGTCAAAGTCCATGCTGGCCAAATGTCTGGATAACAGCGGTCCGCTGAGATCTTCCCGTTCGCCCCGGGCAGACCGATCGCTCAAAGTAATGACCGCCGCCTGCCAGGGGAAGTCCGCCGGGCGGCCAAGTATGGTCAAGTCGTCTCCTACCGCTATGACGCCGCCTTGCAGGACCTTGGCAAAGACGCCTTCGCGGGGCATAATGCAGTCCCCCGTTTGCCGGTAAATGGCACAGTGGCTGTGGCAATCTTTGCCAATCTGCGTTATCTCCAGCCGCACCTCTCCACAGGCTAAGCGGGTACCTACCGGCAGGCTGCGGAAATCGATCCCCGCCACCACCAGGTTCTCCCCAAAGGCTCCCGGTTGAACCTGGGCTCCCCGGGTGTTAAAAGCCTCAATTTTGTCCGCGCTCAGCAGGCTGACCTGACGGTGCCAGTGCCCCGCGTGGGCATCCCCTTCCAGTCCCCAGTCGACTTTTAGAAGCGCGCCTGAACGAGGTTCCTTAACCGTTCCTTTATGTTCACTGGTACAAACAGCCACTACCTTGCCCATGATCTATCCCCCAATCTCATTCATACAACGGATCTCGGTCTGAAACTTCTGCCTGACTAAGCCGGTGGCATCCGCAAAGCAGTGAGCCGCCGGCTTATACCAGATTGCGGCCTTTAAAGCAGCTTCCAATTGCTGATCAGTTACTCCCGGCTGCAGCAGGGGGCGCAGATCGGCTCCATAGTCATAGCACAGGCAGGACTTCAGCTGCCCTGTACAAGTCAGGCGAAGGCGGTTGCAGGAGGCGCAGAAGCTGTCACTGACCGCCGCGATCAGACCAATCCGGCCCTGCAGTGTCTTGCTGGCGTAATAGCTGGCCGGTCCGTTGCCCCGGACCTCGTGAACCGCGTGCAGGTCCGGCCACTTTTGCCTGAGCTGAGCCAGTAGCTGCCGCGGCGTGGGCGGAACCGTCTGTCCCGGGTTGCCGGAGCGGTGGCAGCCCAGCGGCATGCGCTCAATAAAGCGAACGTCTGTCGGTAACTGGCGGGCTAAATCTGCCAGTTGGGGAAGTTCGCTCTGATTTTCGCCCAGGATGACGGTATTCACCTTCACTTTAAGCGGGGTATGTTGGGTTAAATCCCGGAGTAAGCTTAGTAAGGGAAGCAGTTTAGCGCCATCGGCGCCGGTAATCCGGCTGAAGCACGCCGGCTGCAAGGTGTCAAGGCTGAGATTGACCGCGTCCAGACAGGCTTTAAGCAGCGGCTCAAGCTGGGGCTGGAGCAGCAAGCCGTTCGTGGTGAGCGTGACCTGTTCCACCCCGGGCAGCTGTTTCAGGCGGCCAATAAGCTCCGGCAGGCCCGGCCGCAGCAGGGGCTCGCCGCCGGTGATTTTCAACCGACTGATGCCCAGGCCGGTGGCTAAGCGGCAAATCCGCAAAATCTGTTCGTCCGTCAACAGCGTGTTGGACGGCAGCCAGTTGACCGCGCCGCGCGGCATGCAGTAGCAGCAGCGCAGGTTACAGCGATCGGTTACCGACCCCCGGAGGTAATTGATCTCACGGCCCAAAGCATCTAGCATAGACTTACTCCCGAGGCGGCCTGATCCTGAGAGCGGGCCAGTGGGTCGGCATAAAAATCCCCGCTCTTGCCGCCGTGCTTTTCCTCCAGGCCGATGTTGCGAATGACCATGCCGCGATCAAGAGCTTTGCACATATCATAAATCGTAAGCAACGCGACTGATACCCCGGTCAGTGCTTCCATTTCCACACCGGTTTTGCCCTCACAGCGCACCTGACACCGGCAGCTGATTTCCCGGGTCTCCGGACACAGCTTAAAGGTCAGCTCGCTGCCGGTAAGCAGAAGGGTATGGCAAAGCGGAATCAGCGCAGCGGTCTGTTTGACCGCCATCAGGCCCGCAACCTGAGCGACACCCAGAACGTCCCCTTTTTTAGCGCGGTGCTCACGGACCGCGGTGAAGGCCGCCTCATTCAGGCTGATCGTGCCCGCAGCCACCGCTTCCCTGTGCGTAACCGCTTTAGCTCCTACCTCGACCATATGAGCGTTTCCTTGTTCATCGATATGTGTCAAACCCATTCTGGCGCCTCTACTTTCTGTTGCTCTGGGGCCTGAAGCAAGACAGGCGGCCTGGCCTCAGGCGCCTGCCCTGCGGCCGGTCAATAACCCTTGCCAAAACTGCAGTTAGGATAATGGCAGTCCGGACAATTTAAGCATAAGCCCCCGTGGCCCAGACCTGCCAGTTGCTCGGTAGTCACCGGGATCTTTGTAAGTAAGTACGGCAGCACCAGATCAAAGATGGTCCGCCGCGCGTACATAACGCAACCGGGTAAACCGCAGACAGGCCGGCCATCTGCGGTATAGGCCAGCATAAACATCGCGCCGGGCAGTACCGGCGCGCCATAGCTCACCACCGTGGCGCCGGTATTCTTGATAGCCAGCGGGGTGCGGTCATCCGGATCCACACTCATCCCGCCGGTGCAAAATACCATGTCGCAGCCCTGATCCAGTAACCTGAGAATTGTCGCGGTGATCTTGGCCGGCTCATCCCCCAGGGTTTCATAAGCCAGCAGGGTGCAGCCATATTCGCCCAGTTTCTGCTGAATGACCGGTGTAAAACTGTCTTTAATCCGCCCGTAAAACACCTCGTTTCCAGTCGTTATCAGGCCGTATTTTTATGGTTGGAACGGGACTAAGGTCAGTATGGGTTGGGGGCCGGCCGCCATCTGGGCCTGGGCCAGCCGATCTTTTTTAATAACTAACGGAATCACCCTGGTGCCGCACAAGACATCGCCTTTTTAGCCGGGAATCCGGAGAGTCTGGTGGCGATCATCAGATCTCCCAGCTGGTTCACCGCCCGCAGGCGGTCAACATCCACCAGCAGCAAGCCGTCACAATCCGCCCGCAATTCAATTTTGCCTTCACTGGGAGCCGAAGCAGACATATGCGCACCCTGACAGAGGCCGCGCAAAAGGTCAGCCGCATCATTTTCATGCAGCATGCTGGCATCATTCTCCCAGATATACAGGTAATCCTTACCCATACTAAGCAAGAGCGGTATATCCTGAGCAGTCACAACATGGCCTTTCTTAAAGGCCGGCCCTTTGCTGACCCCGCGCACAATTCGGGTCAAATCATGGCACAACACCTGCCCCACCGCTTCTTCCATCTTTACACGTTTCATCTTTGCGCCTCTGCCCTGCTGGATTTTTTATAGTCTAAATATTTTTCTGCTCGATTTTTATTTTTATAATAATCGAGTCGGGCTAAAAGGTAAAGGGGTTAGCCATGGCTAAGTGCCAGAACCATTCTTTTGTTTTATATAAAGGAATTAAAAGCTGTGATTTACACCGGGTTCCAAAGGACCCGGGAGGCCAACCAGCTCAGCCAGGCCAAAGGCTACGGGCTGACTTTAGCCGGTGGCCGTAACAATTTCCGGCAGCTGCCCCTGCCCAAACCGACCGGCTTATGGCATAGTTAGGGCGGGTAAAGCATCGCTGGCAGGCGTGAGAATTAACAGGCCGGCCAGTTAGCCGGATTGATCAGGCTGAAAGGAGATGGCGGCAGATGATGAGCGATGACATAGTAAACCAGCTGAGTCTGGCCGAGAAAATCGCGTTCTGTTCCGGAGCGTCCTTTTGGAAAACCAAGGCGCTGCCCCGCCAGGGTATCCCCCAGTTGCTGCTGAGTGACGGACCTCACGGCTTACGGGTTCAGGCGGATAAAACTGATCACCTGGGACTGCAATCCAGTCTGAGCGCCACCTGCTTTCCTACTGCCAGTCTGCTGGCCTCCACCTGGGATTGTCAGCTGATTGAGCAGATGGGAGCAGCCTTAGGGCAGGAAGCCCGCGCCCGCGGGGTTAATATCCTGCTGGGTCCGGGCGTTAACATGAAACGCAATCCCCTAAACGGCCGCAACTTTGAATACTTCAGCGAAGATCCTCTGTTGGCCGGCCGGATGGCTGCGGCCTGGATCCGGGGCGTCCAGGCTCAGGGCGTGGGCACCGCTCTCAAACATTTTGCCGCCAATAACCAGGAAAATCGCCGCATGACCAGCAACAGCCTGATCGATCAGCGCGCCTTACGTGAGTACTACCTCCCCGCTTTTGAAATCGCGGTCAAAACCGCCAAACCCGCCGCGGTCATGTGCGCATATAACCGGCTGAATGGCAGCTATTGCAGCGAAAATGAGCGATTGCTCAGCGATATTTTGCGCGGTGAATGGGGCTTTGACGGCGTCATCCTGACCGACTGGGCAGCCATGCATGACCGGGTAGCCGCGTTTAGGGCCGGTTTAGACTTGGAGATGCCAGGTAGCGAAGAGTTTTTTGACCCGACAGTGGCTCAGGCTGTAGCGCAAGGCAACCTAAATCCCGCCCTGATTGATGTCAGCGTCCGCCGGTTGCTGACCTTAGCGCAAAACTACGGCCAGCAGGCGGCCGCCGGTCAGCCCGGAACCCGGGCCGCTATGCCGCCCGGACAGGCCCCTGCCGTTACGCCACCCCATGCAGCTGGCGCCTCATCACCCCGCCAGACCCCACCGCCCTCACCGCCGGCTGACCGCGCGTGGCCAGACCCCGGGAAAATCCAGGCACATCACCAGCTGGCACGCCAGATCGCCGCGGCCGGCGCTGTTTTGCTGAAAAATCAGGCTGACACGCTGCCCTATCAGCCCGGTCAGCCGCTGCTGGTACTGGGGCAGCTGGCGGCGCAGCCCCGCTATCAGGGGCACGGCTCTTCCCTGGTCACCCCCACCCGGGTAGACAGTTTGCTGGACGGCCTGAGCCAATACAGCCAGCAAATCAATTACATACAAGGCTACCGGCTGGACGGCCGCCCGGCGCCGGAACTGCTGCAGCCAGCCGTACAGCAGGCGGCCGGCTGGGACGGTCAGATCCTGCTCTGCCTGGGGCTGCCTGATGTGGCGGAAAGCGAAGGCTATGACCGGCCGTCTCTGGCCCTGCCCCAGGTCCAGCTGGATCTGCTGGCCGCCGTTTACCGGGTTAAGCCTTGCATTACCGTGGTGCTAACCTGTGGCTGCCCGGTGGAGATGCCCTGGCTGCCTCAGGTACAGGCGCTGCTGCAGTTGCAGTTAGCCGGTCAGGCCGGCGGGCTGGCGGCAGCGGATCTCCTGTTCGGCAGCAGTAACCCCAGCGGTAAATTGGCTGAAAGCTATCCTCTGAGCTATGCCGACGTGATTTGCCGCGACTGCTGGGGTGGTCCGGGCACCCAGGTTCCTTATTGGGAAAGCCTTTATGTGGGGTACCGCTATTATGACAGCGCCCAGCGCCCCGTACGCTTCCCCTTTGGGTTTGGTCTGTCCTACACCCAATTCGCTTACAGCAATCTGACGGTGCGGCCGCTGAAGCAGGCCGGCAGTTTTGCGGTTACCCTCACGCTGACCAACAGCGGCAAGCGGGCGGGAGCAGAGGTCGTTCAGCTTTACGTAGCGCCCCATACCGGCGGCTGTTTCCGGCCAGTACATGAGTTGAAGGCTTTCAGTAAAATTTTTCTTGAACCAGGGCAGCAGCAGCTGGTGACCCTGACCCTGGAACGGCATAGCTTTGAGATATATCAACCTGACTCGCAGGCCTGGATCACCGAAGCTGGCGCCTATCAGCTTGAAATCGGTGCCAACAGCCGGGATATCCGTCTGGCAGCATTGGTCAACCTGGACGGTCAAAAGCCGAAGAAGGACTGTTGCAGCGACTGGTATTATCAGCTGCAGGGGCAGCCTCAAAAGGCTGATTTTGTAACGCTTTACGGTGATTACCCGGAGTGGCAGCCGCCCAGGCGGGGCCAGTATGATCTGAACAGTGCGTTGCGGGATCTCAAACACAGTTCTCCCTTGGGCGGACTGATCTGCGGGATCACTCAGCTGGTGATTGCCCTGCGTACCGGCGGCAGGCCGGACTGGCATAACGCCCGCTTTAAAATGCTGATGCTCTCAGCTCAGGACAATACCTTGCGCAGCATGCTGCTCTTTCATCCCAGCCGTTTTTTAACAAGCCTTGTCTCCGGCTTGTTATGGCTGACCAATCATCCGGGCCACAAATAAGGGCCGAAGCAGCCGATGACCGATGCAGGGGCGGCTGACCCGGGCAGGAAGAAGCTCTGACTTATCTCACTCAAACTGCGGCAATTTTGCTTCCGAACGGAGCCAGACCGGCAGCTGATCCAGTGGGGCGGCTACTTCCAGCGACTGAGGGCCGGTGAACACGGTCCCGCTGAAAGCATGGCGCCAGGTTCCGTCCGGCAGATATACTGTCCGGCTGCGTTCGCCTTCTGCCAGGATTGGTGCGACTAAAATATCCGGTCCCAGCATGAACATGTCATCAATTTCCCAGGCTTTGGGATCATCCGGGAAGTCATAGAAGAGCGGCCGAATAACCGGATCTCCGCTTTCATGCGCAGCCTGCATTACACGGGCCAGATACGGCCGAAGCTGCTGGCGGATTTTCAAGAAGCGGCAGAAGATCTCATACGCCTCTTCTCCATAACTCCAGACCTCATTATCCGCACCGCTGGGGCATTTACCACCGCCGCTGGTACCCAGGGGTTGCTGAAAGGGCTCCCGGTAACCATGCAGGCGCATGACCGGGCAGAAGGCAGCAAACTCAAACCAGCGAATCAGCAGTTCTTTAAAATGAGGATCATCTATATTGCCGCCATGGAAGCCACCTATATCAGTCGTCCACCAGGGTATCCCCGCCAGACCCATGTTCAGGCCGGCCCGCAGCTGGTTTTGCAGCGAGCGGAAGGACGAATCAATGTCGCCGGACCATACCAGGGCGCCGTAGCGCTGAGAACCGGCCCAGGCACAGCGCAGCAGATTCAATACCGGCTGCTGACCGGCCTCGGTCATGCCCTCATAGGCCATCCGGGCATATTCGCGGGGAAAGAGATTGCCTACTTCCATATCCGGCCCCATATAGTAGCGGTAGTGCTGGAATTCATAGCCGGTAAGCTCCGGCTCTGCTTCGTCCAGCCAGAAGATATGAATGCCCTTATCATAATAGTTCGCCTTGATCTGCCCCCAGACAAATTGCCGGGCAGCGGGATTGGTCGCATCAAAAATGGCCGCCTGGCCCAACTGACCCAGCCGTTTGCCGCTGTCTGAACGCGTCAGGAAGCCTGCGTCCAGCATCTCCGGGTAATTGACGCTGTCCTGCTCCACCGTTGGCCAGACCGATACCATTAATTTGATCCCCATGTCATCCAGTTCGCGAACCATTGCCGCCGGGTCCGGCCAGTATTCCGGATCAAAGG
>JAQWFM010000040.1 GCA_028704415.1 Oscillospiraceae bacterium | reverse complement strand
CCAATAGACCGTTCAAACATCTCCACAAAGTTAAATACCGGCTCCATTTTGATCCCTCCATTTTTACTTTTTCCTTTGATCAGAATTATAGCCTTTTTCCCTTTTTCACGGTTTTAGATAAAGAACCCCCGCCGGCTTCTGTCTATTTACAAGCCGGCTACCTGATCCACCGGCATGGAAAGGATTACCCCGCGGGCCTCGGTCGCGGGGCCGCAGGCCTGAATGATGGCTTGCATTAAAGCCGCCCGCTGCTGCCGGGTGGTGATAATCGCTACAATCTCTTTTTCAGCCAGGGCCTCTACACCCCAGAAGTTATCTGCCAGGTCAGCTTCAACCCGGCGGGCGTGAATCACCGTTCCCCCTGTCGCGCCGGCCCGGCGGGCTACCGTCATCAGTTCTTCACTGAAACCGCGCTTTACCATAGCCAGGACTAGCTCATGCGTATTTTCCGTATTCACAGGCTTACCTTCCTTTTCATACAATGCCTGAAACTCCGGCTTGGTCTGCCGCAGCCGGGTCAGCAAATTTAAAGACTGATGGTTAATAGCCGACAGTGGCAGCGCAAAAGCGATGCCGCGGCCGGCCCGTTCAAGGCGCAGGTCCTCCCGCAGTTGCGCCAGCAAACTCGCCACCAATAGCTGCGGCAGGATACTGATGCTGACCGCTTTTTTAACCGCGCCTAAGCCCAGGATTTCCAGAATTTCACTGGAAGCCGTGCCCCAGGCATAAAACTGGTAGTTCAGGGGCAAGGGGTAGCGCTGCAGAACATCATTAACTTTTTTCACCTTATCGCTGTCCACAATCGTTACCAGCAGGCGAAGCGCCTCAGGTTTACAGGGCTCAGTCATGAGTTTCATCCTCCAGTTCAACAATCTCATCCGTCAGGTCTGACTCAGCTCCCTGCGCGGCGGCAGCCTGGCGCCTGACCTTGAGATGATAGATCAGGTTAATCGCCTGAACCGTGATCAGCGGGGTCATCGCGGTAACCGCGATGACCCCAAACGCATCCTGCATAATATTGCCTCCCACGGCTTCACTGGCCCCAATGGCCAGCGGCAGCAAAAAGGCCGTGGCCATAGATCCGCTGGCCACGCCGCCTGAGTCAAAAGCAATACCCACCACAATTTTGGGGACAAACAAAGATAACAGCAAGGCAATCAGGTAGCCGGGCAGCAGGATCCAGGCAAGCGGCAGCCGGGTCAGCACCCGCAGCATAGATAACGCAACCGAAGCTGCTACCGCCAGCGACAGGGCCCGGTTCATGGTTTTTTGCGGGATGGCGCCATCCGTGATTTCCTCAACCTGCCGGTTTAAAATTTGCACCGCCGGCTCAGCCTTGACGGTATAATAACCGATCAGCAGGCCGATGGGAATAAGGATCCATCCCGCCCGGCCGCTGCCCAGGCTGAGGCCGATGGCCCGGCCTACGGGATAAAAGCCAATATTTACGCCCATCAGGAACAGGAGCAGGCCGGCTACGGTGTACACTAAGCCGACGGCAATCTTCAGCAAATCCGTGCGTCTGAAAAACCGCCAGAAAAGCTGAAACAGCAGGAGCAGCAGCACAATGGGGATCAGACTGACCAGAATATCCCTCAAGGTTTCAGGCGCGGCCTGCAGGTAGGCCCGGGTGAGTTCACGGGCAGTGAAAACCTCCTGCCCCGCCTCCGGGGCGTATTGATTGCCGTCCGGCTGATAAATCAGTCCTAAAATCAGCACGCTGAGCACCGGGCCGATACTGGTCAGCGCCATCAGGCCAAAGCTGTCTGACGTAGAGTCGCGGTCAATCCTGGAGGCCGACAGGCCGGCGCCCAAAGCCATAATAAAGGGAACCGTTATGGGGCCGGTGGTGACGCCGCCGGAATCAAAAGCCAGGCCCAGGAAATCCAGCGGGGCAAAGCAGGCAGCCAGAAAGACCAGCAGGTACAGCACCCAGAGCATGACCGGCAGGGCAAAGCGCCTGACGATGCGCAGGATGGCCAGGGCAAACAGGAAGCCCGCGCCCAAAGCCACCGTCCACACCAGCACGCTTTTAGGTAAAGCCGGCGCCTGAGTGGCCAGAACCTGCAGGTCAGGCTCCGCCACCGTAATCATGGTGCCCATGACAATACAAAGTCCCAAAATCAGCCAGGGCTTACGGCTGCGGGACATCTGCGCACCAATGCCGTTGCCCAGCGGCTGCATGGACATTTCCGCCCCCAGCTGAAACAGTCCCATACCTAGAATCAGAAGCAGGGCGCCAGTCAGGAAAAGCATGAGCATGCCCAGTTCCAGATCAATCAACAGGCTCAAACCGAGAACAATAATCGTTATGGGCAGGACTGAGCCCAGCGCTTCAAATAAACTGTCCTTCAGCCTTGGATCCATAGCACACCGTCCTTCTGGCTGTAATAATTTAAGCTTAGGGGATGAAGCTCCATTTGTCAAATAAAGTCAAATGGCAAAGTGGCACCGTAAGAATATAAAAAAGCCAGTCAAACCCGTCCGAAGCAGCGGTCACTGAGCAGCGACAACTGAGGGCTGGTTTAGCTGGCCTAAACGCCGGATCTGGCTCAGGCTGGCTTAGGGCTGTTTGCCAATATAAGCCAGAATGCCACCGTCAACATACAGGATCTGTCCATTAACAAAATCGGACGCATCCGAGGCCAGAAATACCACTGAACCTTCCAGATCTTCTGGGGTGCCCCAGCGCGCGGCGGGCGTTTTACTGACAATAAACTGATCAAAGGGATGCCGGCTGCCGTCTGCCTGGCGCTCTCGCAGCGGGGCGGTCTGCGAGGTTGCTATGTAGCCGGGGCCAATCCCGTTGCATTGAATATTGGCGGCGCCAAACTCACTGCAGATATTTCTGGTCAGCATTTTCAAGCCGCCTTTGGCCGCGGCATATGCGCTCACGGTCTCCCGGCCCAGTTCGCTCATCATAGAACAGATATTGATAATTTTGCCGTGGCCTTTTTTAATCATGGACGGCAGCACCGCTTTGCTGACAATAAACGGGGCGTTGAGGTCCACATCCACGACCTGCCTGAAGTCTGCCGCGGTCATATCCAGCATCGGAATCCGCTTGATGATGCCGGCATTATTAACCAGGATATCAATCACGCCTACTTCTGATTCTACCTGGCTGACCAAAGCCGCTACCGCAGCCTCATCCGTCACATCGCACACGTATCCGTGCACAGGAATACCGGCCTCCCGGTAGCGCGCCAGGCCTTTTTGCAGCGACGCCTCATTGCTGCTGTTAAAAACAATGACCGCGCCGGCTTCCTGCAGCGCTTTGGCCAGGGCAAAGCCGATGCCGTGACTGGCGCCGGTAACCAGCGCCACCTTACCTTGTAATGAAAATTGCTCCAATATTGACATCTTAACGCCTCCAAGACATCTCTACAGCCACTGTCCCCTGATTACCGGCCGGTTTTCAGCGGATATCCAGGGTCTCCACACCGTCCATATCATCAAAAGCCTGATTTTCTCCGCCCATAGCCCAGATAAAGGTGTAATTGGAGGTACCGCAGCCACTGTGAATACTCCAGCTGGGGCTGATGACCGCGTCATAATTATGCATAACCACGTGCCGGGTCTGCTGAGGCTGACCCATCAGGTGAAAGACCACATTATCCTGAGGCAGATCAAAATAGGTATAGATCTCCATTCTGCGTTCATGAGTGTGCACCGGCATCGTGTTCCAGACGCTGCCCGGCTCCAGGACCGTCATGCCCATGGAAAGCTGGCAGGTTGGCAGGACATCCGGGTGAATAAACTGGTTAATGACCCGCTTATTGCTGCGTTCCGCGGATCCCAGCGGCTTCTTGGCCGCATCCTCAATCGCAATGTAGCGGGTTTCATAGGCGCGGTGGGCCGGAGCAGACACGCCATAAAAGCGAGCCGGCCGGTCCGGTTCAAGACTGGCAAAGCTGACCTCCCGCGTGCCCTGGGTAATATAAATGCAGTCGCGGGGATTCATTGCGTAGTCTTTGCCGTCAACCTTACAGATGCCCTTTCCGCCCAGGTTGAAGAAACCAATTTCCCGGCGCTCCAGAAAATAGCTGGTGCCGAAATTTTTCCAGATATCAATCCCTTTACTCATTGAAACCGTTTCAGTCACCGGCATAATGCCCAAAACCACCATGCGGTCCACATGTGAATAAACCGCTTTAACCTGATCCGCCTGATACAGGTCCTGGATCAGGAACTCTTTGCGCAGTTCTTCTGTTGTATAGCGTTTGACGTCCTCAGGATTAGCAGAATAACGAATGTCCATTTAATCTCTCCTTACATTTTGATTGGTCAGTCTTTATTTGGCCTGTAGCCTGCCGCAACCGCGGTCTGCAGCCCAGGTGCCCCGGCGTCCGGGTCTTACTTACAAGGCAGGTGTGCCCCACAGTTCCAGCTGGGTCAGCGCCGGGAACGGGCTGGGGTCAGCCGGGTCTTTAAGCAACTGCTCCAGGCGGGCCCAGGTTACCGTACGGGGCTTTAAGGCAAAAGTCTGCGGTTGTCCGGATTTTTGCAGTTTCAGCAGCTCCCTGCTGCCATCTGAAAAGCTCAGCTGAGCTTGCTGCCAATAGTTATCATGCGGGAAATCCGCTCTCAGCGTCAGGCGCGCCTGATCCAGGCTGGCCGCACAGCCAAAATCAATCGTCAAAGCCGCGTCTTCACGCCGGTTGATCCCCCAGCTTTCATAGGGATATGAACCGTGACTTTCACTGGCGGCATTACCGTTGATGGCATTGCGCGCGGCAAACTGCGCCTCTCCGCGGGTCTCAACATTAGCAAAGACATGCGGAAACAGCCCGTCATTGTCATGACTGTCCAACGGATTGAAAGCCAGATTGCGGTAAGCTTTGACCTCCTCCGGCCAGGCCGCCCTGACCTGCAGCAAATGCAGGTCCCCGCTGAAACACTTGGGGGAATAGCCACTCAGTTTTTCACCAAACGGAACCACCAGCGTAAACGGTCCTTTCAGATAGCCGGTCACCGGCGGCAGGCTGTCCTCCAGTTGTACCTGACAATAGCCCGGCTGATCCGCTTTCAGCTCCAGCCAGTCACCCGGCCGGTAGGCCTGGCGGTAAACCAAATCCAGCCTGCCTGAACCCTGAGTCTCAGCCAGACACAATCCATCTGCATTTTTAATCTGTATTGTGAACCGCACCTGCTTCACCTCGCTTTACTCCCTGCCATTCACACCTGTGACCGGGCAGTTAACTTGCCCATTAACTATAGCATGAATTCCTGTTTCTGTCCTCCGTGAACGCTAACGTTTTCAGCTTCTGCTCAGGCATAATCCCAGGACAGATTAAACGCCGCCGGAGCGGGCGGCAGCCGAAAGCTCAGCCTTTCAGACCCGCCGTCGCAATGCCCTGCACGAAATACTTTTGCAGGCTCAGGAAAATAATCAGGACCGGTATCAGCGCGACCACGCTGGCGGCCATAATCAGGCCGTATTCAGTTGAATACTGGGTAATAAACATACGCAGGCCGATCTGTATCGTTTTTAAGCGGGTTTCCGTCAGATAGATCATGGGGCCCAGGAAATCATTCCAGGTCGCGACAAAGGTAAAAATGGTCAGGGTGGACAGTGCCGGCTTAGACAGCGGCAGCATAATCCTGGCCCAGATGCCATATTGACTCATGCCGTCAATCCGGGCCGCTTCACAGAGTTCATCCGGGATGCTCAGATAAAACTGCCGCATCATGAAAACGCCAAAAGCAGAAAAAGCCTGCAGACAAATAATGGCCAGATGTGTGTTATTCAGGTGGAAGGAGCGCATCATTATAAACTGCGGCACCATATAAGCCTGCCAGGGTACCGCAATGGTGGAGACATAGGTGGTAAACAACACCTTCCGGCCTTTAAAGTGCAGTTTGGCAAACGCATACGCCCCAAAGCTTGAGGTCAATAGCTGCAGGCAGGTTACGATAACCGATAATTTGGCGGTGTTGGCAATAAAGAGGCCCAGCGGTATGGTGGTCCAGATTTCAGAGTAGTTGGCCCAGCGGGGCTGGTCCGGGATCCAGTCAATCGGGAAAGTAAACACATCTTTGTTTAGTTTTAACGAAGCTGACAGCATCCAGACAAAGGGCAGCAGGGTCAGCAAAGCCAGGATCAGGTAGGTCAGGCCTTTAAGCAGCCAATATTTAGTTGAGCGCCGGCTGGCTAAAGCGTTAGCATGAGTCATGGTCTCGCCTCCTCAGATGTCATCAAAGTGCCGTTCGCCGCGGAACTGCAATAAAGTGATGCCCAATACCAGTAAAAAGAGGACCATTGAGATCGCACTGGCGTAACCCAGGTCCCAGGATACAAAAGCGGTATTATAAATGTAGTAGACCAGTACCATCGTCGCATTGCCAGGCCCACCCTGAGTGATGTTATAGATGATGTCATAAACCTTAAAGGAGGTGATAATCAGCATCATCAGCACAAAGAAGGTGGTGGGTCTCAGCTGGGGCAGCGTCACATGCCAGAACTTTTGCTGAGGGTTGGCGCCGTCCAGCGCGGCGGCTTCATAAAGTTCCGGATTTGTGTTCTGCAGGCCGGCCAGAAATATGACCATGTAATAGCCCATGTATTTCCAGATGCTGAACATAACGACCGTCGTCATGGCCCAATCTTTATCGGCCGCCCAGCGGGGCAGGTCTTCCGCCGACACCTTAAATACTTTGCTCAGCAGCATATTGACGGGGCCCATAGACGGACTAAACAGCATGTTCCAGACAGCCGCCACCGCCACCAGCGAGGCAACATAGGGGAAAAAGGACACCGTCCTGAAAAAATTGCGGGCAAAAATCCGGCTGTTGAGCAGCAGGGCCAGCGCCAGCGAGGCCACCAGGGTCAGCGGTACTGTAGCCGCGGTATAGACCAGGGTGTTAATCAGGGCTTTAATAAATACCTTGTCGCGGAAGAGTCGGCGGAAATTATCCAGGCCGGCAAAACTGATGCTGTTGGCGCCGTCCCAGTTCATGAACGACAAGGCTAAGGCAAAGACCAGCGGTACCAGCGTAAATACGGCAAAGCCAATGAAATTGGGTGCGATAAAACTATATGCAATCAGCTGATCCAGGAGCTTTCTCTTCCTGTGGGATGACGTTCTCCTGGCCTGGACTTGGGTTACGCTTGCCATAGCAGCCTCCTTGTGGCATTAAAAAGCAGGGGCAGCCTGCGGTCATTAAGCTCCGTTGCTGCGCCCAGCTTGGTTATTCTGCCTGTCTGAAAAGCAGGGGCGGGAGAGATTCGGGGCAGTCAGCTACTCAGCTGGCCGCATTCAAAATCTCAGTCACCCGTTCATTCATTTCTGCAATGCCGTCATCTATACTGATATTCTCAGTCATGATGCTGTCATGCACCTCATTCAGGACGACTTCAATTTCCGCGCTGTCCTCACTCAAAGGCATCTCAAGGTAAGTCTTGACCGTCTGCAGCGCTGCGATACTGTTCTCATCCGTGGGGAAGCCGTCCATGGAAGCAATCTTGGAAATGACTTCTTCGGTTTTGATCGCCGGGAAAGTGCCGGTGTCAGCAATAATGCCGGCGCCGGATGTACCGCTGACAAAGTTCACAAAGTCCAGAGCGGTCTCCTGATGTTCCGATTTAGCGTTTACCCCCAATGAGGTAATGGTGCCCAGCGTGGTACCGGCTTCCACCCCTTCCGGATGCGGGTATTTGACAATGCCCCAGTTGGTAGCTTCGGATTTGCCGCTGGCAATATCCTGAATCAGGGTAGCGATGTACCAGCTGCCCATGTTCATCATGGCTACCGTATTATTTTCAAAGACGCCGCTGTAGTGGGTGCTGGAAGTTTTCAGAGTTGCGTAATCCTGCACAATACCATCATCCTGTTCCTGCAGAATCAGTTCATAATAAGGCTTAAGGAAATCATAATTGCCGTCTATGATGGTGTGCTCCCCGTCCAGGATGCCAAACAGCTGTACGGCGCTGCGCCAGGTATGATAATGCGCGCCATATACTTTTTCTGAGCCCTCGCCGGATGTCATCTGGCGGGCCAGTTCATCATATTCCTACAGCGTCATATCGTTGGTGGGATAGGCCACGCCCGCCTGATCAAACAGGTCTTTATTATAATAAACCACCCAGAAATCGCTGCGGAAGGGCAACGCGTAGACCTGGCCGTCCACGGTAATCTGTTCTACGGTGCCGCCATACAGGCTGGTATCAATCTGATTAGCCTGGATATCATCATTTAAGGACAGCAGATGGCCCTGATTCACCAGATTGGTGTAACCTGGTATATCTTTTATGGTCAGCACATCCAGATCATTGGCGCCGCCGGATAATTGCGTGAGCAGCATTGCGGTGTAGTCTGTCGAGCCCAGGTCCACCGTTTCAATCGTAACGTTAGAATGATCCTCAGTGTAGGCATCAATTAAGGGCTGATAATAAGTTGTGGCGTCAAAGCCCCACAGCGCCCATTTGATGGTCACCGGTTCACTGGCTGTACCACTCTGCGTCGCAGCGTCGCCTGAAGTCGCGGCCGAGGTCGCAGCGTCGGTCTCACCGGTTGTGGCTGCGGTCGTAGCTGCAGTCGTAGCCGCGGCAGCCGTAGTGGCCGTGCCAGTATCAGCCGAACTGCAGGCACCTAATACGCTCCCCGCCAGAGCGCTGGCCAGCGCCACACTCATTATTCTGGAAATCCGTTTCATATTCTTCCTCCTTATTTATTTCGTTAAGCATAAGCAGGGGAATGCTTGCTTGTTATTCACATCATGCGTTATAATCCGCAGATTATTAATGTATTTTTATGGCAATTTTACGTCTTTTATTGTTATTTTCATTATCTTTTTTATTTGTCGCTCTAAATTCATGCAATATCCTGCGATTTCATGTCAAAATTGGTTGTAAATAAGCTGATGTTCAGAATTCTCTTTACAGAATACCCAACAGCTGACAAAATCTAAACCAGGTGGCAGGTTAATTTTGCCTGGCAAGGCAAGGTTGACTGACAATATGCATAAGAATGATGCTAATATGACACGGACAAACAGTGACGCCCCCTCAGCGGCGCCAAACCGCCGACGGGGCAGATTTTGCGGTGCCTTCCGGCACTCGATCAAAGCCCGGCTGATTTTCATGCTGGTAGCTTTTGCCACCTTTATGTCCAGCGTCATGCTGATCTTCAGCCTGGTACTCATCAATAATTCAGAGCTGCAATCGTTGCAGCAAAATGCGGAATACAATCTCAGCCTGATCGCTAACCTGATCAGCAATGATCTGACCCAGCTGACAGCGCTGGTTAACAGCTCTGCCCAGGACAAGAACCTGACAGAAAACTTAGCCCGGCTGACCAGCCTGGCCGCGGAGCAGGCCGACTCCGGCAGCACGGGCAGTGCGGCAATGGCCGCCTGTAAGCTGAACATTTACAATTTGTTATATGACAATTATTTGAGCTCACCGGTGCATTTATACGTCCGGCGGCTCATAGCAGGAGACGGGCAGGGTCAGCTGATCCAGCTCAGCCACACCGTCTCCCGTTCAGAACCGCTCACTTCTTATAATGAAGCCAGCCTGTTTACAGACATTGACCGGCAGACAGACGGCTGGCAGGGCATTGTAACTGACCCGTTATCACCCGGAGATCAGGCCATCCCGTATCTGACCAGCATCAGCCAGGATGATACCACGCTGGGCTATATGCTGCTGCTGGTTAACACCGACCTGTTCACCGACCGCTTGGAGGGTTATCAGCCCGCGGTGGACGGGGACCTTTACCTCCAGCTCAACCAGAGCAGCTATGTCTACCAAAACGGCCGCTTTGTCCAGACTGCCCTGCCCGCGCTGGTAACCGCCAGCCGGCCTGACAGCAGTGCCGGCGAAGAATACCGGACAGTCCGGGCTGCACAGCCCGGCGCGGACAGCTACTGGGTTAACTACACCATTCGCTCTGATTTTGTCATAACCCAACAAGTCCGGCAGCGCAGCCTGTGGCGCAGCAACAACATCTGGATCAGTTTTCTGCTGCTGATCATCAGTATGATTTTCGGGCTGGCGGCCATCATTGCTACTTACCTCACCCACAGCATCAGCCGCCCCATTTTGCGGCTGCGCCAGCGCATGCGCGAATTGGCCTCCGGAGACTTTACGGTAGACCGCCGCCTGGAATGGCCAAGTGAAATCGGGGATATCGGGCAAAGTATTAATCAGACCGCGGTAGAAATCCAAAAATTAATGGATAAGCGGCTGGACGATGAAAAGCAGAAGCAGAACCTGAAATATCAGATGTTGCAGAATCAGATCAATCCGCATTTTTTGTACAATTCGCTGAACTCCATCAAATGGATGGCCACCTTGCAAAACGCCAGTGGTATTGCTGAAATGGTGACGGCCTTATCCCGTCTGCTGCGCACCGTATCCAAGGACACCCGGGAATTTTTACCGCTTAAGGATGAACTGGCTTTTATCCAGGATTACTTTGTGGTCCAGTCTTATCGCTATGGCGGTACGATTGACTTTAAAACGCACTGTGACGACCCGGCCTTATTGGACCTGTTAATTCCCAGATTCAGTTTACAGCCATTAATCGAAAACGCGATTTTTCACGGGCTGGAGCCCAAGGGCGGCGGCCAGATTGAATTGAGCATTCAGGCTGAGGCGGCTGACCTGATCATTAATGTGACGGATAATGGGGTGGGTATGGACCCGCAAAAAATACACCAGGTGCTGTCTGATGAAGCGGCTTATCATGGTGGTATGTTCCGGCATTTTGGCATCAGCAGCGTGAATCAGCGGTTTAAATATGAGTTTGGACCCGGTTATGGCCTTAAGATCAGCAGCCAGCCGCTGGTGTATACCCGGATGAGCCTGCGGCTGCCCCGGCAAACAGCCCGGCCGGACGGGGCGGTTTCCCCTTCCCCCCGCGGGCCGGGTAAGCCGCCGCAGACCAATGCTGACGCTAAGCAAGGAGGCAGCTAAGATCATGCTCAATCTCATCATTGCGGATGATGAGCCGCTAGTCTGCATAGGACTTCAATCTATGATTCCCTGGGCGCGGCTCAACCTGAAGCTGGCCGGCACGGCCAGCAACGGTCAGGAAGCCTTACAACTGATCAAAAGGCTGCAGCCGGATATTGTCATCAGTGACATCAAAATGCCCGTCATGGACGGGCTGAGCATTGCCCGGGAGATCCGCTCCCAAAAGCTGCCGCAGCCGCAGTTTATTTTTATTACCAGTTATGAGGATTTTCATTATGTCAAGGACGCGCTGCAGCTGGAAGCCGTCGACTATCTGCTAAAGATGGAGCTGACGCCAGCCAGTCTGGAAGCCTGTCTGAACAGGGCCCGGGAACGGTTGAATCAGCAGCGGCAGCAAAAGGCCTGGCCGGCCTCAGCGGCGCCTGATAACTGGGGAAATTTACGTGAGAAATTTGTGCTGCGCCTGCTGTACCACCTGTTTCCCTCCAAAGAGCAATATGAATACCAGCGCCAGGCTTTGAATATCCATCCGGATGCCTCTACGGTTTATGCCGCGGTAAGTTGCTGGATTGATCAGCCCGGGGTTCAGGCCATTGACCCTCATAAACTGCCTGACCTGTATCACGCCTGCCTGCAGATGGCCAGTAACTGCCTGAAGCCACGGCTTAACGCTATTTTTTGCGGCCTGGATCTGCAAAGCTTTGCCATCGTTTTACTACTTAATGAAGCTCAGCAGCAACAGCGGCAGGAACAAGTCTGCGCTGCGCTGAAGCAGATGGGGCATGTGCTGCATAGCTATTTCAATGTGCGGCTGACGATTGTTTTAGGCCCGCAGATAAACGACTTATATCAGATCAATCAGAGTTTCATCTACGCGCGGTCTTACGTGCCGCAGGACACCGCTGCAGCCGTTACCCTGATTGACATACCCGCCCGCTCACCTGATCAACAGCCGCAAGACATCTCTGCCTGGCGAGAGCAATTGCGCCGGGCCTTTGAAGAACTGGATGCCGCGGCCCTGACCGAGCTAATCGATCAGCTCACCCTTGAGTTAAGGAGCGACCAGATTCCCTTATCTTCTGCGGTGGATCTGGCCGCCAGTATACTCTACATGGCATTAAATTTACTGCCTAACGGCCAGGATATATTAAGGGACAGTTTTGCGGGAGATGAAGAGGGGTACCGGCGGCTTTACCGCAGCCGTAGCCTGGCGGACGTCATTAACTGGCTGCAGCTGTTCAGCCAGTCTTTGTATCAGGCGTTAAGCCGCAATTACAATAGCTACTCTCACCAGGTGGTCAATGAGGTAAAGGCCTATATCCGCCAGCATCTCCGGCAGAAATTGACTTTAAATGCGGTGGCTTCAGCTTTTAACTTCAGCTCCAACTATCTCAGTCATCTTTTTTCCCGTGAAGGCGGGCCCAGTTTTGTGGAGTATATCACCGAGTGTAAGGTCAGTGCTGCCAAAGAAAGCCTGCTGGATGGGCGAAAAAAGGTTTATGAAATCGCGCAGGAGCTGGGCTTTGGCAGTGCCTTCTATTTCAGTAAAGTCTTTAAAAAAGCGACAGGCTATGCCCCCCGCGACTATGTCCGCCTGGCGGCAAAGTCAGCCGGACACGGCCCGGCGGATCCCGCCGCGGCCGCCGGTTCAGCGGCCGCGGCTCAGGATAAGTCCTGAACGCCAGCGCCGGAGGGCTACAAGGTCACCCCATCCTTAAAGACAGCGATGTCGCGGCAGCCATTTATTTCAGCCCGGCTAAGCTTGCCGTCAGCGGTTTCCACCACCAGCTTCAAAAGGGCCTGGCCGGCAGCCTGCACGCTCAGGCCGGCCGTGATCTGCCCCGCGTCAAAGTCGATCCAGCCGGGCTTGCGCTGAGCCAGGTCGGTGTTGCTGGCAATCTTCAGGGTCACCGCCGGCGCCCCAAAGGGCGTGCCGCGGCCCGTGGTGAACAAGATCAGCTGGGCACCCGCCGCGGTCAGCGCTGTCGTGGAAACCAGATCATTGCCCGGGCTCCAAAGCAGATTCAGGCCCTGCCGCTGCCTGGACTGCCCATAGGCAATAACCCCGCGCACCGGGCTGCTGCCGCCTTTTTGCACGCAGCCCAGACTTTTATCTTCCAGGGTGCTGATACCCCCTTCTTTATTTCCCGGCGACGGATTTTCATAAACGGTCTGGCCGTGAGCGAGGAAATAAGCTTTAAACTGGTTGATCATGGTCACCGTCTGGTCAAAAATCTCCCGGCTGGCACAGCGCTGCATCAGCAGCTGCTCGGCGCCAAACATTTCCGGCACTTCGGTCAGAATGCTGCTGCCGCCCTGCTGAATCAGGAGATCGCTGAAAGCGCCGACGGCCGGGTTAGCCGTCAGCCCGGATAAGCCGTCGCTGCCGCCGCACTTAAGACCGACTGTAAGCTCGCTCAGTAAAGCAGGCTGGCGCCGATCAGCCGCGGCCAGTTCAAGCAGCTCTTGCAGGATGGCCTGACCACGCTGGATCTCATCTGACTCTTGCTGGCAGATCATAAAGCGGATGCGTTGGGGGTCATAAGGACCCAGCACCGTTTTAAAACTCTCCAGCGTGTTGTTTTCGCAGCCTAAGCCGATAAACAATACGCCGCCGGCATTGGGGTGACGGGCCAGAGCTGCCAGAATTTTTTGCGTGTAAACCAGATCATCGCCTAATTGGCTGCAGCCATAAGGGTGGGTCAGGCAGTAGATCCCGTCCGGCCCCTGGCGTTGAGCCAGCGGCTGGAGCAGGGCTGCCAGCCGCTGGCCAATTGAGTTGACACAGCCTACCAGAGGCAGAATCCAGATTTCATTGCGGATACCGACACGCCCGTCCGGCCGCCGGTAGCCCTGAAAAGTCAGGGGCCGCGGCCGGACGGCAGTCGCGGCCGCCGGCTCCTGGCGCCGCGGCCGGTATTCATAAGTCTGCTGACCATTCAGCCCGCTGCGCAGATTATGGGTGTGTACCCATTGGCCGGGGCGTATCGCGGTCAGGGCCAGGCCAATCGGCGCCCCGTACTTAATCACCGGCTGGCCGGCCGCAATCGCCCGCAAGGCCACTTTATGACCCTGCGGCAGGTCGTCGGTCAGGGTCAGGCTCTGACCTGCCAGCCAGACCTCGGTCCCGCGGGAGAACGGTTGGCTTGCCACCGCTACATTGTCTTCCGGCCGGATATGAATCAGGCCCGGGGTATCCGCATGCATGACAGCTTTTCCTCCTCAAATTCAGTTTAAACCGCCTTGACCGGGTTCCTGAACCCGGGGCAGATCTTCCAGGCGGCGGATAGCCGTTCGCATGCCCGCCGTCCGGATGAGCTCCAGATGAGCGGTCACCTGCGCGGCCAGCCCGGGCAGACGGTTCAGGTCCTCGCCCCACCAGTCCTGCCGGCCGAGCAGCAGGCTGATTAATGGGCCGGCCGGAGCCTGACTGTGGGCAGCAAAAAAGTCCAGAACCGCCGGATCGTCTTTGATTTCATAGGTTTGGCTGCCCCGGTGCCCCAGTGCGATGCCGCCAGCTGTGCCGGGCTGGCCTTGACAGTTGTAAAAGGCCACCAGCGCCGCCAGACTGAAGGTCAGGCAAACCGGCAGCTGGCCCTGGTCAGCCAGATAATCTTTAAGGGTAGGCAGCACCCGGGTCCGCCATTTGGAAACGGTATTAAGGGAGATGGCCAGCAGGCTGTGGTCAATGTAGGGATTGTCAAAGCGTTCCAGGACCGCCTGAGCAAAGGCCCGGCCGCCGTCCGGCGTCAGGGCCTGATCCAGCGTCGGTAATATTTCCTGATAGATGGCGCGGTGGATAAAGCGGCCCAGCAGCGGGTCGTGCAGGCTGTCCCGGACAATATCCAGGCCTGCCAGATAGGCGGTAGGTGCCATAACCGTGTGAGCGCCGTTCAGCACCCGGACCTTGCGGATTTTATAAGGCGTCAGATCATCGGTATAGGTAACCGGCAGGCCGGCTGACTGCAGCGGCAGTTCGTGTTCCAGCGAAGGCGGAGCCTGAATGACCCACAGGGCAAAGGGCTCGGCCGAGACCAGCAGCCGGTCGCTCAGGCCGCGGCTGGCAGCCAGTTCCTGTCCCAGGCTGGCCGAGTAGCCCGTCACAATGCGGTCGACCAGCGTGGCATAAAAACGGTTTTCCGATTCAAGCCACCTGTAAAACGCGGGCTCAAGCTGCCACTGCCGCGCGTAGGTCCATACACAGGTCTTCAGCAGTTCGCCATTATGTTCGTTCAGCTCACAGGGCAGCATGATCAGACCCGGAGCCGTTTGTCCGGCCGGATTCAGCTGTTTCCAGCGTTCATAAAGGAAACGGGCCAGCCTGGCCGGGAAGGTCTGCGGGGGTCGGTCCTCGGGCGCACAGGGCAAATCACAGCGAAGCCCCGCTTCAGTGGTATTGCTGATCACAAAGCGCAGCTGAGGATTAGCCGCAGCCTGCAAAAAGGCCGGGTAGTCTTCCGCGGTGCCGGCCAGACAGCGGCTGACGGAGCGGATCAGCCGGAGTTTGGTGTACGGCCGGCCCGCAAGGCGGCCGCGCAGCCAGACATGGTAAAGGCAGTCTTGTCGCCGCAGTCTGAGGGCCCCGCGGTCGCCCCGGGGCTGCAGCATCAGCACCCGGCCGTTAAAGCCGGTGCGTTCATTCATCTGGTCAATAAAGTCATCCGCAAAGGCCCGTAAAAAGTTGCCTTCGCCAATCTGCAGCACCCGCTCCGGGGCGACGGCCCAGGGGCAGCCTGCCTCCGCGCGGGACAGCAGTGTCTGAGCGTTGAGTTCCTGCATAAGCTTAAAGCGCCTCCTGATCCGGCTGCTTAATAGCCAAAATAATTCTCCGCGTTGTGGCAGCAGACATTTTCTACCAGCCGGCCCAGCTGAGCCTCATCCCGGGGCGCTTCGCCACGCTCCACGTAACCGGCCAGGAAAGAGCAGAACAGCCGGCGGAAGTACTCATGACGGGTATAGGATAAAAAGCTGCGCGAATCCGTCAGCATCCCCAGGAAATTACCGATAGGACTGGCGTTGCAGTAAGCCGTCAGCTGATCCAGGATACCGGATTTGCTGTCGTTAAACCACCAGGCCGCGCCCTGCTGCACTAAGCCGCGCACGCCTTCAGCCTGAAAAGAACCGGCCAGCGTATTGATGGCCATGTTGTCGTTGGGATTCAGCGAAAAGATCAGGGTTTTAGGCAGACTGGCACTTTGCTGCAGGTCGTCGAGTAATTCCGCGATGCCGCTGATGCCGGCTGTCGGAGCAATGCTGTCATAGCCGGTATCCGGACCCAGCTTTTGGAAATTGACCGTACTGCCATTACGCAAAGCGCCGTAATGGAGCTCCATCACCCAGCCGCGGCGGGCGTACTCCCTGCCCAGGAAAGACAGCAGGGCATAACGGAAGCCACTGGCCTCCGCCGGACTCACACTTTCGCCGCTAAGCGCGCGGGTGAACACAGCTTCCAGCTGATCGGGGGTCAGGCTGACCTTTTGAACGGCCCCGATGCCGTGATCCGACGCGCGGCAGCCGCTGTTGTCAAAAACGTCCAGCCGGCGTTGCAGCGCGGTCAGCAAATCCTGGTAATGCCTGACCGGATAATCCGCACTGGCAGCCAGCCGGTCAATATAGGCCTTGTAGCCGGGTTTATCCAGATTCATGGCTTTATCCGGGCGCCAGGCCGGATGGACCGCGGTCCTGAAGCTGCTGTCCTGCGCCAGCAAACGGTGCCACTCCAGGGTATCGGCCGGGTCGTCTGTCGTCACAATGACACTGACCTTAGAACGACGAATAATACCGCGCACAGACAGATCCGGATCAGACTGCAGTTTCTGATTACACTGTTCCCAGATCGCTTTGGCGGTCGCTTCGGAAAGCACCAGATCACAGTCAAAATAGCGTTTAAGCTCCAGATGCGCCCACTGGTGAACCGGATTGCCGATACATTCAGGCATGATGGTCGCAAAGGCCAGAAACTTTTCCCAGCCGGTGGCGTCGCCGGTAATCAACCGTTCCGGCACCCCGCAGGTGCGCATCAGGCGCCACTTATAATGATCTCCGCCCAGCCAGGCTTCCGCAAGATCCTTAAAGCGGTAGTCTTCATAAATCTGCTGCGGATCAATGTGGCAGTGAAAGTCCACAATGGGCTGCAGGGCCGCGTGCTTTTCATAAAGCCTGGCGGCTAGCTCACTGTCCAGTAAAAAGCCATCTCCGATAAATGTTTTCATTGCTTACTTCCTTTCCGGCCTGAGCCGTAACTAATCTGTCTGACTTGTTTGTCCGGGGTTTGTATCCGGCTGAGCCCAGTGCGCCCTGGTCTCAGTCCCGGGTAAATAGCGGGCGGCGTTGTGGCGCAGCAAAATCCTGGTTTCAATTAAAATGCTGTCCGGATCAGGCAGCTGTTTTTCTATCAGCCAGGCGGCCAGCCGCCGCAGGGCCTGGTAGCTCTGATTAAAAGGGTCCTGATATAATACCGCCTGGCACAAATCCTGCTGCAGCGCCGCCTGAATATCAGGACTCAGGTCATAGCCCACGATCTTTAACCGCGGCAGTGCTTCGCTTTCAGGCTGCAGCTGCCGTGCCCGCAGTTTGTGCAGATAGCGGCAGCAGCCTAAAGTTGCGCTGAAGCTTGAGGCAAACACACCGCTGACTGCCTGCTGCCTGACCTGCTCCGCCAGTATTTCTTCAGCCAGCTTAGGGTCGCCGCCGCAGGAGCGGCAGCTTACCTGTCTCAGCTCCGGATATTCTGCCGCGCAGGTTTCCGCAAAGCCCCTGAAGCGGGCCAGGCTGGCCGGATTATCCAGGTCATTGCCCAGGACCATCACCCGTCCCTGACCATCCAGCAGTTTGGCCAGCAGCTCCGCGGCCAGGGCGCCAGACTGCCGGGCATCATTGCCCACAAAAAAGAGGCGCCGACTGCCAGGCAGATCGCTGTTAAACGTCACGACGGTGACGCCCTGGTCAGACAGCTCATTGACCGCGGCTTCCAGTTCCTGACCCGCAGCATTAAGCAGCACCGCGTCAGAGTCCCGCAGCCGGGGATTTTGCAGCTGCTGAATCTGCCAGCCCACATCTATGCGGTCGCTTTGCAGCCGCTCAACTTCTACCCCAAAGTCCCCCAGTTCCCGGGCTGCCTGTAAAATACCCCGGTCCAGTTCCTCAAAAAAGGTACCCTGAGACGTGTTGTAGATGACGGTTATTTTTAAAGGCCGGCGCCGGCTCAGGGCGCTGGCGGCCTGATTAGGGCGATAGCCCAAGTGGCGGGCTACCTCAAGCACCCGCGCTTTAGTCTCCGCGTTGATCCCGGGCCGGTCACTTAAGGCCCGGTCAACAGTTCCGATAGAGGTCCCGGAGACGGCGGCGATCTCCTTGATCGTAACTCGCTTTCCTGCAGACACGCTGACGACATGCCCCCTTTCTCCCTTTGCCGGAGGTGCTGCCTGGCTGACACGGGCGGCCACGGCGGCACCTTGTTAGCTGTTATTATATCGGGAGTTGAGGCTGAATACTAGACGTTAACGTTAACAAAGTCGAAGCCGTCAGCTTTCGGCTGCCGCCCCCCAGGCCAGGGATTTGCAGACGGGCTTCACAGCGCCCAGCCGGCCGGCAGATAGGCTTTGGTCTGCTGCAGCATGTCCGCCAGTAAGGTACTGCGCTCAGTCTGATTCAGGCGGTCCAGCAGCGGGTCATTGGCAAAAGTGCTTTCGGCCAGTTTGCGGTCCAGGGTCAGCGCTGCCGTAACCGTGTTTTCCTGATTGCAAACCTGACGGTAGACCAGCGGCAGAATAGCGTCCGGCACGTTGCCGGAGAATACTGGCCGGACCGCGCGACCGCGCAGCACCGCATTGGTCTCCACCACCGCGCCCAGCGGCAGATTAGGGATCTGGCCCTGATTGGGCAGGTTAATATTGGTCACCATCTCACTTAAGCCCAGAATGGCCTTCATCTGCAGATGGCCTTCTTCGCCCGTGCCGCCAAGATCCATTTGCTCCCGGCCGTCCAGTAACCGCCGCTGCCGCTCCAGCCGTTCTTTCAGATCCTGCTCCCGCCAGGCCACGGGGGTCAGACTGAAGCCCCACTGACAGACTTGTTCAGGGTTATCCAGATACAGCCGGCCGGAACAAAACTCTGCTAGATGCCGGTCCCCGGCGGCGGCAATCGCCCGGTAGCGGCGGAATAAGTCAAACTTGACCCGATGCGAGCAGGCAAAGTGATTATTCATCCAGTTATGGTCCGCACCCTTGGTAAAGCCAGTCTCATAGTACTGATCTGCGAAGCTGGCATACAGCGGGATCAGGTCCTGGCCCTGATATGCGGCCTCCGTGAACCAGGTAAAGTGATTGATGCCGACAACATTGACCTTGATGTCCTGGCGCCGGGCGGTCAGATGCTCCTGATCCTCCAGCATGCTGACCAGAAGCTTTTGCGTACCAAACACTTCATGACAGCAGCCAAACGCTTTGATGCGGGGAAAGACTTTATAAAGCGTGCGGACACAGACGGACATGGGATTGGTGTAATTAATGATCCAGGCCTCGGGGCAGTATTGTCGGATGCCTTCCGCAAATTCAACAAACATGGGAATGGTGCGCAAAGCTCGCACAAAACCACCCGGTCCCACGGTGTCGCCGACTGACTGCCAGACGCCGTATTTTTCCGGGGTATGCACGTCTGAGTGCATTTCAGCAAAGGTCCCCGGCAAAATAGAGATAATAACAAAGTCCGCCCCCGTCAGAGCTTCCGCCAGGGTATCACTGACCTTATATTGCCAGGCAGACCGGACGCCCGGCTGCTGCTGCAGGCGTTCGCCCAACTGACAGTTGCGCCGGGCCGCGGCCGAGTCTATGTCATACAACCTCAGCGTGCCGCTGATTTGCTCATCCATGGCCAGGTCCGCCATCAGACCCCAGGCCCAGCCCCGGGAACCGCCGCCTATGTAAGCAATCTGAATATCTGAGACTTTCGCGTGTCCGTAAATCATGGCCTATCCTCACTTTTTAACCGTTATGCTGGTACAACCGGTTCTTTATTCTTTTTCCTGGATCGAGTATACTGCAATAAATGTCTACTTATGGCCTATATATTGCTAATTCAGGGCATTTTTCAGCGTTTATTGCCCTGCTTCAATGCCCGACAGATAACGGTCGCTTTTACCATTAATGGATTTGGACCAGAGAGGACCGCAGCCTTGTATGACCCCTGAGACTAATCCGGACATCATAGCGCAAAGCAGCCTGCGCCTGCCCGGCTTGTTTATTGAACGGCTGCGCCGCCGCGGCGGTTTCAGCATGGTGCAGCAGCATTTTCACCGCGAGCTGGAGGTCTATTATCAGGTAGAGGGCCGCCGGCAATACTTTGTGGATCGCCGCAGTTTTTTGTCAGAAGCCGGGACTTTAGTTTGTATCCGCCCGGGAAGTATTCACATGACTCAGCCGGCCGGCGCTGAAGCGGTCAATGACCGGCTGCTGCTCAATATCAGCAGCAGTTTCCCGCTGCAGGCAGAAGCCCTTCTGCCGCCAGCCGAGACGGCGGCTTTATTCAGGCAGCCCTTTATGCTGCTGGCCCTTAAAGGCAGCGACCGTCTTTTTTTAGACGGCCTCACCGCCCGGTTTACCGCTCTGACCCAGCAAGACGCCCTCAGTGCGCAAGCCGAGGTCGTCTGTCTGACCCTGGCCCTGCTCCGCTTTATGATGAGCCACAGTCAGGATCGCTTACCGGCGGAAGTCTTTCAAACCGGGCCGCGGCAGCAGAAAGTATACGAAGCAATCCGGATTCTGGAAAAAGAAGCGGCGCTGAACCTGTCCCTGGATGAGCTGGCGGCCAGACTGTTTATCAGCAAGTTTTACCTGTGCCGCGCTTTTAAGGAAGTAACCGGGATGACGGTTAATGGGTACAGCAGCGCGGTGAGGATACGGCAGGCTCAGGACCTGTTGCTGGATCCGCAATACAGTGTCGCTCAGGTAGCAGGCCAGCTGGGTTTTTCCAGTCTGACCCAGTTTGAGCGGGTTTTCCGCCGGCTGGCCGGGCAAACGCCGCGGGACTACCGGGCCGAAAGGCGTCAGGGCCGGCTGGACCGGCCCTGACGGGCAGGCGGCAGCTGAAGCGCCAGGACGGTTTTCTGCCTGAGCGGTATGCCTGGCTCACAGCCTCAAGCATCTTCCGGATTTAACCCTGCCGCCTCCGGCTGAGCAGGCCGCAGGGACGCCGGCGGGTCCGGCAGGGGCTGCGGCCGGACCGGGAACGGCGGATTCAGGGCCCTAAGCAAGGCAAACAAGGTGCTGCGCAAAAAAGCCCGCTGCGCCGGATCCGCCTGGCGCAGGCCGCTGACTACCTGGCGCAGCCGTTTAGTCCAGCTGTCATCCAGCACTGTCAGCCGCGCGGCCTCAACGGCCGCCAGCAAATCATACAAGCCATCTGTAAAGGCCCGGCGCTGCTCCGTCGTCATGGCCGCAATCTGCCGGCTCAGCGCCTGACTTCGCCGTTTAGCCAGCGGACTGAGTTCGTTGGCCCGGGCCAGCTCAGTGCCGCTGACCAGCCAGCTAAAGGCGTTATGCTGAATACCGTCCAGAGCATAGCTCAGCACCACCTGACAGGGTTCCGGCGGAGGCTGCAGCAGCTGTCCCACCAGAGACAGCTGCGGAACATAACGCCTGAGTTTGTGACGAATGGCCAGATAGCCCGGGGTTTGAAAAAATTCAGGCAAAAAACCCGGACTGTCAAAGGCATAAACGGCCTGCAGCCGCTCCTGGTCGGCCGGATCCAGTGCCGCCGCGGCAAAAATAGCCAGGTTACCGCCTTTAGAGTGGCCGCAAAAGTAAAGCCTGGCCTGCGGCCAGCAGCCGGCCAATTGTCTGGCATAGTCCCGGGCAGTGGTCTGGGAGGGAATCTCCGGCAGAAAGGACAGGGCAAAGTCCTCTCGCCAGCCGGTCAGATCCAGATCCGTGCCGCGGAAAGCCAGCCATAAATCCCCCTCAGGCGACAAAAAGCCCAGCGCCGCAAACTGGCGCCAGGCATCAGGATCAAGGTTGTAACTGTAGGCCAGGGGTTTCAGGCTGGCAAAGCGCGGATTCCGGGTTACGGCCAGCCAGAGCCGGCGGTTATCCGCCGCATCTATGGTATGCTCAAAAAGCCGCTGCGACGGCAGGCGGTTGTGAGCCTGCCGCGCGCCAAGCTGGCCCAGCTCCGGCCAGTCCGGCAGCTCGTCCGGGGTCAGGGCCTGCGTTGGGGCGACTAACCCGGTATAATCCAGATAGGCCAGCTGAGAGAGGACAAGCGCGTCGGCCGCCGCCAGCGGCCGTTGGCGGCGGGAGCTTTGCTCAGTCTGAGCGTACTTTAACAGGGTTTGCATCATAGCCGCTCCTTTCAGGGGTAACCATGGTTGCTGTATCCGTTTGGCCGGTCTGAGCTTGTGACGGCAAGGGAGTTTTCAGCGCTGTATCCGGCCGCTGCCGCTGCCCTGGGCCAGATTTTCTACTTCCTTTACTGAAACGCGGTTGTAGTCGCCGGCAATACTGTGCTTGAGGCAGGAGGCGGCTACCGCAAACTCCAGCCGCTGCTGAGGCTCATATTGATGCAAAGAGGCATAAATCAGGCCGGCGCCAAAAGAATCGCCGCCGCCTACCCGATCCACAATGCGGACCGCGTATTCGCGGGAAAAATATGCCGCTCCGGCGGTATAAAGCATCGCCGCCCAATTGTTATCACTGGCGCTGAGGCTGGTGCGCAGTGTGATCGCAACGGTCTGACAGCCAAAGCGCCGGGCCAGCTGCCCGGCCACATCTATGTAGCCGGCTTTATTGAGTTCGCCTGAATCGACATCGGTGGCGCCGGCGCGAATGCCAAAGACCTTATCCGCATCCTCTTCATTGGCTATCAGAACGTCCACATAGGGCAGCAACCCGGCCATGACCCGGCCGGCCTCGGCCTGGGTCCAGAGATTTTTACGATAGTTCAGGTCACAGCTGACCGTCAGGCCTTTTTCCCTGGCCTTCCGGCAGGCCTGCAGGCAGATATCCGCCGCATTCTGACTCAGGGCCGGGGTAATGCCGGTAAAATGAAACCACTCCGCGCCGGTAAAAATGCGGTCCCAGTCAAAGTCAGCCGGGACGGCCTCCGCAATCGCAGAATGCGCGCGATCATAGATAACCTTTGAGGGGCGCTGGCTGGCACCTTTCTCATTATAATAGATCCCCACCCGGGCACCGCCGCGGGTAATCAATGAAGTATCCACCCCAAAGTAACGGAGGCTGTTCACCGCCGCCTGACCAATATCATGGGTGGGAAGCTTGCTGACAAAAGCCACCGGCTCCTCAAAATTAGCCAGTGACACCGCCACATTTGCCTCCCCGCCGCCAAAAGTCGCTTCCATCCGGTCGCTTTGAAAAAAGCGCAGGTAATTTTCCGGCTGCAGGCGCAGCATGATTTCACCAAAGGTAATAATACGAGCCATTTTCATTTCCTTTCTCACTCAAAGAACTGCCACCCCCGGTTTGGGCCGCGCTGAAGCGTGGCCCAAACCGGGGGTGGGGGGATTCAAGCGCCCGGGGAACCGCTCAGGCGCGGTACTGCTGCACAATTGCCGCGGTCTGACGGCAAAGCTCGGTAATCTGATCAAAATCCCCTGCTTCAAGTAAAGCTTCTTTAACCATATAGCTGCCGCCGCAGGCCAGAATCTGAGGGACCGCCAGATATTCAGCCAGGTTATCCAAACTGACCCCGCCGGTCGGAATAAAACGCACCCCACTGTAAGGCGCCGACAGGGCTTTAATTGCCTTTACCCCACCGTAGACCGAAGCCGGGAAAAACTTCAGCACCTTAAGGCCATAACCCAGCGCCATCTCAATCTCTGTTGGGGTGACGGTCCCGGGGAGCATCAGCACATTCTGGCTGAGCACATAGGCTACCACCTTAGGATTGAAGCCCGGGCTGACAATGAATTTGGCACCGGCATCAATCGCAGCCTTAGCCTGTTCAACCGTCAAAACCGTGCCCGCGCCAACCAGCATGTCCGGATTAGCTTCCAGCGTCAGGCGGATCGCAGCCGCGGCCCCCGCAGCTCTGAATGTAATTTCGGCCGCGGGCAGTTGACCCCGGGTCAGCGCCTGCGCCAGCCGGACGGCATCCCGTTCAGGATGATTGAGTTTGATGACCGGCAGTACCCCGGTCTTTTCAATTTGTTGCAACAACTTGTCCATGCTATTTGCCTCTCATCCGTAAGATCTCTTATCTAAACTGATTTTAGGCCATTCCTGAGAGGCCGTCAACGTTAACGGAAAAGAAAAAGGCGCTCTGGACTTGGGATTTAAGTGAAAACCTAAATTCCAGTATAAGGCAGTTGAACTGGCATTCAGTTCTTCTATAAAGTTTTTAGAACTTTGTAGTACACTTTTTCTTGCCGGCAGCCGCATCAGAAAGGAGTTTAGACT
>JAQWFM010000039.1 GCA_028704415.1 Oscillospiraceae bacterium | reverse complement strand
TGGTGTACCTCCGAGTGAAAGGCTAAAGTTAGGGATATTATAACACATTGTGAAGCATTGTGCAATAGATATGCGCCATTTTTTGACAAAAAAATACAGCCTTTTGGCTGCTACCAGGGCGTTTCAGAGTTTGGGGATCAGGGCTTAACTGTCAAACTCCCGAATTCGGATCAGTAATGCCTTTGCAGAAGGCATGAACAGCTTGATTCAAGCCGCCAAGAGGAAAGCCAGAGGCTTTAGGACCTTTCAAGGGTATCGCACGATGATCTTTTTGGCCGTGGGGAAATTGCATTTATCCTATCCCTCGCCGTTTCCCTTTTGATTTTTCCATTTTTTCACGGTAATAAGAAAAGAACCCAGCAGATCCATTACTTGAAACCAGGATCTATTAAGGCTACAATAAAGCCCTAGTGGTGATTTGTGGCGCACTTAATCAGTTTTGTGGTGAATTGTGGCGCTTAACCAGGCAGCCGGCCTGCTTCGATTGGGGCAGCCCCGGCTCACGGCATGGATGAATTTGGATTGGAGGTGCTCAACTCATGGCTCGTTACACTCATTCAAGCGATGCTAAAGGCCGGATTTTCATCCCGGCCAAGTTGAGGGAGCACCTGGGTTCCGCCGTTTTTGTGACCCGCTCTCTGGATCTGGGTTACCTGGCGGTTTATACCGAGTCTCAATTTGAATCCGTGCGGCAGCAGATCTATCAGCTGCCGGGCACCAATCCGGCCGCGCGCCGGCTCCGTCGGGAAATTGTGGGCGAGGCGGTGCGCTGCCAGCTGGACAGTCAGGGCCGTATCAGCATAAGTGAGGAGCTGTGGCAAAGTATTGATGTAACGGCCGGCGAGGAAATTTGCTTAATTGATATGGGCGATACCCTGGAAATCTGTGGTAAAGCCTTTTATGAGCGGCAGCGTCAGGCCGCGCAGCCCATCAATGAACTGGACCTGAGCGCTTATGATGTCAAAGGAATCATTTAGGATGGCTTACCATCTGCCGGTCCTGCCGGAGGAGACCCTGGCGGCGCTCGCTCCCCAAAGAGGCGGCTGCTATGCGGATTGCACGCTGGGTGGCGGCGGCCATGCCAGTCTGGTTCTGGAGCGCTTAACGGC
Organism: Oscillospiraceae bacterium; assembly: GCA_028704415.1. Classification (GTDB taxonomy): domain Bacteria; phylum Bacillota; class Clostridia; order Saccharofermentanales; family Fastidiosipilaceae; genus JAAVLZ01. Next base: position 23,366 of record JAQWFM010000039.1, on the reverse strand, counting down.
CGGGGATACGCTGCTGGCCCTGGACCGGGATGAGGAAGCACTGCAAAACAGCCAGCCCCGGTTAACCGCACTTAATCAGCAAAAGCCTGCCGCCAGGCGACCCGCATTGCTTTTTGTGCACGCGGATTTTGCCAGCCTGAAAAGCAGTCTGCGGCAGCTGCAGTTTACCTTACCGGCCTGTGACGGGATTTTGGCGGATCTGGGGGTCTCAAGCCACCAGCTGGATGAACCCAGCCGCGGGTTTGCCTATAGCAGCAACGGGCCGCTGGATATGCGGATGGATCAGACCGCGCCGCTGACTGCGGCGGACCTGCTCCGGCAAACCAGTGAAGCCGGGCTGGCACGCATCTTGAAAGAGTATGGTGAGGAACATTACGCCAACCGGATCGCCAGGGCGATCAAACAGCAAGAGCAGGCGGGCCTCATTAAGGATACCGCTGCCCTGGCCGCGGTTATCACCCGCGCCATGCCGGCTCAGGCGAGGCGGGAGGACCAGCACCCGGCCCGTCGCAGCTTTCAGGCCATTCGCATCGCGGTTAACGATGAATTGGGTGAGCTGGATCGCTTTTTAGAGCAGGCGGCAGAAGTCTTAAAACCAGGTGGCCGGCTGGTCATCATTACCTTTCACTCGCTGGAAGATCGCCTGGTTAAAAATCGCTTCCGGCTCTGGGCGGATCCTTGTATCTGCCCTCCCGACCTGCCTTACTGCAGCTGCGGCAGACAGCCGCTGGGCCAGCTGGTCAGCCGCAAGGGGATTACCGCCAGCGCTCAGGAAAAGCAGGAAAACCCGCGTTCGCGCAGCGCCCGGGTGAGGGTATTTGAACGGAACGCGCAAAGCTATCAGGATTACCGCCAGTCTCAGGCCTGAGACGCCTGGCCGGCTCCGGACGGAGTGAGGAAGAAAATTATGTCAGGAAATCAAGCAACCGCCAGCAATGCCTGGAAAGAATCACCGCTGCCCTATGCAGAGCTCCCGTCGGCGGAAGCCTGGCTGGATGCGCCTGAAATTACACCGGATTCAGCCCCGCAACTGCAGCTTGTCTCAGAACAGGAGCGGCGGCAAAACCGCATGGCGATGACAGCGGCCCTGAGCTGGCTGCGAGTCAGACAAATCAGCGTGCTGCAGGTTGCGGCCGTTTCGTTGTTCCTTTGCGGGATCATCGGTTTTTTGCTCAATAATCAGGCCAGATTATTGGAGTTGAATTACAGCAACGCCAGCCTCACGCAACAGATTGAAACCCTGAGGGTAGAAAACACTCAGCTTATGACCAGCATCAGTACGGCTAAATCTGAAGAGACTTACCGCTCAGAAGCGCTGGCACTGGGCTTACAAACCGCCACTTCGGCTCAAACTATATATCTTGATGTCCCATCATCAGATCGTCTTATCGTTGCTGACAACAGTTCATCAGGATCTACTGATGACTCGGGTACCAACAGCAGCCACCTGAGCTGGCTGGATCAGCTGTGGGCTGGTTTAACCGCTATCTTCACAGCCTGAAGCGGTTTACGGAGTAATCGTTATGCAGCCGCAGACTAAGCAACAACAAGACGGGAGACGCCATCAACGCACCCCGCGGCGCCCTGGCTCAACCCGCCGTTCCGGCAGCAAAAGCGGTATCATTCTGGCCGCTGTTTTTATGTTTGTCTTTGCGGGGGTCTTAGCCGCGGCCTTATTTAATACCCAGGTTATTGAACATATAACCTATGCTCAGGCCGCCGCGGAACAGTATTATCAAAAAGTGGTAGATTACCCCGAGCGGGGTGATATTTATGATGCCGAAGGTAACAAACTGGCAGTGACCACCTATGTTTACACGATTGGGATTACGCCATCGGCCTTTATGGCCCAGTCGGATACCGCGCCGGATGACTGGCAGAGCCAGTTTGCCGGCATCTTGGGTCTGGAGGTGCAAACTGTAACCGCGGCGGCGCAGGAAACAGATCTGTCCTATGTACAACTGATTCAGGATATTGACCGGGACACCTGCAATAGTCTTAAGACTTTCCTCAGTAACTATGATATCGGCGGGGTTACGATTGACACAGAAATGAAGCGGGAATACCCCTACAACGACATCGGCGCGACCCTGATTGGCTTTACCAACAAGCCGGATCAGATCATGACCGGGGTTAACGGCATTGAGTCCCAGTACAATGAAGAGCTGACCGGCAGACCCGGCTATACCTATGCGGAAGTGGATAACTATTCTAAAGCCGTCTTGCCCAATACTGCCAATTTGGCTGAAGCGGCCAGCGACGGTCAGAATGTCACCCTGAACCTGGATATCCGCCTGCAGGAAATCCTGCAGACCGAGCTGGACCGAGCTGTGAGCGAGTTTGAGGTAGAAGAAGGCGCCATCGCGATTTTGATGGAAACCAAAACCGGTGCGGTTAAAGCCATGGCGCAAAACGGCGAATTTGACCTCAATGATCCGTTTGCGCAGCCCTCTGACTGGAGCGGCAGCGGCAGCTGGGATCCGCAGAACGATTCGGAACAACTGGACTATCTGACTGGCCATGTCTGGGTTAACCGGGCTATTTCTGAAACGTATGAACCCGGCTCAACTTATAAGGCTTTAACAGCTGCGATGGCTCTGGATCTCCAGACGGTGAGCGAAGATCAAACCTTCAGTGATGACCCCATCTATGTGGATGGCTGGGACAGCTACCCAATATCATGCTCCGTGGCCGGCGGGCACGGCTTAAGAACCATGGAAACAGGCCTTTGGACGAGCTGTAACCCGGTGTTTGTCCAGGTTGCAGAAACCGTCGGCCTAAAGCGCTTTTATGAATATGTCCGCGCTTTTGGTCATCTGGAGCTGACCGGCATAGATTTACCGGCTGAAGTTAGCGGGATCAACCATGAAGACCCGCTCTTAATCGATATGGCCACCTGGTCTTTTGGCGAACAGGCTACGGTTACGCCGCTGCAGATGCTGAATGCCTACAATGTATTTGCTAATGGCGGGGTCCTGATGCAGCCGCAGGTTGCCGCGTCCATTTCTGATGCAGATGGCAATACGGTACGTACTTTTTCGCCGCAGACGATCCGCCGGGTCATCTCCGAGTCGGCCGCGTCCACAGTGCTGAAGTACCTCCGAGGCGTCGTAACAGACGGCACCGGCAGCTATGTTTCTACCCCCGGCTATGCCATTGCCGGCAAAACCAGCACCTCGTCCCATAAATCGGCCGACGCTGATCCGGATTCAGAAGAAGACGATCTGAATGTTATTTCCTTTGCTTCGCTGTTTCCGTATGAGGATCCGGAGTATTCTCTGCTGGTGATCTTGTCGGTGCCGCGAGACGCGGAAACGTCCTGGCCGGCGCAGATCACCAGCCGGCGGATCACCAAACAAGTGCTGCAGACCCTGGGTGTAGCTAAAACCTATACCGATGTGGATATCCTCAATTTGTTTGACGACTATACCATGCCTGACTTAACCGGACAAACGGTGGAAGTGGCCCGTCAAAACATGACCCTGCGTAATTGGGAACTGGATTTGCCGGAGGACTGGTCCAATGATGATGTGATTCAGGCGCAGTACCCGGCTGCCGGCACCATGATCGGTTATGAGGGCAGCGTGACGGTGACCATCAATAATCAGAGCAGTCAGACCACCGTCAGTGTGCCGGATTTCAGCGGCCTGGACCTGGATGAGGCCCAGCAGCTGGCTGACGCTAATAACCTGAATGTCAGGTTTGAAGGCAGCAACCCGCGCGGAACGGTCACCGCTCAGAGTATCGCGCCGTCCGGCTCAGACGGCAGCGGTCAGGTCGCCGCCTACACGGTGGTGACCCTGACGTTTGGCAGCTGAACTCAGGCGCCTGCCGCCTCTGGTCCCTGATGAAATGAGGAAATAGTGATGATGACCTTATATGATTTATGCTCGGTTTACCCGGTCCTGAGGTTTCAGGGCAATCCCCAGACACCCATCAAAAATCTGGCCTATGATTCCCGTCAGGCCGGGCCGGGCACCCTGTTTATTGCCCTGCGCGGCCAGCATGATGACGGACATCACTATCTGGAACAGGCAGCTAAAAGGGGCGCCGGCGCGGTGGTTATATCTGTCTGGCCGGCCGCCACGGTTCTTGACCTGCTGCAACAGCACCACTGTGCTTTAGTATTGGTCAGTGATACCCGCGATGCCCTGGCCTATGTTGCGGCCCGTTACTATGAGTACCCCTCCAGTCATCTGCAGCTGATTGGCTGTGTTGCCTGGCTGGGCCGCCACCGTCTGGCGGGGCTGCTGAGCGAGCTGCTGAATCAACTGCGCCTGCCCACGGGCTTTTTAGATGGGATGCGCCAGGTCACCAGTGATCAGATCCGCTATATCGGCCGCAACCATCCGGAGGCACCGGAAATCCAGGCCGGCCTGGCGGCCATGCTCCAGCTCCGGCAAAAAGCAGCGGTTCTGCCGCTCAGGTATCTGGACCTGTCCTGGCGGCGTCAGGCTTACGCTAACTTCCGGGTGCTGCTTTTACTCAATGCCCGAACCTGTTTAGCTCCTCTGGAAACGCAAGCCTTAGCCGCGGCTGAGCTGGTTTTATACAATGAAGATGATCCGGCTTTCACCTTTTTAAGAGCCCGGCGGGAAAGCAACTGTCCTCAGCGGCTGCGTTCCTTTGGCTTGTCAGCTCAGGCCGATGTACGCGGCTCGAACCTGCACATTTGTAAAGTGAATGGTCGCCTGGGGACTAAGCTTGCGGTCAGCTGGGGAGCCGGACCGGCGCATGACCTGTTTATCGGCTTACCTGGCCGGCATGCGGTTTATCACGCCCTGGCTGCCCTGGCCGTTTGTCAGGAACTGAATCTGCCGCTGGAAACCGCGGCAGGCTTACTGGCTCAGATCTCTGTCCCCGGCCGTCTGCAGCCCGTCGCCAATCCCCGCGGGTGGGATATCTTTATAGATCAAGCCTGGAATGATGAACAGCTGGAAGGCCTTTTGACGGATCTGCGACCGTATGGGTGCCGCCTGCTGACCGTGCTGGGCGGAGACGGCAGCCGCAGCCGTCAGCGGCGCGTCCACCTGGGTAAAATAGCCGCTGCTTTATCCGACCGCTGTTACCTGACGGTCAGTGACAGCCGCAGCGAAAACAGCTCAGCCATTGTAGCCGACTTATGTGAAGGCGCTAAACCTGAGACCAGCTGGTTTGCCGCCTGCCCGGACCGGAGCGCTGCCATCAGGCAGGCTATCGGCGACATGCAGCCAGGCGACCTGCTGCTGATTACCGGCAAGGGCGCAGAAACCTATGAAATGACAGCCGACCAGGTCCGTCCGTACTCTGATCTGAACGTAATCCAGGCGGCTTTTGCTGACTTAGACAACCATGAAGGGAACCAGAACGCATGAAACCCTATCTGTTAGATGAAATTGCCCAGGCCTTGAATACCTGTTGTCAGGGGGGCTCAGCTGCCGCGGCCCCAGCGACTTTTTGCGGGGTCTCCAGCGATACGCGCAGCCTGGAGCCCGGCAACCTGTTTGTGGCCCTTAAGGGCGAACGCTTTGACGGCCACCGTTATCTGGCACAGGCTGTCCAGCTGGGGGCGGCGGCTTTTGTCGTATCTGAACCATCGGCCTGGGAGCAGCTCCTGCCGGAACAGCGCCGCCCCTGTTTTGTGGTCCCGGACACCGAGGTGGCTTTGGATCAGATTGCCGGCTGGTACCGCGGCCAGCTGACGGCCAAAGTGATCGGGGTGACCGGTTCAGTCGGTAAAACTTCCACCCGGGATATGGTGACCGCCGCGCTGGGCCGGCAGCTTAAAACCTGCGGGACCAAAGCTAACCTGAACAACCATATTGGCCTGGCCTGGACCATCCTGTCCACGGCGGAAGATACGCAGGCCCTGGTGGTGGAAATGGGCATTGACGCGCCGGGGACGATGGCCCGCCTGTCAGATATGGCCAGACCGGACCTGGCTCTGATTACTGGCATTGGCTTTTCTCACATTGCGCAGTTTAAAACCAGAGATAATATCATGCTGGCCAAAGGTCAGATAACGCATGGCATGAAAAACGGCCGGGACTTGCTGCTGAACGCGGATGACAGCTACCTGCGGCGGCTGGCTTTGCAAAAGCAGGAGCAGTTTAGCGTCAGTTATATCAGCACCGCGGCTCAACCGCCGGCCTCGTGTCGCCACCGGCTGATGCAGGCCCGGAATATCCAGGCCGACCTGAACGGCGTAAGTTTTGATGCGGTCTATTGGCAGGATGGCCAGGCAAAGCTATGGCAAAAAAACGTCACGTTGCCGGTCGCAGGCCTGCATCACGTCCAAAATGCCCTGTTCGCGCTGCTGACCGCCAAACGGCTGGAACTGGATCCCCGCCAGAGCGCGCTGGGTCTGATGGATTTTCAGGTCACAGGTGACCGGCAGCGTTTGATCCGGGTTGGCGGGCTGATGATCATCAACGACAGCTATAACGCCAGTCCGGAATCGGTCCAGGCCGCGATCAATCTGCTGGGTGAAGTGGGCGGTCCGCGGCGCCGGGTCGTAGCCATGGCCAGTATGAATGAGCTGGGGGAGTATGCCTGGGCGCTGCATCAGGAAATCGGCGAACGGCTGGCCCTGGGCGACGTGGATGAACTGTATCTCTGCGGACCTTTTGCCGAAGCTGTCGAACAAGGGGCCCGGCAAGTAAAGCCCGGCGCGATGCATATTCACCGTTTCAAGGACCGGGACAGCTTGATTATAGCCTTGCTGACGGCCTTGAACGAACAGGATATCTTGCTGGTCAAGGGCTCCCGTTCTTACCAGATGGAAAAAGTTGTAGAAGCGGTCGTCAGCGACCGGACGGAGGGCTGATCCCATGACACAAACAGTTCCGCACTTAAGTCTGGCGCTGCTGTACGCTTGTCTTGCGTTTATTTTGACCGCGCTCTGGGGCGCCTGGCTTTTACCGCGCCTGCGGCGCTGGCATGTCGGCCAAAAGGAGCGGCAGGACGGACCGCAGAGTCACCTGGTAAAAAGCGGCACGCCTACCTTTGGCGGTTTTATGTTTTTGCTGCCGCTCTGGCTGCTGATGGTAGTCATGGCTTTTTTGTACCCTGCCAGTCAGACCGCCGCTTTGCTGCTGCTGTCGGTGGGCCTGGCTGCCACCGGCTTTGCCGATGACTATATCAAGGTCAGGAAAAATCCGGAAGGCCTGAGCCCGCTGCAAAAGTCTGTTCCCACCCTGCTGATTTGCGGCCTGTTTACGGTATATTATCTCTGGTTTTTCCCCGGCGGCCCTGTCTTTGTTTTGCCTTTTAGCCTAAAGGTATTGCCGGTCACAGGCCTGGGCTGGAAGCTCTTGTACGGCGTGTTTGCGGTTATTTATCTTTACTTCATTGCCAATTCCGTCAACCTGACGGATGGCGTGGACGGCCTGCTGGCCGCCGTCACGATCCCGGCTGCCCTGACCATGGGCATTTTGGCTTCTTTAACCGCCTTTAGCGGCGCGGCGGGCAGTTTGTACAGCAGTTGGGCTTTGGCCGGGGGCTTTGCGGGCTTTTTGCTCTATAACCACCATAAGGCCAAAGTGTTCATGGGCGATACCGGCTCCCTGGCCGCCGGCGGCCTGCTGGCCGGCGTCCTGTTATTGCAGGGGGTCCCCTGGGTCATGCTGCTGCTGGGCTTTATCTATGTGGCCGAGTCCCTGTCTGTGATTATTCAGGTGACTTATTTTAAGCGCACCGGGGGCCGGCGGATTTTTCGGATGTCGCCGATCCACCATCATTTTGAGCTGGGCGGCTGGTCAGAAAATAAAGTGGTGGCGGTCTTTACCTTAGTGACGGTGGCAGGTTGCCTGCTGAGTCTGCTGACTTACTGGGCCGCGTTCTGAGCCGCCGGGAGACAGGCATATGAGGCAAGCAACTAACCAACCGGCCGCCGCAAGAGCCGCCGCGCCGCACAGCCGCCAGACCGGCCGCCGGCCGGGCAGCCGGCGACGGCAAAAACGCGCCGCCATGCACCGGGCCAGCCGGCCAATGCCGGCTGGCCCCGGCCCTGACTTAGCGCCCCCGCAGGGGATCAGTTATGGCCTGCTGATGGTAACGGTCATTTTAATCTGCTTTGGCCTGGTGATGCTTTTTTCTACCAGTATCGGCAAATCTATGTCGGAGCAAGGCTACGGCTGGTATTATATTTTACGCCAATCCATTTTGCTGTTGCCCGGGCTGGCCGCTTTGATCGCTTTTATCTTTATTGATGTGCGCCGCTTTAACCGGCCGGGCATCTTGCTGTTAATTTACCTGATCTGCACCGCTTTACTGGTGTTGATCTTTACCCCGCTGGGGGTGGAAGTAAACGGCCAGCGGCGCTGGCTCAGAATAACCGCCAGCTTTAACTGGCAGCCTTCCGAACTGATTAAGCTGGCGGTGGTGTTTTGCGGAGCCGGTTGGTTTTCCTGGCTGCACAGCGCCCGCCGCCGCGGCTTTTTGCAGCAGCTCAGCGGCGCCAAAAAGCGCTGGGCCAATTTTGCCTTTGATTTTGTCATTCCGTTTTTGGCGGTGACTGTCTGGTGCGGCTTGATTGCCATGCAGTCTCATATGTCGGCCGTTTTAATCATCTACTTTTTACTGCTGGCGGTTTTTTTGGCCGCCGGCATCAGCTGGGACTCCTGGCGGATTGCCCTGGGCTTTATACTGGGTTTAGCCGGCCTGTTGCTCATCCTGTTTTTGCTGCTGCATGAGCAGCAACTGCTGAAGAACTGGCTCAGCCAAAACCCGCGGCTGGATCACCTGGTGCAGCGCTTCAACATTTTCTTTAATACCAGTGAAGCCAGTGAAGCGGACAGTTATCAGTCTGAGCAAGCCTTAACCGCCATTGGATCGGGCGGCTGGACTGGCCTGGGGCTGGGTCAAAGCCGGCTCAAATATAACTATCTCCCGGAAATGCATACGGACTACATTTATGCCATTATCTGCGAAGAACTGGGCCTGATAGGCGGGCTGACCGTTGTTTTGCTTTTCCTGCTTTACTTTGGCTTAGGTTTAGTGATCGCGCTGAAAACCCACGGCTTATTTGCCCGGATCCTAGCTTTCGGCTACGCGGTGTTTTTACCGCTGCAAGCTTTTTTAAGTATGGCCGTTAATCTGAAGGTGTTTTTTCCTACCGGGATTTCACTGCCCTTCTTTAGTTATGGCGGGACATCTAATATCTTTTTTCTGACGTCCTGCGGCATCCTGCTCAGTATATCCAAGTTTGCCATTCGCAGTCCTTTTGCTACAATCAGGAGAGACAGGACCGTCCAAGCTGCAGCCACAGCGCCCCGCGGCTTGCCGGTACAGCCTGCAAGCGGCCTGCCTGCGCCTGACCGCGGTTCAAAGGAGAGACATGAGTAACTCAGTTTTTAACGCCATCCCCAAAGACTGTGAATATCTAAACCGTGGCCGGCAGCCACTGATCATGCTGACCGGCGGCGGCACCAGCGGCCACATTAATCCGGCCCTGGCGGTAGCGGCAGCTTTGCGGCAGGCCAGACCAGATTGTAAACTCCTGTATGTGGGGACCAGCCATGGCCTGGAGCATGAATTAGTGCCTAAGGCTGACCTGCCGTTTATTGCTATACCAGCCAGCCCCTTTAAGCGCAGCTCGCCCCAGGCCTGGTTTAAAGCCGCCAGGGATTTACAGCAAGGCTACCGCCAAAGCTTACAGCTGCTGAAGCACCTGCGACCTCAGGCCCTGCTGGGAACGGGGGGTTATGTATCGGACCCGCTGTTACTGGCCGCGGGGCATCTGGGGATTCCCTACGTGATTCATGAACAGAACGCCTTTCCGGGGCAGAGCAATCGCCTGCTGGCGCGCCGCGCCCAGACTGTCTGCCTGAGCTATGCCGCAGCCCGTCCTTACTTTAATAAAACCGCAAGGATTCTGACCACCGGCAATCCGGTTAATCCGCTGTTTTTCCAGTTGCGGCGGGAGCAGGCCCGCCGGCGCCTGCAGCTGGATCCGGATCAGCTGATCATCCTGACCAGCGGAGGGTCTCTGGGCGCCAGAACTTTAAATCAGGGCACCCTGGCTTATTTGCAGGCCCACCCCGCCGGCCCGGCCTGTTTCATTTTAGTAAGCGGCCATCGTCTGGCTGAGGAAACTCAGGTAAGCGCAAGCGCCCTGCGGCTGGCGCCGTCCCGTTTACAGATCTTTGAATTCCTGTACAATATGCCGGATTATATGGCGGCGGCGGATATTTATATCAGCCGCGCCGGCGCGGGGACCTGTGCGGAAATAGCCGCGCTGGGACTGCCCAGCGTGATGGTGCCGTACCCTTATGCTACGGGGGATCACCAAATGCATAATGCGCAGGCCTTTGCGGAAGCCGGCGCGGCCCTGGTCTGCCGTGACGCTGACTTTACCCCGGCATACCTGCGGCAGCAGCTGACTTTGCTGCAGGATGCCGACCGCCGCCGGGAGATGGGGGCTAAGGCCCGGCGTTTTGCCTGCCCGCAGGCGGCAGAAGACATTGCCGCCGCTATTTTGAGCCTGCTGGATCAGTCTGTCCCGGGGCGGCCAGTATATGAGAAATAGTATCCGGCCAAAGCCTTCCCAACCCTCAGGCTCAGTTGCCCCCCCGCCGGCTAAGCCCGGCGAACGCCGTTTAAGCCGGCACTTCCGCGGAGGGAAGACCCTGCTGATTTTAGTTGCGGTTTTGCTGCTTGTTTTAGTTGTCGTTGCAGCGCCGGCTTTTTATGCCCGGCAGATTACCGTAACCGGCCAGAGCAGATTAGACGCGACTGCTGTGACCCAGGCCAGCGGCCTGTATCAGGGCCAGCATCTGCTGCGGGGACTGCAGCTGCCCTGGGGATTATTTACCGGCCGCTACAAAACGGCCGAGCAAAAAATTCTGGCCAGCTCGCCGTATGTCAAAACCGCGCGGGTCCGGGTCAGCTTTCCGGCGGGTATCAGCATCGTCATCACAGAACGACAACCGGCGGCATATTTAAAGCTGGAGGACAGCTTTGTGGTGCTGGATGAAGACGGGATCGTGCTGGGTTTTACCGAAGCCGGCGAAACCCTGGATGAAGCGGTGCCGTACATTGCCGGGACCAGCACCAGCGTCGCCGTTTTAGGCCAGTCCATCGTCAGCCAGTCGCCGGCCGCTGTGAGCCGGGCGCTGACCCTCATAAAAGCGATTCAGAGCTCGGATCGCTCCAACTCATACGGCGTTACCCTTCTGGGCAGCATTACTCAGGTCAGCAGTCCGGAGGCGGACAACACGTACTTCAGCTTCCGACTGCAGGAAGACAATATCCTGACTGTTAAGCTGGCAGAAGCAACAACTTATGCCGATGCCTTGAACTGGCTGAGTTATGCCATAGCTCAAAACAAACTGCAAAACCTGGGTCAGGGGGTGCTTGACCTGACGGCAGAGCCCTATGTCTTTACTAAAGATGAAAGTGCTGCCAGTACCACCGCCGAGAGTGCGGCCGGTACCACCGCCGCCGCCACACCGTAAGGCTTCCGGGAGGTAAAATATGATTCAGTTAATTGGTATACTTATCGGCCTGATCCTGGGTCTGTTTTTGAATCTGGAGATTCCCGCCGCTTACACCTCCTATGTGGCCGTCCTGATTCTGGCGGCACTGGATTCACTGGTGGGCGGATTGCTGGCCAGTCTCCGTAAAAATTTTGATATCTGGCTGTTTGTAACCGGCCTGCTGGGTAATGCGGTTATTGCCGTCGCCCTTTCCGCCCTGGGAGATCAGCTGAACATTCAGCTCAATCTGGCCGCGGTCTTTGCTTTTGGGGTCAGAATCTTTAATAATTTTTCTTCCCTGCGCCGTTTACTGCTGCTGCGCGGGAGAGAAAATATCCGGCTGCACCGTCAGCTAAGACAAAACGCCCGGCGAAACCGGCCAGCGGCCGCTGCTGGGCCGGGTGAACCAGATTTAAAAGGACAAGACGACAGTACAACAAGCGAAAAAACCTTATAATAGAACATCTTGACTTTGACACGCCAAATACCGATATTAAACCTGACGACATGATGACCAGATAAATCTGTGACCAAATTCTAAATTGTCCTGACAAATAGTTGTAAGCCCCAGGCCTTTAGTGTAGAATGCCAACTAGTAAAAAGCAGCATTTGGCTGAACGGTAGTCTGCCAGTCAGGCTGCGGTTCTTATTCAGGCAGGTATAAGGTAAACATAGTGGCGGCCATAACTTAAGCAGTGTGCCGGAGTTTATGTGGCGCGGAAGGGGATGGACACGTTGGCTGAAAAAAAGTATGACAACGACAGCATGAATTTTGTAATGGACAATGACGGCTACGCTACAATCAGGGTTGTGGGTGTGGGCGGAGGCGGCTGCAACGCGGTTGATCGTATGATCTCTGAGGATGTGCGCGGCATTGAGTTTATAACCCTCAACACAGATCATCAGGCTTTGGAGCGGTCTAAGGCCAGCAAACGGATACAGTTAGGTGAAAAGATTACCCGCGGCCTTGGCGCCGGGGCAAATCCTGAGATTGGTGAAAAAGCGGCGGCGGAGAGCCGGGATGAGATTACCGCTTTAATCAGGGGTACGGATTTGCTGTTTATCACCGCCGGCATGGGCGGCGGCACCGGGACCGGCGGCGCGCCGGTTGTGGCGCAGATCGCGCAGGATTTAGGCATCCTGACCGTTGCGGTCGTGACTCGGCCCTTCCGCTTTGAGGGCGCTAAGCGGATGGAAAATGCTGAAAACGGCATCCGCGCGCTGGAGCAGTATGTTGATTCGTTAATTGTCGTGCCTAATGATAAACTGCTGGAGATCACGGATGAGGATACATCCTTAAACGACGCGTTCTCTATGGCTGATCAGGTCCTTAAATATGGTGTAACCGGCATTGCAGACCTGATTTCTATTGATGGGGTCGTTAACCTTGACCTGGCTGATGTTCGCCGGGTCATGGTAGGCGCCGGTGTCTGTCATATGGGGATTGGCCGGGCTAAAGGCCCGGACCGGATGGAGGTGTCTTTAGACGCGGCCCTGCACAGCCCGCTGCTTGATACCACAGTGGACGGGGCTCACCGCCTGATTGTGTCCTTTGCCGGCGGCAATGTGAAATTAAGTGAAATTAATGAAGCCATGAGTATGATCAGGGATGCCGCCGCGCCTGATTCAGATATTATCTTTGGCGCGGTGAACAGTGACGCGATGGAAGATGAGCTGATGATCACCATTATTGCCTCCGGCTTTGATTCTAACTCTGAACCGCCGCAGGAGCAGCTGCGCATTCCCGGCATGGGACCGCGCACCACCCAAAAGGTCTCGCCGTTTGGCACCGGCAGCGCGGGCAGCAGCCGCGCGCCGGCCGGTTCTTACCCTTCCCGCCGCAATGAGGGTTATCGCTCTCATTTTTCCTCCAGCCCTGAACCGGCCGGCAACCCGCCTGCCGCGGCCAGCCAGCCTCAGCCGCGTCAGCCTGAAGCGGCACCGGCTGCCCGGCCCAGTTATGAACCGGCGCCGGATACCGCCCGGGATGTTCCGGCTTTTTTAAACAATAATGACGCCCCGCCCGCCGCAGCCAGGCCGGAGCCGGCCAACCGGCCGGAACCCGCCGCTTATCGTGAGCCGGTGCAGCGGGTCGTGCCCCAAAGAGTGCCGGAGCGCAATGCTCAGTCGGACAGCCAGGTCCGCCGCAGCAACCGGGATCCGCAGGAGACAGAAAAAAAGAAGACCGGCCGGATCCTTCCCTGGTTTTTCAGTGACAATGAGGATGACCGCTCGGATGACTAACCCCTGCGGAGAAAACGGGTACGGTAAAACATGAAATGTCCAGTTTGCGGACATCTTGAAGATCGGGTCATTGACTCCCGGCCGTCTGACGAAGGCGCGGCTATTCGTCGGCGCCGGGAGTGTCTGGCCTGTCATTATCGTTTTACCACTTATGAAAAAGTTGAGTATTTACCGCTGTTTGTGGTTAAAAAGGATGGCTCCAGGGAGCCGTTTAACCGTGAAAAGCTGGTTACGAGTATCATGAAAGCCTGTACCAAACGCCAGGTTTCCACTGAGCAGATTGAGCATCTGGTCAGTTCAATCGAAGCAGGCTTCAGCAATCAGCTCAACCGTGAAGTGACCTCTGAGAAAATCGGAGAAATGGTGCTGTTGAAATTGCGTGACATTGATGAAGTAGCATATGTTCGCTTCGCCTCAGTGTACCGCCGCTTTTCAGATGTTAATTCTTTCCTGACGGAACTGCTGACATTGCTTAACGGTAAACAGGAACACGGGGTTGAAGCTAATGCTGAATTAGCCAAATATCTGGCGGCCTATTTTCAGGATAAGCGCCAGCCGCCGTCAGCCGTGCCGGCTTCAGACCAGCCCGCCGCGGCCAGTTTGCCTTTAAAGGGGGACACTAAATGAAAAAGGTCCTGATTGTTGATGATGACCCTAATATCATCGAGCTGTTAACCTTATATTTTGAAAAAGAAGATTTTCAGGTCTTGTCCTGCACCAACGGACTGGATGTCATGCCCCTGTTTCAGAAGGAGAACCCGGATGTTGTTATTCTGGACCTGATGCTGCCTGGTAAAGACGGCTATGATATCTGCCGGGATCTGCGCAAATTATCCAATGTCCCGATTCTGATGGTGACTGCCCGCAGCGATACTCTGGACAAGGTGGTGGGGCTTGAATTAGGCGCGGATGATTACATTCAAAAGCCGTTTGAACCTAAAGAACTGATTGCCCGGGTGAAGGCTGTGTTAAGGCGGACTGAAGCGCAAGCTGCCGGACCGGGTGAGCAGGCACCGCAAGAGATTGTCGCTTATGACGGGCTCAAAATTGACAAGGGCCAGTATACTGTGGAGATCAACGGCCAGAGCATTGAGATGCCGCCCAAAGAACTGGAATTGTTCTACTTTTTGGCCAGCCATCCTAACCGCGTCTTTACCCGCGAACAGCTCCTGGGCAGTGTCTGGGGCTATGACTTCTTTGGTGAATCCAGGACGGTGGACGTCCATGTCAAGCGCATCAGAGAAAAGATTGAGGATCACGGCGGCTCCAAAACCTGGCAAATTAAGACTGTCTGGGGTGTGGGCTATAAGTTTGAGACCGCATAAGGCTGCTGTTCATGAGACTGAAACAATATTCTCAAACCTTCAGGGGCAAAGTGGTTTTGTCCTTTATGATTGCGACGCTCATAACCTTTCTGGTTGTGTCCGTCTTATTTTATAATGGGATTGACCGGACCCTGAGGCAAAACCAGGCTAAACAGATGGAAGCCGTCAGTCAGGCGGTGAGTGACGTCCTGGCAGAAAAATTAGACCGCGGTCTGCAGATCAGAGATGGCGGTGATCTGGAGTCCTATCTGGAGTTCATTAAGTCAACTTACGGCGCGTATGTCTGGATTGTGCAGCCAAACGGAACCATTGTGATGGATAATGGTATTCCCTATGAGGCTCGGGAAAATATCCTGTACCTGCCTCAAAAAGAGCCGGAGAGTGCCGACATCCTGAGCTCTGAGCTGATTCAGTGGGGCCAGGGCCAGCGGCCGGTGCTGCCTTCACCTTATGTGAGCGGCGGCAGTACGGTCACCGGCATCTCCTTTTCCGGCGGCAACTTTATGGGGCTGTTCAAAAATGTCCCCGGGGTGTCGTGGATCAGCGTTGTGCAGCCGGTTTTGGACAGTCAGGATTCAGATGTCCAGTTGTATATTCAGGTGCACATGCGCTACAACCTGCATTCAGTCAACCGCAGCTACATGATCAGCAGCATGGTGCTGTCCATGTCCGTTAGCCTGCTGCTGGCTTTGATCATCATTGTCATCTTTTCTCATGCGATAACCAAGCCCATCAACGAGCTATCGCAGGCGGCCAGCAAAGCCGCGATGGGGGATCTGTCCGTCCGGGTTAATTACCCGCCGGTTAAGACGACCTATCAGGATGAACCCGATGAGTCCGTCCTGCCTTTTGATGATGTGACGATGCTGGTCAACACCTTCAATAACATGATTGAACGGCTGGAAATGTCCAACTCTGACCGCCGGGACTTCTTGTCTTCGATCTCGCATGACCTCAGGACGCCGCTTACCTCTATTTCCGGCTTTGTGGAAGGGATGCTGGACGGTACCATCCCCCCGGAAAAACAGGAGCGATACCTGAAAATCGTATACCATGAAACCCAGCGGCTGCGCAACCTGGTCAATGACATGAGCGAAGCGGTACAGCTGGACTACAACAGCATCTCTTATAATATGCGTAATTTTGATCTGAACCGACTGATTTTGGATGTAATTTCCGGACTGGAAAGCCTGCTGAATGAAAAAGATATTTCGGTTCAGACGGATATTCGCGAAGGCAGCAGCAAACCGCTGCTGGTGGTGGGGGACGAGGAGCAACTCAATCGGGTGTTGTATAATCTGGTCAGCAATGCCATTAAGTTCACCCCTCAGGGCGGCGTCATAGCCGTGACGACCAGACATCCTGCCGGAGCGCGCTTTGTAGAGGTTTATGTGGAGGATAATGGCCCGGGGATTGAGCCGCAGGATCTGCCGCATGTCTTTGAGCGCTTTTATAAAGGCGACCGCTCCCGCACCGGCAACAGTGGCAGTGGTTTAGGGTTGTATATTGCCAGGTCCATTTTACAGGCGCACGGCCAGCGGATCAAAGCCGGCCGCAGCGCCATGGGGGGAGCCTGCTTTATCTTTACCCTGCAACTGGCCTGACTTTTACCTGGCTGGCAGCCCCTGCAGGGGCTGCCAGGTAAGAACGGAGATTTAACATGAGCGCAAAACATCAACCTCACCCTGATCCCACGCCCCCGGCTCCGGTCCCGCCTGAACTAAACCCTCAAACCGCAAACCGGCCATTGAGAGCGGCCTGGCTGCTGGCGGATCTGCGCGCCTATTATCCTCAGGTTGACTGTACCCTGGATTTTAGGGAGGATCCCTGGCGCCTGCTGGTCGGCGCCATCCTGGCGGCGCAGTGTACGGATGCCCGGGTCAATCTGGTCACGCCAGAACTGTTTAAGCGCTTTCCTGAGCCCCGTGACTTTGCCGCGGCGCTGCCCCGGGATATTGAACCTTATATCCGCAGCTGCGGTTTGTACCATAACAAAGCCCGCAATATTCAGGCTGCTGCCGCCTGGCTGCAGCAGCACCACCGGGGCCGGGTTCCGGACAGTATGCCCGCGCTGCTGGCTATCCCCGGGGTGGGCCGCAAGATTGCCTGCCTGATCCTGGGGGACAGCTACGGCCGGCCGGCTGTGGTGGTTGACACCCACTGTGCCCGGATTTCGCAGCGGATGGGCCTGACTGACAGCAGCCGCCCGCCGGTTATTGAGCGAGATCTGATGAACTGCCTGCCGCAGGAAGCCTGGATTGACTGGGGCCACCTGCTGGTTACCCTAGGCCGAGACATCTGTGTGGCCCGCCGCCCGGACTGCCCCCGCTGCCCCTGCCGCACTCACTGCCGGACCGGCCGCCAACGCCTGGGCCTGCCGGAACCGCTGCCGGCGGCAAGGGAAACGCCGCATGAGTGAAGCCGATTATCAGGCCCTGCTGGTTCCCGTGAGTCGCCTCACCGCAGTCTCTCAGCGCCGCACCCAAATGCTGGCCCGCCTGAATGTCCATACCATTCTGGATCTGCTCAGGCTGTTTCCGCGGCAATATGAGGACTGGACCAGACTTTTACCCATTGCTGACCTGCCGGAAGGCACAGACGTGGTTTTTAAAGCTGAGGTAGCCCGCGCTCCGGCCTTACAGCGCCGGGGCCGCCAGTCCACGGTGCGCACGGTATTAAAGGACGATAGCGGGATGCTGAAAGCCGTCTGGTTTAATCAGCCCTGGCAGGCAGACAAACTGTCCAGGGGCCTGACGGCTTATTTCCGGGGCCGGTTGCGGCGTTATAATGGCAGCCTGGAAATCATGAACCCGGTCGTTGAAGCGGTCAGTGAAGCCGAATCTCAGGATGAGCCCGTCTTGCGGCTGCATCCGGTTTATCCCCTGACCGCGGGCCTGACCCAGGGCGTGCTGCGCAACCTGATCGCCCAATGCCTGGATCAGTACCTGGATTACCTGCCGGACGCGCTGCCGGCTGAGCTCCGGCGCCGCTATCACCTTTGTGAAGCCGGTTATGCCTACCGCCAGATTCATTTCCCGGCCGATCAAACCGCCCATGACCTGGCCCGCCGCCGCCTGGCCTTTGAAGAACTGTTTTTAACCCAGCTGGGCCTGCGCCGCTTAAAATCTCAGGAAGACGCTTCCCATGAAGCGCCATCGCTGGCGCTGACCCCGGCCCTGGAGCAAAGCTGGCAGGACAGTCTGCGGCAGCTGCCGTTTAGCCTGACCGGCGCGCAGGCTCGCGTCCTGGCCCAGATCAGTCAGGATCTGTCCCTTACCCGGCCCATGAGCCGCCTGATTCAGGGCGATGTCGGCTCCGGTAAAACGGTGATTGCCGGTCTGGCCTTGCTGCAGGCCGTGCTGGCCGGGCATCAGGGCGTGTTAATGGCCCCCACCTCGGTTTTGGCGACGCAACACTATCACAGCCTGCAAAAGCTATTTCCGGAGCTTGACTGGCAGCTGGCTCTGCTGACCGGACAGACGCCGGCCAAGCAGCGCCGAATGATCCTGGCGGGACTTGAAAGCGGCAGCATTGACGTTTTAGTCGGCACCCATGCCTTGCTTGAGGATCAGGTGCGCTTTGCCGCCCTGGGTCTGGCCGTGACGGATGAGCAGCACCGCTTTGGCGTGCGGCAGCGCCTTCGCCTGGCTTCAGATCCGCAGGGCCGTCACCCGCATGTGCTGGTTATGTCAGCTACGCCCATCCCCCGGTCTTTAGGCCTGATCTTATATGGGGATCTGGATATTTCCCGCCTGGATGAAATGCCGCCGGGGCGGCAGCCGGTGGCCACTTACACGGCCGGCAGGGCCGACTGGCCCCGGGTTCGCGACTTGCTGATTAAGCATCTGGCGCAGGGTGAGCAGGCTTACCTTGTCTGTCCTTTAGTGCAGGAAAACGAACAGCTGGGCGACTTACTGGCGGCAGAAACCGTTTGGCAAAAGCTTTCCGCGGATCCGCTGCTGGCGCCATTTAAACCTGCCCTGCTGCACGGCCAGATGAAAGCCCGGGAAAAGCAGGCGGCTATGGATGCGTTTTCACGTGGCGAAGCCGGTCTGCTGATTGCGACGACGGTCATTGAAGTGGGGGTGGATAATCCCAACGCCACCCTGATGCTGATTCTGAATGCCGAACGCTTTGGTCTGGCTACCTTACATCAGTTAAGGGGACGGGTAGGCCGCGGCGACAAAGCGTCTGTCTGCATTTTGTTCAGTGACGTGCCTGAGGGCCTGGCCCGGCGGCGGCTGAGGCTGCTGTGTCATACTCATGATGGCTTTCAGGTGGCGGAAGCTGACTTGAAACTGCGCGGCCCCGGGGACTTTTTCGGTACCCGGCAGCATGGGGTACCGGATTTTCGCCTGGCTAACTTATATGAAGATCAGGACCTGCTGCAGGAAAGCCAGGCAGCCGTCACCTTGCTGCTCCAGCAGGATCCGCAGCTGCAGCAGCCGGCTGATCACCGCCTGACCGCAGCCCTGAACTGCTATTTTGGCTGGTCTATGACCCAGCCCGGCCTTTGATGGAGGAAAAACGCATGCCAAGAATTATTGCCGGCTGTTATGGCGGCTTGCCGCTAAAAACGCCCGGCGGCCGTCAGACCAGGCCCACAGCTGACCGGGTTAAGGAGGCGATGTTCAGCGCCATCACCGCCCGGCTGGACCTTGAGGGTACCGCGGTACTGGAGCTGTTTGCCGGCAGCGGTCAGCTGGGGCTGGAGGCGCTGAGCCGGGGGGCTGCCCGGGTGACCTGGGTGGATAAAGATCCGGCCGCCCAAAGGGCCATCCGGGAAAATCTGCAGAAGGTCGGCCGCCTGACGGACCCGGCCTTACAGCTGCTGAGCTGCTCGGCTGAAGCGGCTTACCGATTGCTGACCCAGCCGGGGTCACCGCGTTTTGACCTGATCTTAGCGGATCCGCCTTACCAGCAGGCGGAAGCCTTCTTTGCTGCCTGGCAGGCCCGGGCTTGCTGGCAGCGGTTACTGAAACCGGCCGGGCTGCTGGTGTTTGAAGAACCCAGTCCGGCTGAACGGCGGCGCATCAGGCCGGCTGTCGCCAAAGCTTCGCCGGCCCGGCTGCCCGGCCGGCCGGTTGCCCTGACGGCAGCTGTACCCGGGGCCAATCCGGTCCCTGTAACCAAGTTGAAACTTAGTAAACGTTGTCAGTATGGGGCTGCAATGGTATCATTTTACAAACCCATGCCAGGCTTTGCTGAGGGGCCTGACCCTGAGCGCAATTCAGCTGAAACCGGTGCCGACTGCAGTCAAATTGGGGAGGCGTGATGAACACATTCATATATCCGGGGACTTTTGATCCGCCGACTACGGGCCATCTTGACATTGCCCGGCGGGCGGCCGCGCTGTGCCGGCATTTATATGTGGTGGTTTTGCCTAACGCCAGCAAACAAGCCTGCTTTTCAGTGAAAGAACGGGTGGAGATGCTGCAAGCCTGCTTTACAGATTTACCCAACTGTACAGTTGATCACTATAACGGTCTGCTGGTAGATTATGTCCGGCTTAAGCAAGCCAGCGCGGTGGTCAGGGGGATCCGGAGTGAGTCGGATTTGCGCTATGAGCAGGATATGGCCACCGCTAACCGATTGCTGTACCGTGACTTTGAGATGCTGATACTGCTTTCCAGACCGGACCTGGCCTTTACCAGCTCCAGTATTGTTCGCGAAGTGGGGTCTTTTGACGGAGATATCAGCGCTATGGTGCCTCCGGCGATTGCGGATTTTGTGAGTAGGCGCCTGAAGGGCCGCCATCAGGAGGATAAACTGCATGAGTGATCAGACTGCGGCCAGTGCAAATGGCCAGAACCCAGCTGCTCCCGCTAATGAAAATGATTTGTATGAGCTGATCGACCGGCTGGAGAATCAGGTTTTGCAGGCCAAAACCATACCGTTTTCCGGCAACTGCATGATTGACCGGGAGGAACTGCTGGTTTTGATTGGCATGCTGAGGGATAATCTGCCGGTTGAGATCAAGCAGGCCCGCTGGCTGCTGCAGCAAAACCGCCAGGTGGTGGCGGAGGCGCGCAAGGATGCGGATAATCTGCTGCGGCAGGCTGAAAAACGGGTCGCCGCCATGATTGATGAGCATGAGATTACCCTGCAGGCCCGTCAGGTGGCGGCCCAGACCCTTGAAAAAGCAAATCAATCCGCCCGACAGATCCGTCAGGGCTCCCTGGAGTACGCCAACAAGCGGCTGAGTGAGCTGGAAGAACAGCTGACGACGATGCTGGTTACGATCCAAAAGAATAAAAAAGAACTTAAGTAACCTGTCGGTGGCGGAGCTTGACGCGGCATAAACCGGCTGGTTTATAGCCGGTCGGATCATCCGGCTTTCCGGAGGCCGGCTGAGGGCTGTTGCTGCGAAGGTTATGATGAAAGAGCATAAAATGAAAAATGTCTTGCTTTTATTTGGCGGTGTTTCTACAGAGCACATGGTTTCCTGCCGCTCGGCCTTAAACATCAGCCGGGCTTTAAAAGCGGCCGGTTACAGTGTCCATAAGCTGGGCATCACCATGGACGGCCGCTGGCTGCGTTTCGACTATCCGGATGAGGACCTGCTGCGCCCGGATTGGGCGGAGCTGGCGGCACAAACTCCGGAGGGCCAGACGGCGGCGCCGCCTGTCATCCTTTCGCCGCGTGATTTTGTCCTGGCCCGGGCCGGTTTTGTGCCGGACCTCATTTATCCGGCGGTGCACGGCATCAATTGCGAAGACGGGGTGTTGCAGGGTCTGCTGGATATGACAGGTATCCCTTATGTAGGCAGTAAAGTCGCGGGTTCAGCGGTGGCTATGGATAAGATTATGACCAAGCAGATCCTGCAGACCGCAGGTATTCCGGTGGTGCCTTATACCATGGTGTACCGTGAGGCCATCCTCAGGCAGCCGGAGCAGGCGGCCTCTGCCTGCCTTAAGGAACTGGGCGGCCTGCCCTGTTTCCTGAAACCCGCCAACGGTGGTTCTTCGGTTGGCACTTTGCCGGCAGAGACCCTGCCGGAGCTGGTTTCAGGACTTAAGGCGGTATCAGTCTATGATCATCGGATCCTGGTTGAGCGCCGGCTGGACAAGCGGGAGCTTGAAGTAGCGGTTTTAGGCAATCAGCAGCCGGTCGCGGCAAATCCGGGTGAAATTGTCATGCAGGATCAGGCCGGGTTTTATGATTACCGGACCAAGTATTTTTCAGAGGATGGTTCTTACTGTCAGATCCCGGCCAACCTTGACGCGGCTATCCTGAAGCAATTGCAGGCCTACGCGCTGCAGGCCTTCCGGCTGCTTGACCTCAGCGGGCTGGCCAGAGTAGACTTCTTTGTGGACCGGCAGGACGGCCGGATCTATTTGAATGAGGTCAATAATCTGCCGGGCTTTACCCCCATCAGCCTGTATCCGCAGGCTTTTGCCCAGGCGGGCCTATCCATGACAGAGCTGGTCACAAGACTTTGCGATCTGGCTGAAGCTGACTTTATTCAGCGCCGGCGGCAGGTTGAAGCCGGCTAAGCTATAACTATACAGGTGACATATGACCGGAAATCGTAAACCTAAATCGGCCGCACCCCGCCGGGCCGAGCCTAAACCCGGGGCCGGCGCTGGACCCGGCACCCTGAAGCGGGACATCTCCCTGGTGATCACCGGAAAGTCATGGGAAGACGGGCAAAAGCCTGAGGTGATTAAACTGGCGACGCAGGGCCGCTGGTACCGCAAGGCTGAGCGGACGATCCTGGCCTACCGGGAAAGCGAACAAAGCGGGCTGGGCAAGACCCTGACCACCTTGACCTTAAATGATGACGGTTCAGTATTACTGCTGCGCAACGGCGAAAATCAAATGACCATGGCTTTTAAAGAGGGTCACCGTCATGTCACGCATTTGCAGACCCCCTTTGGCAGCCTGCAGATGGGCTTGTTTACCAATCGGGTGCAGATCCGGCAAAAGGCCGGCGGCGGCAAAATTCACATCAGCTATGCGGTGGATTTTTCTGATGCGCCGACTACCAGTACGCATCTGGATGTGGAATATAGCTTCCGCAGCTGAAGGAGGAGTCTTGCCTGATTCAAGCCTTGTCCCGCCCCCATTGCCGGCTGACGCCGCACCGGCGCCAGACCGGGGGAGTCTGCCGTTACCGGATGATCCCGCGTCGGTTCCGGAACCGGTACGGCCACAGCCTGCTGCGGCAGAGCGTGACTTTCAGATTTCTGCGGAATACTATGCAGACGAACACCAGCCGGAGTCTGAGGCAAAGCCGGTGCCGCCAGCGCCGTTGCCCCTGCCTGCAAGCGGCTGGGGCCTCTTCTGGCGCCGCCAGTGGAACCGGGTCAAAAACTCTCGCTTGTTCTCCCGCCGGCCC
>JAQWFM010000001.1:45444-84455 GCA_028704415.1 Oscillospiraceae bacterium | reverse complement strand
GGCATACAACTGCGCTTAAATTGCTGAGAAAAGAAGCGGCGGTAGAAATTCTTCAACCATTTTAAAATCACCGCCGGCGGATACTCTGGCCGATCCCTAAAAGCCTGGCAGGCCAGATGAAAGACCTGTTCCGGACTGTCGCCAAACCGCAGCATGTAATATAAAAAGAAATCATGCAATTCATACGGACCGGTGGTCGCCTCCGTATGTTGGGCAATCTGGCCGTTTTCATCCGGCGGCAGCAGCTCCGGGCTGATGGGAGTAGCCAGGATAGAGTCCAGCAGGCGGCAGGTTTCCGTTTGCCCTGCGGCCTCAGCCTGGCGGGCGCGCCAGTTGACCAGGTGCTTAACCAGGGTCTTGGGGATGGACACATTGACGTTATACATGCTGATCTGGTCTGCGTTGTAGGTGCACCAGCCCAGGGCCAGCTCACTCAGATCACCGGTTCCTATAACCAGGCCGCCCACCTGATTGGCCAGATCCATCAAAATCTGGGTCCGCTCCCGGGCCTGGCTGTTTTCATAAGTGATGTCCTGGCGCGCGGGATCATGACCGATATCCTGGAAATGCTGTCGAACCGCCGCGCTGATGGAAATTTCCCGTACTGATACCCCCAGGCTTTCCATCAGGCGGGTGGCGTTGCTGTGGGTCAGAGCAGTCGTGCCAAAGCCCGGCATGGTTACGCCCAGGATGTCTGACAGCGGCCAGTCCAGGAGGGTATAGGCCTGACAGCAGACCAGGAGGGCCAGGGTAGAATCCAGACCGCCGGAGATGCCTATGACTGCGTGACGGGCCCCGGTATGGCGCAGGCGTTTGGCCAGTCCGGCCGCCTGAATCGCAAAAATTTCCCGGCAGCGCTCATCCAGCGTCAGCGGGTCCGCCGGGACAAAAGGCTGCGGGGGCAGCTGGCGCGTCAGTTTGGCCCAGGAAACGCAGCGGCCTGGCTGCGGCAGCCGGACCACTGGCAGGGGGGCCAGACCGGCGGATTGATTGGCAAAGCCTTTGTTGTGCCAGCGCTCCGCGGCCAGATGGCGCAGATCCAGCTGAGCTATTTGCAAAGCCGGACCGTTCTGGGCAAACAGCGGCGTTTCTGCCAGCAGGCGGCCGTTTTCCGCAATCAGAGAGTGGCCGGCAAAGACCAGATCCGTGGTAGATTCATCCGGACCGGCATCGGCGTACAGGTAAGCGGCGTTCAGCCGGCCGGACTGCTGTTGAACCAACTGCCGGCGGTAGGAGCTTTTGCCGACCAGTTCATTGGAAGCAGAGGGGTTCAGGATCAGCCGGGCGCCGCGCAGCGCCAGCTCAGCTGAAGGCGGTTGGGGCACCCAGAGGTCCTCACAGATCTCAATGCCGATCAGCAGCGGATCCTCAGCGGTCAGGGGCAGGGCCAGCAACTGCTGGCCCAGTGGAACTGTGTGCTCTCCCAGCGTGATCGTTGCGGTGTGACCATCCAGTACTTCTCCGGAGGTGAACCAGCGGTTTTCATAAAACTCCCAGCTGTTAGGCAGCTGGCGTTTGGGGACCGCGGCCAGAATTTGCCCGGCCTGAATGACACAGGCGCAATTGAACAGGCGCTGGGCGTGCCTCAGGGGGAGCCCTGCCACTAAAACCAGCGAGCCCCAGTCTTTACTCTGTCGGGCCAGCTCCTGCAAGGCGGCTTCCGCCTGATCTAAAAGTGTTTGCTGAAAAAACAGATCACCGGCAGTGTAGGCCGTGAGACACAGCTCCGGCAGCAGCAGCAGGGCTACGCCTTGCCGGGCTGCCGTCCGGGCCAGCTCACTGATGACCGCCTGATTGAAGCCGGGATCAGCTACTTTGAGCGAAGGTGACGCGGTAGCAACACTTAAAAAACCGGATGACTGTTCCATGGACTCTTGACCTGCGCTTTCCTTTTGCTGCGGCGGGGTACCGGCCAGCCGCCTGCGGCCCGGCCGCCCGCCTGATTATTATTGTCTATTTACCGGGGATATACAACCAGGGCCGGCAGTAGGCAGGCCAGCAGCCGGCAGCAGTCCGGCCATCTGTAAAATAGCCAGCAAATCCTGCCGTGACGCCAGCTGTCCGGCGGCCTGCCGCAGCCGCCGCGCGTCCGGCTGGCCCCTGAAATAATGCATCAGGAGATGCCGCATTTCCCGCGCGGCGGTCAGCGGATCGCCCAAAAGCGCGGTCAGGCCGTCAAAGTGTTCGCAGATCACTGCCCCGCGGCTCAGGGGATCAGGCTCCTGCCAGGGCTTACCGGTCAGCTCTGCCTGCAGTCTGGCAAAAATCCAGGGATCACCGCTGGCGGCCCGCCCGATCATCAGCCCGTCACAACCGGTCTGCTCCAGACAGCGGCGCGCTGCCGCCGCGTCCGTAATATCTCCGTTGCCAATCACAGGAATCCCGGACGGCAGGGCCTGGCGAACCTCCCGGATAACCGACCAATCAGCTTTACCGCTATAATATTGCTCGCGGGTCCGGGCGTGTACGGTCACCGCCTGAGCGCCGGCTGCTGCCATGCGTGTAGCAAAGTCCGCGGCCTGGTTGCTGTCCGCGGCAAAGCCCCGGCGGATTTTGACGGTGACCGGTTTCCGGTACGGATCTAAAAATAACCGGCAGCGCCGCACAATGGCGGCCGCAAGCTCCGGTGTTTCCATCAGGTGACTGCCGGCGCCGGTTTTGACGACTTTGGGTACCGGACAGCCCATATTGATATCCAAAACATCAAAGGTCCGCAGCCGGGGATCTTCCATAATTTTTTCAAGCGCAAATACAAAGTCATCCGGATCAAAGCCGAATAACTGAATGGCGACCGGATGCTCATCTGCCGCCAGCGCCAGATAGCGCAGGCTGGAGCGAACGCCCCCGCTGAAGCGGATGCCGCGGGCAGAGACCAGCTCAGTGCAGACCAGGCCTGCGCCCAGCCGGTGGGCAATCCGGCGGAAGGGCAGGTCAGATATACCGGCCAAAGGCGCCAGCCAGAGATTTGAGGGCACCTGTAACGGACCTATCTGTAACGGATGGACCAGGGGAGCGGGGGCGGTACTGATGTCTGAAGCCATTGCCTGCATCGGATTTGTAACCTTTCAAAAGCCAGAATTAAATGTGTAAGCGACGCTGTCAAGGTGGTGCTTGGCAGCCAGCGCTGATTTTGCTATTATAACCCAGAAAAGCAGACCTGCCCCGCCAAAACCCGGATCAAGGCTGATCAAGCCGGCCGCTTCTTTGGTATAGCAGCAATCAATCCTGCTTGTTTCTTGCAGCAGAATCTGATGGCATTTCTCATTCTGTAGATAAATCAGCCCGGTGCGATTTTTGCAAAGCAATCCTGATCCGTACAATTACGGCTTCAGTCTTGTAATTGGCGGATTCGCAGCGGGCTTTTTGCGTACGCGGCAGGCGGGCTTTATTAAGGCCGGTCTCAGATCCGACCATTTCAGAGGAGAAATGCTAGTATGACTCAAACGGTTTCAACTGCCCCTAAAAACCCACTGCCGGTCCCCGGCCGCCCGCTTTGGAAGCGGGTCCTGAGCTACATTTATCACCGTTATCTGATTGAGGCTATGGGCTCTATGATTAACGGCCTGTTTGCCTCACTGCTGATTGGTATGATCCTGAAACAGATCTTTGGCTTGCTGCCGCAAAACGCGGGACTGCAGGCCTTTGCGACGTTAATTGACAGTCAGAGCGCCGCGGCTTCGCCGGTCGTCGGCGCGGCCATTGGCGTGGCCGTAGCGTTAGGTATGAAGGCCCGGCCACTGGTGGCAGCCTCGGCCTGTGTGGTGGGGGCGATCGGCTACTCGGTCAGTTCCGGCGGGGTGAGCGCCGGACCGGTCGGGGCGATCCTGGCTGTGATTGCGGCGGCAGAATTAGGCCGTTTAGTGGCAGGAAAAACGCCGGTGGATATCATTTTAGTGCCGGCGGTCTGTGTATTAAGCGGTACGCTCACGGCTATCCTGGTGGGACCGGCTGTGGCCGGGGTCATGAGCGGTCTGGGCGGTTTTATCAATCGCATGACTGAATTGCGCCCCTTTGCCATGGGTATAGCCGTATCGCTGGTCATGTCGCTGGTGATTCTTTCGCCGCTAAGCTCCGCGGCCCTGGCGATTATGCTGAACCTCAGCGGCCTGGCGGCAGGGGCGGCCACGGTGGGCTGCGCCTGCAGTATGATCGGCTTTGCCGTGGCCAGTTACGGGGATAATAAAGTTGGCGGCCTGATTGCCCAGGGTATCGCAACCTCCAAAATTCAACTGCCCAATGCCCTGCAATATCCGCAGATTGTCATACCGCCCTCGGTTGCGGCCATAATCTGCGGGCCGCTGTCTACGCTGGCCTTTAGTTTATCCAATAATGCTTACGGCGCGGGTATGGGTACCAGCGGTCTGGTAGGTCAGCTGACTACTTGGGCGGTTATGCAGGGAACGCGTTCCGGCCCTTTGCTATTGATTCAAATTCTGTTTTTACACGTTTTACTGCCGGCCTTGATTGCCTGGCTAGTCAGCGAATTTATGAGAAAGAAAGGGTGGCTCAAACCAGGGCAGATGAAGCTGGAGCTGAGGGCTTAATACAGGGAGGTTTTACGATTGTTACAAAACTATTACTTAAAGGTAAAGCTGTATAAATAAATGCTTAAGAATTGCGGCTTTGTTGACACTTTGAAGGGGCAATCACTATAATGGCCTTATGTTTTAACTGCAGAGGAACCGCCGGGGGAGCAGGCCGGACTCCGTTCTGCGGTTTCGCTAACGCTTTTTGCCCAGTATTCAGGAGGCAACACGATTCGCATGAGTATGAAAATAGGCATAAAGATTGCTTTGGCAGGGCTTATTTGCGCCGGAGCCGCTGCGTTTTTACTGGTCCGGGCGGCTGGCAAGAGCTCTCAGCTGCTGCCTAAAACCGCTGAACCGGTTTCTGCGGAGGAGCAGGATCAACTGAATGTGACCACACCAACGCCGACTGCCGCGGCCTTAAGCGTTAATCTTTATGTGGCTGGCCGTTCGCAGTTAAACCGCAGCGCCGGGGATGAAACTCCATCTTCAGGCGCTTATATAGATACGGAAACCGGCAGCGCCTCAGCCCAGAGTAGCGCGGAAGCAGCGGCGGCGGTGACGGCCGCGGCCACGCCGGTGCCGACGGTAGCGGTGGCTGATATGACGGTCGCTGCGACTACGGCTGCAGCGACTACGGCCGCGCCCAGCCCGACTCCGACGGCCACGCCGGAGCCGACTGCTACACCAGCTCCGACTGCTACACCAGCTCCGACGGCCACACCGGAACCGACTGTTGCGCCGGCTCCGACCACAGCTACCCCGACTCCAACCACTACCCCGGCTGCGACTGTCACGCCGGAGCCTACGCCTGCTGAGCAGGCAACGCTGAAATATGTTCAGCGCTTGGACACACCTTTATATACCTGGGCAAGTACTGATGCGGATGTCTTTGAGACCGTTCAGCGCGGCTTCCCCGTACTGGTGTATGGAGAGAGCGGGGGCTTCAGCCAGGTTACTCCGGCAGATGGTGATATTACCGATGACGTCTATTATATTGAAACGGAAAGACTGTCGGATACTTATGTGTTCCCTACCTATCTGGCAACCATGTACTGTCAGGAGGATGGCGTTATCCTGCATGAAAGCGCTGATGTG
Organism: Oscillospiraceae bacterium; assembly: GCA_028704415.1. Taxonomy (GTDB): domain Bacteria; phylum Bacillota; class Clostridia; order Saccharofermentanales; family Fastidiosipilaceae; genus JAAVLZ01. The sequence continues at coordinate 78,831 of JAQWFM010000001.1, read as the reverse complement.
GACAGTACGGCGATCGGGGTTTTGTACACCGGAGACGCGGTGGAGGTCATTGGCCGGGACGGCGAATGGCTGGAGATTTTGCAGGAAGACGGTACCTACGCCTATGCATTGAGCTGGCATATCACAGAGGATAGCGCTACGGCGGCACCGGAGCCGACCGAAGCACCGGCTGAACCGACGGAGGCGCCGGAGCCTACCGAAGCGCCGGCTGAACCGACGTTGGCGCCGGAGCCTACCGAAGCGCCGGCTGAACCGACGGAGGCGCCAGAGTCAACGGAAGCGCCGGCTGAGCCCACAGATGCGCCAGAGCCAACCGAAGCGCCGGCTGAGCCCACGGAGGCGCCGGAGCCAACGGAAGCACCGGCTGAACCCACGGCGGCACCGGAGCCGACCGAAGCGCCGGCTGAGCCTACGTCCACGCCGGAGCCAACCCCAACATCCGCTCCGGTGGATGATTCAGACCTGGCGATCGGCCAGGAAATCGCCAGCATCGCCCGCTCCTATGAGGGCGATCCGCAGGGTAGCTTTGACTGCTCCCTCTTTGTCCAGACTGTTTTCCGCCAGGCCGGGATTTATATTCCGCGTGATACCGGCAGCTATTCCAGCTCCAGTGACTCTATCTGGCTGGATTCCTTCTCTGACTTACTGCCGGGAGACCTGATCCTGTACGACTCTCTGGGCGTAGGCTATACCACCCACGTAGCCATTTATTTAGGTGACGGTCAGGTCTGCCATGTTAATACCGTTGCGGGTCAGATCAGAATTCAGGACTACCGCCTGGGTGGCGGATATTACCCCATCACCGGTTATCTGCGCTACCGCTAGGTTAACCTGAAATCCAGATTAAATTAACCCGCTGAGCCGGGCCGCCTTGCAAAAGGCCGCCCGGCTTTTTTTATAGGCCCCCTCCGGGCCGCAAGGGCAAGCCTTCAGATGGAGGGTTTGTCGCTTTTTGCCCTAAGCCTGCTCTCCAGGCCAGAGCTTAACGGCTTAAACTGGAACCGCAGCATGATCAGGGGGCCTTAAACCAGGCGCCGGGGTCAGCCAGCATCAAAGCGGGAGGCACAGGGTGAAAGCAAGCCAGAGCCGCCGGTCCGTCTGCCGGCAGCCTAAAACGCGCAGCTTAGCGTTGCTGACACTGATCTCAGCTTGCCTGCTGCTGGCCCTGGGTCTGTGGACGGCCAGGCTTAACGGGGCTGAGGCCGTTAGCTATCCGGTTGAAGGCCTGGAGCTGAATTTTATGGATATTGGTCAGGGCGCGGCTACCTTGCTTAGTTACGGTGAGGAACATGTCTTAATTGACAGCGGAGATGCGGCGCATTTTCCTGAGCTCTGGCAGCAACTGGATCCAAGGCTGCAGGGCCAGCTTAAGGTTGTGCTGGCTACCCACTATGATGCTGACCATATCGGGGGCCTGGCAGGCTTACTGGAGCAAGTCCGGCCACAGCTGTTGCTGGGGCCGGATTACATCAGCGATACGGAGACCTATGAGGCACTGCAAACCGCACTCCTGACTCAGCAGCTGCAGCTGACCGTGCCGGACCGCGATTATCGCTTCAGCCTGGGCCGGGCGGAGGTCCGACTGCTGGTCCCGCCTGACTATAACTATCAGGATGATAATGACTGTTCGCTGGCGGCCATGATTACCCTGGATTCAATCCGGGTGTTGATCATGGGGGACCAAAGCAGCCAGCGGGAGGCAGAGCTAATTGCGGAAGGCTGGGACCTGAAGGCAGATGTCCTGTTGCTGGCCCACCATGGCTCGGCTTACAGCAGTTCAGCGGCGTTTTTAGCCGCGGTCAAACCGGCTTTTGCGGTGATCAGCTGCGGAAAGGATAATGATTACGGGCATCCGGCGGCTTCGACCCTGGAACGCCTGGCCAGACAAGGGATTCGGCTGTTCAGGACGGATGTGCAGGGCGCAATTTATGCGGTGAGTGATGGGCAAAAGTTATACTGGAATAAGACGCCAATCGTGCTTCAAGAGCAGGCTGAGACAGTATTTTACCTGCCGGACGCTTGATATTGGCGGCATCTCTGGTTATAATAACTTTCGCGGTCTAAACCGTTAAAAACCTCGGTGGCCTAATGGATAAGGCAACAGTTTCCGGAGCTGTTGATGCGGGTTCAATTCCTGTCCGAGGTACCATTCCACAACAAGCCGGATTTTGGATCGGCTGAAGGTCACATTCATGAATGAATGTGACCTTTTTTATTCCTTTTCATCCATGCCGTCCAGACCAAGACCGGGGCTACGGTTAAGGCGATTAAACCCCACTTTTGGGATAAGCTGATTGAGCGGGGCTACACAGTTGACGATACACTTAATTCGCTGCAGTCGCCCTTGCACATTACGGATCTTAAGCACTCGCCCCGTGACGAGCGTCAGTACAATACACCGGCAAGCGAGTTACTGTGGCGTACAACCCCGACACGGACACCGCTGTGACCGGGTGGGCTACCGGGCACAGGCGACGAAAAATATGGAGCTGAGATCAAATGAGATTAACCAAGTACCAGATTGCCAAGCTGACTCAGATATCGGCGCCTCACCTTGAGAACGACCTGTCCGAGGAGCAGCTTGATGATTTGTGCGATTACATAACCGACTATGTGGTGAGCCATGAGATCCGGCACGATGACGTCAGTGACCTTGGTGAGGCATTACTTGACATCCATGATGACATAATCCCTGACTACTAATCCTCAGTACAACTTATGCTAATCCTTCGCTCGGATTAATAACGGCGATGGTTCATCGGTACCCGCGTACATTGGCGGTGACCTTTCAGGCGCAGACGCCTTACCCATCTGGCAGCTGCTTCGCGATACGGAGAACGAAGGTACGATAGAAAAAGACAGCGCTGTGCTCGCCTTTGCTCCGGCAGGGGGGAAATACTTTGCAAGCCATAAATGCTGCGTTTTGATTGCAGGGAGAGCTGGTAATATCCGATTAACGCCGCAACCCTCTGTGTCGGCCCTGATCCTGTCGGCCCAGCAGCTTTGTCTGCTTGTCGCTCTTTGTCGGAAATCACCCCTCCGGCCGGGCCGCAGCTCTTTTTAGAATGATTTTACGGCGCTGAAGTCGTAAAAACTGAAAAGAGGTGGAACTATGCGGCAGAGATTCAGGCTGAGCAGCAGCCATAAGCAATTTGTCCGGCACAGGAAAGGCCGGCCGCCGGGCTGGCTGGCCATAATATTGAGCCTGTTATATTTGGCTTTGGCGGGGCCATTGCCAATCCTGGCCTATGACTGGCCGGAAACCGTGACCGTCGTATCTGTTGGGGTACATGATGGCTTTTTTTATGATCCCGGCAATGGGTATTATCTGCAAAATCATGACCTGAGGATTGCTGACGGACAGGGTCCGGACGGTAAAGGTACTGTTTTTTACTGTCTGGACTATGCGATCAATGGGGTTGACACCCAACCGGTCCGTTCAGACTGGGATAATATACTGGAGCAAAATGAGGCGGCTGTGCAAGGCTTGCTGGCTTTGCTGGACCATGGCGCGCCCTATGCCAATGGCGCCGGAGACTGGTCAGGCTCAATTCAAGCTACTCGTCTGGCCGTTTGGGCCTATCTGGGGGATCAGGGCCTGGGCAATAATCCCAACTTTGGCCGGGCTAATCTGGCCGCATACGCGGCTGATCCCAATACAGATCCGGCGGCGGCTGAGTTTATGTTGAGCCTGTATGATCTGGCGGTCGCGGCCCGGGATGGTGAACAGAACCCGGCAGAATCAAGCTTATGGACCAATCCGGAAGCTCCGGAATGGCAGTTTGACGGTCAGTCCGCTACTGCAAAGCTAACGGTAGAGGGGGAGTTCAGCCGCTTTACACTGGATTTACCGGAGGGCGTCAGCGCTGAGCCGAGCGAAGGCGGGCCGGGCACCACCATACAGTTAAGCGCCTCAGCTCTAGCCGCGGCCCAGGCTCAGGAGATCAAGCTCAGCAGTGTTGTAGAAGGCGGGAGCGCGGCAGTCTACGGCTGGTACAGCGGCTCGGGCGTGACGCAGGATGTTGTAGGACATCCGGGCAATATTGAACGGCCGGGGCAAACCTTAACCTTACAGCTTCCGGCTCTGACCGGGACCATCAGCCTGCAAAAAAGCGGCGAAGATGGTAAGCCGCTGGCCGGCGTTACCTTCAGGCTTAAAAATGAAGCGGGAGACGTCATCAGCGAACAAAGCAGTGATTCTGACGGGCGTATTATTTGGAAGCAGTTACCGCTGGGACATTATCAAATTGAGGAAACAGCCGTACCTGCACCATATTTGCTGAATCCTGAGATTATTGAAGCTGATCTCACCACCGCTAATCCTGAGGGGCAATTTGTCTTCAGTACAACGGTTACAAATCTGGCCGCTAAAGCTCAGGTTTTACTGCAAAAACAGTGCGCCAAGGCTGATAAAGCTGCTGCGGACAAAGCGGGTTTGAGCCTGGCCGGGGCAGTTTATGTGCTTAAGGATCAGGCAGGAAATACCGTCGCAGAACTGACTACAGATGCTGCCGGCCAGGCAGCCAGTCCGGCTGATCTGCCCCTGGGCCAATATACCCTGCAGGAGCAGCAGGCCGCGGCTGGCTTTGCCCTGGATCCGCAGGTTTATCCGGTTGATCTGACTTATCAGGACAGCAGCAGCAAACTTGTGCAGGTAACAGTGACCAGTACGGAGGCGCTACTCCGCGGTAATCTGAAGATCAGAAAGACGGCCTCCAGTTCTCCTGAAGTCAGTGAATTAGCGGAAACAGGAGACTGGCCGTTAGCCGGCGTCAGCTTCGAGCTATATCCGGTTGATCAGCCGGAGCTGGCCATAACGGTTCAGACAGATGAGCAGGGAGAGGCGGTCTGGACCGACCTGCCATATGGCGATTATCAACTCAGGGAACTGGCGCCAGCCTGGGCGGAAACCGGCTTTGAGACCGTCCTGCATCTCCCGCAGGACGACCAACCCGCAGCCTGGACTGAGCTTGAGATAGAAAATGAACTGCCGCTTGGCGCTGTGCAAATCGTGAAAACAGATGCGAGAACTAAGGAGCAGATACCGCAGGCAGGCGTTACTTTCAAAATATACAGCCTGGATCAGGACAGCTATGTGAGCTGGCAGCCGGCTGGGGAAAATGCGGCGGTAGAGCAAAGCTGGACTACTGATGACAGCGGCATGGTGATCTTACCCTTCGGGCTGCCTTATGGCAACTACCGACTGGAGGAGCTGACTGCGCCACAAGGTTACCATCTTCAGTCTGAGGGAATCCCCTTTTCCCTCACCGCAGCGGCGGAGGGCGAGCCAGTGGTCCTGCAGCTTGACGTAGCCAATGAACCTACGTGGCTGCAGCTGATTAAAACAGCTGCGGGCAGCGGAGAGATCTTGCCCGGCGCGTCTTTTGTGATAGAAGACACAGCAGGAGAGGCGCAGCGCTTTATCCAGGAAGCAGACGGCAGCTACCGCTGGCTCGGGCTAAACCAAAGCTCGGACACGGCGTCGGCAGATCGGCTGACTGTGTCAGAGCAAGGTGAGTTAGAAATCTGGCAGCTGCCTTATGGTGACTATATCTTGCGTGAAGTTGAGGCCCCGGCGGGATATCAGTTGGCGGAAGCTATCGCTTTCACCATAGATGATCAATCCCGGTTTGGAAACCAAAGTAAACTGGAGGTAACGAATCTGCTTCAGCCAACGTCAACACCTGCCCCGACCGCCGCGCCAACCCCGACTCCCACCCTGTCACCTGAACCCACGCCCACACCCACGCCCACACCAGTATCTCCGGTCAATATTCCATCCACCGGTGAAAATCCGCCGCCCTGGCTGGGTCTGGGCCTGATTTCTTTAGGTATGGCTATCCTGCTGCCAGCCTTGAGGTTCTATTTCAGACGGTTACGGAGCCGGGCCGTATAAGAGCTGCCTGAAGCGATCCGTTTTCTTTTGAGGTGAGTTCCTGCACCAGAGCCGTGACAGGCTGACCCCGGTCACCTGCCCGGGTAAACCGCTGTGATTCAGAGTCACCGGAATCGGCTATCCTGGCGTGTCCCGCAGTGGCGGTTGTAGCTCACCTTTGTCAGATCCATTCTGAGACAGACAGAGCCTTTTAAATGGTGCAGCAATTTGACGATCTCTGCCGCTGTTTGACGGATTCAGGCGCCCCAGAGGAGAGCCGGAAGCTTCAGAAGCTTTCAAAAGTACCGCACCATGATTTTTCTGCAATCATTGACGGCAGCATAGCCCGCTGTTTATAATAACTGCACTCAGCGCCTGCGCGGCTCCTGCAGTATCTGCACTGACCTGTCAGCAGCCCGCCCCTGATCATCGCGCGCTGGGACAGACGCCATCACCTGACGGAAAAGCCTGCTTGCTGATCCGGAAGCCCGGGGCGGTTTAGTTAGTCTGACTTTTGGCGCGGCGCGTTTGAGGGACTGACAGATCTGACTGCGGTTTACCTGATAAAGGGATAAACCAGGTTTCCTTTCAGCTGACTTTAGTAAGGCTTTTCCGCCCCGGCGGAAGAGCCTTTTTCCGCTGACCAGGACAAGGAGAGCAAACCTTTGCAGCGAGTAGCCGTTATCAGCGCGATTATAGAAGAGCCGCGCTACAGCCAGGAAGCCTTTAACCGCATTATTTCTGAATTTCAGGATATGATCCGCGGCCGTCTGGGCATCCCCATGCCTGAGCAAGAGTTGGGTGTCGTAGCCCTGGTAGTTGTTGGCAACGCGGACCAGATCAACCATCTGACCGGCCTGCTGGGCCGGCTGGAGCATGTTACTGTTAAGACTGCCATGGCCAAAAAGGAGCTGCCCTGATGGCCGCGCCGTCGACGCCGCGGTCTTTGCGGACACATATAGGCATCTTTGGCCGCACTAATGCAGGTAAATCCAGCTTAATCAATGCCCTGTGCGGTCAGGCCGCAGCGATTGTATCTGATCAGGAAGGCACGACCACGGATCCGGTTTATAAAAGCATCGAGCTTTTTCCACTGGGCCCCTGTGTCCTGATTGATACAGCCGGCCTGGATGACCACAGTGAATTAGGGCAGCTGCGGCGGCAAAAGACTCTGGAGGTCCTGGCCCGCTGTGATATCGCCATTTATGTAGCGGACGCGGCCCGCGGTCTGGATGCGGCGGAACAGGCCTTTTATGCGGATCTGCACCGCCGGGGCCTGCCGGCTTTGTTAGTCTGGCATAAAGTCGATCAACCGGCGGCCCTGCCGGCTCCGCCTGAGGCCATAGCGGTTTCCAGCCTTAAGCAAAACGGCATCCGGCTACTGCTGCAGCGGCTGGGCAGTCTCCGGCCGGAGTCGGTTGAGCCGGGGCTGCTGGACGGGCTGGTGCAACCCGGCGATACGGTTTTACTGATCACCCCGATTGATCAGTCCGCGCCTAAAGGCCGGTTGATTTTACCTCAGCAGCGCGTCTTGCGGGACCTGCTGGACTTAGGCGCGCCGGCGCTCTGCGTGCAGCCTGCGGCTATCCCGCTGGCGCTGCAGGCCTGCAAAACTACACCTGCCCTGGCCATTACAGACTCTCAGGCCTTTGCTCAGGTTGACCGGTTATTGCCTCAAGCTGTTCCGTTAACCTCGTTTTCTATGCTGATGGCGCGCTGCAAAGGCGATCTGCCGCAGCTGGTGGCAGGTATCAGGCAGGCAGCTTACGGTTTGAAGGACGGCGACCGGGTGCTGGTGGCCGAAGCGTGCACCCACCATCGCCAGGCGGACGATATCGGCCGGGTCAAAATTCCCCGGTGGCTGCAGGAAAAGCGCTGCCTAAATCTCCGGTTTGATTTTACTGCCGGCAATGGCTTTCCGCAGGACCTGACCCCTTACGCTTTGGTGGTGCATTGCGGGGCCTGTATGATTAACCGCGGTGAAATGCAGGCGCGGCTGCGGCAGGCGCAGCAGCAAGGTGTGGCGGTGGTTAACTACGGCATCCTGATAGCCTGGGCAACGGGCGTGCTGACCCGGGCGCTTAGGCCCCTGGGGCTTGAATCTGCCTGGCTCCCGGACGAGTCCTGCTCCCGGGAGGCGGAGCAACCACAGGCGGAGGACGCACGATGAGGCGGCCTGAAACCTTAAGTCTGCAGGTCCCGGCCGCGCTGCGGCAGCCGGTGACCTCCCTTGAGGAGGCCGAAAGCTTGTCCCAGCAGCTTCGCCGTTTTAATCGCCCTCAGCTGGCCTGGCTGATTGAACAGGCCACCCCGGAAGCCGAAGCGGCTTTGCGGCAGGCAGCAGGCCTGCTGAGGGAGCACTACTATGGCCGAAAAGTTTATCTGCGCGGCCTGATTGAGTTCAGCAATGTCTGCCAAAATGACTGCTTTTATTGCGGGATCCGCCGCTCTAACCCCAGCGTGCGCCGCTATCGCCTCAGTGAGGCTCAGATCCTGGACTGCTGCCGGCAAGGTTACGCGCTGGGCTACCGCACGTTTGTCCTGCAGTCCGGGGAAGATCCGGCTTATCCGGCCCCCCGGCTGGCCCGGCTGGTCACGGAAATCCGCCGCCGTTATCCCGCCGCCGCGCTCACCCTGTCGGTGGGCGAACTGTCCGCTGCCGACTACCGGCTGCTGCGCCAGGCCGGGGCCGACCGCTACCTGCTGCGGCATGAAACCGCGGACGCCGGTCACTATGCCAGTCTGCATCCGGCTGACCAGACCCTGCAGCGGCGCCTGAGCTGCCTGCGGGAGCTGCGGGCGGCAGGCTTTCAAGTAGGCTCTGGCTTTATGGTGGGCACCCCGGGACAGACCGCCGATTGCCTGGCTCAGGATTTGCTTTTTTTGCAAGAGCTGCAGCCCCAGATGATTGGCATTGGTCCGTTTATTCCTCAGCATGATACACCGCTGAGCCAGGCTGAACCCGGCCGCTTGAGGCAAACCTTGCTGATGCTCTCTTTGCTGCGACTGCTTTTCCCCAAGGCGTTATTGCCTGCTACCACGGCGGTCGGTACGCTGCACCCCTTAGGCCGGGAGCTGGCTTTAAGCGCCGGCGCTAACGTCTTGATGCCTAATCTGTCGCCGCAAGAGTACCGGAAAGATTATGCGTTGTACGATAACAAAATCTGCACGGGAGACGAGGCCGCCGAGTGCCGTGCCTGCCTGCAAAAGCGAGTAGAAAGCGCAGGCTTTACCATTGATACAAGCCGGGGAGATCCGGTAGACTGGGAGGAAACAAAATTATGATGGAAATAAATCAGGCCTATATAGAAACCTTGCTTAAGCAAGCCCGCGCGGCTGAGGTCAGCGCCCAGGAAGCCGCGCTCAAGCGGGCAGAAGCCATACCGGATCAACTCAATGGGGTGAAATTATCTGACCAGGATATCGCCTTACTGCTGCAGATTAGGCGGCCTGATCTGCTGGCGCGCCTGTTTGCGGCGGCCGGCGCGGTGAAAACTAAAATTTACGGGCGCCGGGTGGTGCTGTTTGCGCCGCTTTATGTGTCAAACTACTGCGTCAACCGCTGTGTCTACTGCGGCTTTAAGCAGTCCAATGGCCTGGCGCGCCGAAGGCTCACCTATCAGGAGATTCAGGATGAAGTGCGGGTCCTGGAACGGATGGGCCATAAACGGCTGGCTCTGGAGGCCGGCGAAGATCCGCAGCACTGTGATATCCAATATATCTTAGGCTGTCTTGACGCGATTTACAGCACTAAGCTTGATAACGGCAGCATCCGCCGGGTCAATGTCAATATTGCGGCTACTACGGTTGAGGAGTACCGCCTGCTGCACGAAAAAGGGATCGGCACTTATATTCTGTTTCAGGAAACCTATCATCAGCCCACTTATGCCGCTATGCACCCCAGCTGCCGTAAAAGTGACTACAATTACCATCTGACCGCCTTTGACCGGGCGATGCAGGCCGGGATTGATGATGTCGGCGCGGGCGTCTTGTTTGGCCTGGCTGATCCGGAGTTTGAAGTGCTGGGTCTGATGCTGCACAACAATTATCTGGACCGCACTTATGGCGCGGGGTTTCACACCATCTCCATGCCCCGGCTGCGGCCGGCCACAGGCATGGAACTGGCAGACTTTCCTCACCTGGTGGATGACCGGACCTTTGAACGTCTGGTCGCCATTATCAGGCTGGCAGTCCCTTACACCGGCATCATCATGTCCACCAGGGAAAGCGCCGCCATGCGCGACCGCTTGCTCAGCCGCGGGATCTCCCAGGTCTCAGCCGGCTCCAACACGGATATCGGCGGCTACAAAAAGGAAGCGGAGCAGCCGCGGCGGCCGGCCGGCGGCCAATTTGAACTGTCGGATGAGCGGCGGCCGGATCAGATGATCACAGCTTTGCTGGAACAAGGCTACATCCCCAGCTACTGCACCGCCTGCTACCGGCAGGGGCGGACCGGAGACCGCTTTATGCAGCTGGCAAAAGCCGGCGTGATCCACAATGTCTGCACGCCTAACGCGCTGCTGACCCTGCAGGAATACCTGCTGGATTACGGCGATCCAAGGCTCAGACAACTGGGCGAGTCCCTGCTGGCCAAAGAAAGCGCGGCCCTTGAAAATCTCCGCATCCGTCAGGCGCTGACGCAAAAACTAAACCGGCTGAAGGCGGGCGAAAGAGACTTGTATTTTTAAATATAGGCGTGCTATAATCCGCTTTAGAAGAAGCTGTCTTCGGGGCGGGGTGAGATTCCCCACCGGCGGTGATGCACCAAGTGTGACAAGCCCGCGAGCCTGTAAGGGCATGACCCGGTTTGAATCCGGAGCCGACGGTAGAGTCCGGATGAAAGAAGATTGTTCAGCCTGAACATTAAACGCCCTGAGCAGAACGTCTGCCCGGGGCGTTTTTACGTCCGAATACACAGCTGCTTTCAAGAAATGAGGTATATGAAGATGGAACGAAAAGCGACGTATCGGATGACTGAAATGGCGATTCTCACCGCCTTGTCTATTGTTTTGCTGCTGCTGATTCAATTCCCTATTTTTCCGGCCACGCCTTATCTTAAGTATGATATGGCGGATGTGCCGGTTATCTTGGGCGGTCTGCTGCTGGGTCCGCTGCCCGGCCTGCTGATTCTGGCCCTGGCGGCGGCGATCCAGGCTTTTTTGATTGTGGGGGACGGCATCATCGGCTTTGTGATGCATTTTCTGGCGTCAAGTATCCTGATGCTGCTGCCGGCCCTCTTCTTCCGGCATAGCGCTAAAAAGAGCAATGTCATTGTTGGTGGCGTGCTGGGGGTGGTGGCTATGGCCGCCATGATGGCCTTCTGGAACTTAATCTTTACGCCCATATATACCGGAATGCCGCGCTCGGCTATTGTGCCGTTGCTGCTGCCAGCTATTGTGCCCTTTAACTTAATTAAGGGCGGGGTTAACATGCTGATCAGCTTTGTCCTGTATCACGCATTGCTGCCGGTGCACCGCCGGGTTTATCAGCACTGAAGCTTCCCGGCGCGGATTTCAGGCAGCACAAAACGGCGGAACCCCTGAGCGCAAGGGTTCCGCCGTTTGTGTATTCCGCTGCCGGACTGCCAGGTTTTATTCTGCCACGGCGGCGGAAGGCAGATGCTGTGGACTCAGCAGGGCCGCGGTTATTTCTCCCACATAGCGGATATGCAGGTCATTAGCGGGATAAAACTGCCGCATGTAGTCGGGATCCACAAAGCCTGCCGCGTCGTAAGGCTGGCGGTAAAGCTTTTTGCAGATTAACACCAGATCAGCCTGCGCCACATAGGGTACCTGGTCTTCGCTGAGTAAGGTTAAGCCGCAGGCGGCAAATTTATCTCCGTCCCGCCCGCTGTGGCTGCCGCAGTAGTTTAGCGCTTTACGGTAGTCGCGATTTAAAAAACTCAGACTGAAGCCTGGAGACTGGTCCAGAAACTCCCGGGTATAACGGTCCGGGCGGATGACCAGCTCCGCAACCGGTCGGTTCCACATGACGCCAAGCTGTCCCCATGAAGCGGTCATGCCGTTAGCCTGCTCCGGGGTGCCGGCGGTCACCAGCATCCAGTTTTCACCAATCAGTTCAAACGGATTGAATTTGATGCTTTCCGGAGCGATGCGCCGGAAACGCTCGGCAGAGGGGTGTTCTTGCATAGGGTACAACTCCTTTCTGTCTGTGCCGTGACGCCGTCCTCAGGCCTTAGCCAATCCGGAAGGTCAGGCGGAAGCTGAAGGCCTGTTCAGATAAGCGGTAAGCCGGCAGCAATTCCGGACCGCAGCTGTTGGAGCCCACGCCGCTCATCAGATAATCCAGGCAAAGCTCAGTATGGCCTGAGGGCTGCAGCTCAAAATTATGGGCTCGGGCGGCCAGCTCTTCAACTGTGTAGGGCGAAGCGCTGAAGCTGAATCCGCCGTAGGGGCTCTGGCTGTCAGCATAAACCCGCAGACGGGGCAGATGACTGCCGGCGGTCCCCAGGACCGGACCCAGGGTCAGATAACGCACCGCAAAATGGCTCCCGTTTTCCTGGGGCTTGAGGTAGTCCTCGTGTTCTTCGCTGACTTCAGTGGTATAGATGCCCAGCTGGGACGCCCGGTGCTTGTCAATATAGCTCTCATACGGGCCGTAGCCGTAGTAAGCCAGGGCCTCATAGGTTTGGGGCAGGGCCAGTTTCAGGCCAAACCGGGGCAGCCACAGGTTAGGCTCATCAGACCAGGGCGCCAGGATCTGGCGTTCTACATCCAGATGCAGACTGATCTGGCCGGTGGCGTCTACCTCCCAGACAGCGTGCCCATCCAGGATCTTGGCCCGATAAACGGGCAGCAGGCCAAAATGCACCCGGATCCGGACTAAAGCGCCGTCCTGCTGGGCTTCCAGCTTGTAAACGCGGGTCCGGGCTTCGTTGAAACCGGCCGCTTCCCATTCGGCGGCAATATTGCGGTCGTTGTCTGTGGGGGCGCGCCAGATATTCCAATCCATGGGCCGGGCCAGCAGCTGACAGCCGTTCACCTGCAGAGAAGACCAGGCCCCGGTGGCGGCGGACAGATGATAGGTGAAGCTGGCTGAGGCAAGGATCACCTCATCGGCGGTCTGCTCCAGGCGGACAGTCTGGGGCTGAACACTGCAGCTGTCGTAAGCCAGACTGCCGCCCCGCTCCGCGCCGCTGCCCAGGGTGCTCAGAACATCCGTAAACTGGCTGCCAAAGCTGCGGTTAAAGGCCATATCAACGCTGCGGGCCAGCTTATCCAGGTCTTCAGGCCGGACGGCGGTCAGCAGTTCCAGCTGATCCTGCCCCACGGGATGGTCTGCCGGAACCAGGCCCCGGGCCTTTACCGTGAAGTAGTGCAGATTAAGGGTCAGGATACCCTGGTCAGGCAGCTTTTCCGCGGCCAGATCCAGTTTGAATTCCCGGCTTTGGTGCGGGGGGATGTCCAGTTCATCCAGCCGGCCGACGGCCAGGACATCATCTTCATTAAGCAGCTCGTATTCCGCGTAGTAACGCCCCAGGGTGTTGGTAAAGTCCAGGGTGTTCCACAGGCGGATGGTTCCGCCGCGGACCTCTTCCGCGGTGGCGTTAAGCCGGATGGGGCGGATGACGTTTTTGTACTCCAGCAAGCCGGTATGCGGCCGCCGGTCCGGATAGACCAGGCCGTCCATGCAAAAATTTCCGTCATGCGGGTGTTCGCCAAAGTCGCCGCCGTAAAAATAGCGCTGTTTCAGCTCTTTGTTGCGGCCCATCTCAATTGCGTGATCACACCACTCCCAGACAAACCCGCCGGCTAAGTTGGGATAACGGTAAATCCGGGTCATATAGTCTTCCGCGTCTCCGGGCCCGTTGCCCATGGCGTGGATGTATTCGCATAAAACCAGGGGCTTATCGGTCAGCTCCCCGCTGCCAAAGCGGTCCAGATAGTCTACCGGCGGATACATTTTGGACACAACATCCAGGTCACGGTGGCTGCTGTCATAGCCGCTGCGAATATAATTGGAGCTTTCATAGTGCGTCAGGCGGGTGGCGTCATAGGCGTGCGTCCAGGACAGGGCCTTTTCAAAGGCCGGACCAAAGCCGCTTTCATTGCCCATCGACCAGATAATGACGCTGGGCTGGTTGATGTCGCGGTGCACATTGCGCTGGACGCGGTCCAGAATGGCTTCTTCAAAGTGCGGGTCGGTGGCAATCAGACTGTAGGAATCAGCAATGCCGTTGATGCCGTCACCGGAATCCTGAATCCGGCCCCCTTTATACAAGGTCTGTACACCGTGGGCTTCAATGTCTGATTCATCCACAATATAAAAACCCAGTCGGTTATACAATTCATAGGCCCAGGGGGCGTTGGGATAGTGCGAGGTACGGATACTGTTGATGTTGGCTAACTTCATCAGCGTGAGATCTTTGAGCAGCTGCGCGCGGCTGATGGTAAAGCCGGTCCGGGGATCACTGTCATGCCGGTTAACGCCCTTGAATTTAACCGGCTGGCCGTTAACCTGCAGTACGCTCTTTTCAACCCGAACGTCACGGAAACCGACATCCTGAGCGATGCATTCTTCATCCGAATAAATCAATAATTCATAAAGCCTGGGCTCTTCCGCCTGCCACAATAGGGGGTGCGCAACCGTCAGGTTGACCCCCAGCTGGCGGGTGGCCGGCGCCGTGGCTGGCTGCAGGACGGCTTCTTCAAGCACCAGACCATTGGCTGCGGAGGCTGCTTCCCGGCTCAGCGTGTAAGTGCCGGTTACAATTTCTTCCTGGGTGAGTCCGTTATCCGCCAGGTGACCTTCTGCTATGACCTTGCCCTCAGCGTCCAGCAGGCGGCAGCCCCACTCATGGCGGCGTTCTGCGGTGCTTAAGGTCACGGTTACCTCAAGCCGGGCTTCTTCGCCATCCGGCCGGAGCCTGGTTTTGACCCGGAAATCCCGCAGGTGCTCCTGAGGGCGGCTTTGCAGCAGGACATCTCTGAAAATGCCGCTCATCCGGAATTTATCCTGATCTTCCATATAACTGCCAAAACCCCATTTCAGGACCAGTACACAAAGCCGGTTGCTGCCCTGGCAGACCAGATCGCTGATGTCAAACTCACTGGGGGAGTGCGATACCTGACTGAAACCGGCAAACTGCCCGTTTACCCACACGTAAAAGTGACTGTCCACGCCTTCAAAAATCAAATAGTGGCGCAGGGACAGCTCCGCCGCATCCAGTTCAAAGTCACGGAAATAGGCGCCGCAGGGATTGTCCTGAGGCACAAAAGGCGGGTCAAACGGAAACGGGTATCGTACGTTGGTGTACTGATGATGATCATACCCATGCATCTGCCAGCAGGAAGGGACCGGCAGCGTATCAAAGCCGTTGCCCTCGAAATCGGTTTGCACAAAGGCTCCGGGCACATCTTCAGGCCGGCTGAAATATCTGAATTGCCACAGTCCGCTCAGACTGCGGCAGCGGCGGCTTTGCTCCCGCAGATCAATAGCCGGATCCGCTAACGCGCTAAGAGCCAGGTCCTCCACATCGGCCGGCTCAGCAAACGGGATATAATAGGCCCGTGGAGGCAGCGTATTAACATGCAGCGTTCTGAAGGTTTCATGATAGTGTGTTCTCATCCTCAACTAACCTCGTCTGATATAATTCCTGTATACGCAGGTTTCAGGCTAAGTGTAACAGAAATAAGGCGCGCGGGAGACGTTGGGTAAGCTTATTTTAGGTTATGATAGATATATCCAGACAGCCTCAGGTCCGGTGCTCCCCGTTTGCTCAGTTCAGGGGCCATCGGGCTAATTGATTTAGCTTTTAAGCAGCATCAGCAAAGGAGCGTGGCGCAATGGGAAGAGCCGGAGGCGGCGGTGGCGGATTTGGCGGCGGCGGTGGCGGCCGCAGTTTTGGCGGGGGCGGCGGACGCAGCTTTGGCGGTCGCTCCGGCGGCGGTGGCCGTGCGGGCGGCGGTTTTGGCGGCGGCGGTCGTGCCGGCGGCGGCTTTGGCGGCGGTGGCTTTGGCGGGCCGCGGCCGGGCGGCGGCGGTTTTGGCCCGATGTGGGGCGGACCGGGCTGGTTTGGCCCGGGCTTCGGGGGACCGCGCTATCGCCGTAATAATGGCTGCGGCTGCGGGACGCTGGGTTGTTCTACCGTTTTAGGCGCGGTCATCATTTTTGTGGTGGCTATCAGCATTATTTTTGCCGCTATGGGTTCAGGCTTTTCGGCTGTATCTGCCGGAAGCGGCAGCAGCAGCTCGATCACCCGCTCCACGGTCAAGCGCGAGCCGCTTCCGGCCGGTTCTGTAAATGAGACGGGATACTACACGGATGAGCTGGACTGGGTTAAAAACGTCACCACCCTGGAGTCGGGCATGAAATCGTTTTACCAGGCAACCGGGGTTCAGCCTTACCTGTATATCACGGATAACCTTGACGGGGAGCATTATCCTACGGATACCCAGGCGGAAACCTTTGCCAATGGGCTGTATGACAGCTTGTTTACGGATGAAGCTCACAGTTTGCTCATATTTTTCGAGTATAATGGTGAATACCATACCTGGTATATTAATGGGACTCAGGCTAAAACCGTGCTTGATCAGGAAGCCATGGATATCCTGCTGGACTATGTGGATCGCTACTACTATGAATCCTCCCTGACTGAGGATGAAATGTTCAGCAAAGCCTACCAGCAGGCGGGCAAACGGATTATGACCGTGACGCGGTCCCCCTGGATACCGGTTTTGGTGGTGGCGGGAATTATAATAATTTTAGCCTTTGCTTATTACTGGTGGAAGAAGTCTAAAGAAAAAAAGGCCGAGCAGGATAAGCGGACTGAGGAGATCCTGAACACGCCGCTGGAATCTTTTGGCGACAGTCAGGCTGAAGATCTGGCTAAAAAGTACCAGAATAAATCAGACCAAAGCGATAAGTGATCCGACGTGACATGGCGCATTGTCCCCGCAGACCGGGGTATGCAAGTTTGCAACAGAAAAGGAGAGCTCAAATGGGTATTTTATCAAGATTCAGTGACATCATTTCATCCAACATCAATGCTTTGCTGGATAAGGCGGAAGATCCGTCCAAAATGGTTGACGAGTATCTGCGCAAGATGACTGCGGATTTAGCCGATGTCAAGCAGGAGACGGCCGGCGTTATGGCGGAAGAAAGCCGCTGCAAGCGTTTGGTTGACGATAACAAGGCGGAAGTGGCTAAATATATGGACTTAGCCAAAAAGGCGCTGACCGCGGGCAGTGAAGACGATGCACGCGTGTTTTTGGGCAAAAAGCAACAGCTTGAAGCGGAAGGCGCCAGCCTGCAGACCGCTTATGCCGCCGCGCATGAAAACGCTATCAAGATGCGCCAGTTGCATGACAAGCTGGTCAAGGATATTAATACGCTTAATGCCCGGCGCCAGAGCATCAAAGCTAAGGTAGCCGTGGCCAAAACGCAAAAGAAAGTCAATGAACTGGGCGCTTCCTCAGACAAGCTGCAGGATAATATGGGCGCGTTTGAGCGGATGGAAGCCAAGGCGGATCAGATGCTGGATGAGGCTAATGCCATGACAGAGCTGAACAGCAAACCGGTGGATGAGGCTCAGGCTTTGGAGGACAAATACCGCAGAGGCGACACCGACGCATCGGTGGAGGATGAGCTGTCCAAGCTGAAACAGCAGCTGGGACTTTAACTGACACAGGCAGCCTCAGGATCAGGTTCAGGCTGGCGGCGGCCGCGGCCGGCAGCTGACCTTTGTCCGGGCTGCCTTTTGCTAAAGCCTGAACAAAGGAGATCATATGACACCACAGGGTCTCGCTTATTTAGCGCGCTATGGTTTTACGCTGCTGATCGCGGCTATTTCTTTGTTGTTGCTCCGGAGCGCGGTCAGGGATCTGCGCGGCCGCAGTAAAACCAACCTGCGCCCGGTGCGTGGCCGCTACCTCCTGGCACTGGGCGGCAGCGGCAGTAATCTATACCCCGTAAAGCAGCTGCCGCTGTTTCACACGACCATCCTGGGCCGCGGCCATATCTGTGATATCCGGATTCATGATGAGCAAGTCGGTCTGCGGCATGCCGTCATTTATCTGTATGACGGACTGTGGTATGTGCGCCCCATGTCGGAAAAGACGGCCGTCCTGCTTAACGGGGTCCCCGTCAAAGATCCGGTGCCGCTGGAAAATAAGGATCTGGTGCGGGTAGGCCGCTCGCAGCTGCTTTATGTTGATCAGGAGGAGGCTGCCGCGGAAGCGGGTGGCACCCTTTATGCCGACCGCTCGGAGGACCTGCTGGAACTCCTGCCGCAGGTCCATACCGGCGGGGCCTGGTTTTTAACCAACCTCTTGATGCTGGGCGGCAGCCTGCTGCTGCTGCTCTTGCTGACGGACGGCCTGAGTCCTTTGCGCCGGCCCTACGCCGCTGTGTTTGCAGTTTTTTATCTGTTGTTCAATCTGTATTACTTTGCGCTGCCGGCTTTGATCCGACCCTTTGAGCGGACCGCTTATCTGGTTTTTGCCAACCTGACCTTCTTGGGCTTACTGCTGCAAGCCAGGCTGGTTGCGATCAATATTAATTACAGCAGCGCGGACATCACTACGGACCGGCTCAATGATATCCTCAGCGCGATGAATTCCCAGAGTCTGGCCCTATTTCTGGGCTTTATGCTGCTGCCGGTTATAGCGGTGATTGTGCAGCGCACCAGACTGCTGGAAATGCTGGTGACGGCCTGTATGGTGCTGTCGCCGCTGCTGTTAATCATTACCTTGATCCTGGGCGCGGGCAAAGCCGAACACGGCGCCAGCCTTTGGCTTACTATCGGGCCTTTATCGGTCCAGCCTACGGAGTTTGCCAAACTGACCTATCTGGTCGCACTGGCGGGCTTTTTCAAAAACCGGCCGCCCTTGAAACAACAGATCATCTTTGCCGGCTGGGCCGCCGCCTTCTTTTTCCTGATTATGCTGCTGCCGGATTTAGGTTCCGCGATGATTCTGCTGCCTACCACCCTGGTGGTCTTTGTGGTCATGACTTCGGAATACCTGCTGACCTTCCTGGTTATGCTGGCCAGCGGCGCCGCGGGTACCCTGGCTTACGCGCTCTTTCCCTATGTCCGCAACCGTATCAGCGGCTGGACCACCTTGTGGGATAAGGTGACGGCTAATAACGAGCAGATTGTTTTTGGCCTGCAGGCGATTGGCCGGGGCGGATTATTCGGCCGGGGACTGGGGAACGGCAGTCCTGAAAGTGTGGCCCTTTCCCATTCGGACATGGTCTTTGCTGTCGTTTGTGAGGAGTTTGGGATTATTGTCGGGATGTGTCTGGTTTTGCTTTACATTGCCTTTTGGCTGCGCGGCGCCAAAGCCACCATGCAGGTCCGGGACGGTTTTTCTTCCAGCCTGAGTTTAGGCATAGCCACGCTCTTTTTTGTGGAAGCAGCGGTCGTCATCGGCGGGACTACCGGGCTCATTCCGCTGACCGGCGCGACCCTGCCCTTTATTGCCAGCGGCGGGTCTTCGCTGTTGGCAAAATCCATGATGGTGGCGGTATTTCTGGGCTTGGCCGGCCGTCATGAAAGCGTCTGACCAGGCGCTTTAGTCTGGCAGCAATGAGGCACACAGAGGTTCAATCATGAAACAGTTACTGCGTAATCTGAAGGTCATCCTGATTATTTTTTCGGTTTTGACCGTAGCTTTGCTGGCCGGCATTGTGGTTCAGCAAACCCGGAGCATTCATTCCCTGCAAGCTGCGGTTGGGGAGAATAAGTCTGCCTTAAAATCGCGTTATGCCCAGGCCGGTTCCATATATACGGCTGATGGTGAGGTGCTGGCTCAAAGCGTGGATGGCGAGCGCGTCTATTCCGAGGATGAAGAACTGGCGATGGCCGCAAGTCAGCTGGTAGGCGACTATACCCATAATATTTCCAATACCATTGAAACGCTCTATCAGGGGTATCTGACCGGTACGGAACGCAATCCCCTTTACCAGTTGCTGTTTGATATCTCCGGCAAAGGCCTGGAAGGTGATGATGTGTACCTGACCCTGGATAGCCGGCTGGAGAAGGCGGCCTACGAAGCGCTGGGGGATCTCAACGGCTCAGTGGTTTTACTGAATTACTCAACCGGGGCGGTTTTGGCTTCCGTCAGTAAACCGGCCATGACTATGGATGATATTGTCAACTACACCAATCTGGTCGATACCGGCTTGTTCAACCGGGCGTTGTCCGGCGCTTATTTTCCGGGTTCGGCCTTCAAAACCATCACGGCTTCAGCCTGGTTAAGCTCTGCCAGCTATGATCCGGACCTGACGGTCCTTTGCCAGGGGGCAACGCCCATTGTCCCTAACGGCGTCATGGAATCAGACGGCGATGGCCACGGTGAGGTTGACCTGAGCCAGGCCTTTAACGTGTCCTGTAACGCCTTTTTTGGCACGGTTGGGATTGACATCGGAGCCGAACAATTAATTGACATGGCTGAAGCCTTTGGTTTTAACCAACCGCTGACACTAGACCGTCTGCAGGTGACCGGCTCGAAAATCAGCATTCCGGCTGACGATGACGGGGTCTTATCCTGGGTCAGCATCGGCCAGCCGGTCGGCGAATCTGAGCTCACGCTGTCGCCGCTGCACATGGCGCTGATCGCCGCCGCCATCGCTAACAACGGAGCCATGCCTCAGCCGCACATTGTCAGCTACCTCAGTAACCCGCTGGATCAAAATTATATGGAAATGGAGAGCAGCACCCTTTATACGCCCCTGAGCAGTGAGCTGGCCGGAGAAATGAAAGCTTTAATGATTGATGAGGTTGAAAACGGCGGAGGCGCCAATGCGGCGGTAGCAGGCTATCAGGTCGGCGGCAAGACTGGTACGCCTGAACTGGAAAACCAGGAAGGCAATAATGCTATCTTTATAGGCTTTTTAGACGACACGACCTATCCGCTGGCCATTGCGGTCGTCTGCGAAGACACCACTTTTGCGGCGGAAAAAGCCGCGCCGGTGGCAGCGGCGGTTTTCTCCGCGGCTGTCAGTCTGGGCGAGGACTGAAGCAAGCCCGGCACATAGCTTAGTTATAGATTATTTAAGGAAAGAGGAACATAACAGATGTCCTATAAAATCGTAACCCTGGAAGGGAACGACATACATTATTGGTTTAATCAAAACAACAACTGGGTTCAGCGCAAAAAGAACGCGCCCCCGGCAGAATACGCTGACCGAGCTCAGCTGGAGGCTAATCTGGACAGGCTCAAAAGCGCTAAAAAGGCCCGTTATAAGATAGTGGAAACAGAAAGCGGCGGACTTAAGAATGGCAATGCGCAGAATGGCAACGCTCAGAATGGCAACGCGCAGAATAGCAACTCTCAGAATGGCAACGCTCAGAATGGCAATGCGCAGAATAGCAACTCTCAGAATGGCAACTCTCAGAATGGCAATGTGCAGAATAACAACGCTCAGAATGGCAATGCGCAGAATAACAATGCGCGCCAGGAGAGCAGTCCGGAGCCTAATACCGGTAAGGCAACCCGCGCCCCGCGGCTGTCGGGCAGCCCGGAGCGGTCCGGCCTGCCGGAACCGCTGGCTCAGCCTGAGTCCGCCGGACGGGTGGTCCCGCCGCAAAATCATCCCCGCCCCGGCCGGGGTAACCGGGCGCGGCGGCATAACGCCAAGACCAAAATCGCCAGCGTGGAAACCATGGACGCGCTGAGCTTTGATCATGATGAACCAGACCAGGATAACTGGGATGACGTATTCGCCGCAGTGGAAGCAGAGGAAGCCCTGGCGTCGCAGCTGCTGACCGTAGCTGAAGTCCGCGATCAGGAAGCAGAAGCTGCCCAACGCGCGCCCCGGCCGGTACCTTCCGCCGCCGTCAGACCGGAAACCGCGTCTGCAGCGGCTGCGCCCACCGCAAAACCCCCGCGGCCGGAAACCGACTCAGCTCCGCAGCCGCTGGCGGCGGCCACCGAGGAAGATCTGTCGGAGGAATCCGGTCTGGAAGATCCTGACCACAATCATGATCCGGCCGGCGGCGCCCTGCCCGCGGCCGGTGAGCAATCGCCGCCTGAACCTGCCGCAGCGCCTGAAGCGGCTGCCGCTTGGCCGGGCCCAACCCTGGCTCCGGTCAGCGAAACAGATCTGGCTTTGCTGGAAAACCTGGACTGGCTGCAGACCTGCTATGATGTCTTTTCGCGTTTGGACAGTCTGAGGGCGGGCTGCCGCCGGCTGCTGCATTCCTGTGACCGGCAGACCCTGGATTTTTTACACTACATAGAGTTGACCAATCAGGTGGATCGGGATCAGGAAGAAAGTGTTTATGAGCAGCTGCGGATCATCCGCCGGCAGCGTCGCCGGGCCAAAGACGCTTTGGATTTTTTAGAGCGTCTCTGCACGGCTATGCGCGTGCGGCCCAACAAGGTTAAGGATTTGCTGGATTACCGGCAGCGGGACCGAGCCTATATGCCCCGGGAACGTTCAGATCTGTTCCCGGATTTTGCGGTCAGTACGGCTGCCAGCCGGGCGGCGACGGCCGCTGACGATGCCAGACGGCGGGAAGACTGCCGGGAACGCGGCTCAGGCAGATCTTTAGCAGAAGAGGATGACTGAAACTAGCGGGACCGCAGCGGATACCCATGCAGCCTGATCCGGCGGCCGTGACCACTGCGGTGGTATTGGTAGATAAAACCCATGGCGATCAGGACGAGCAGCAGCACAAACAGCAGCGTGGGATAAAGCTGCCGCAGCGGCGCCGCATACTTAAGCCAGCTGCCGGCGGGCGCCCCCGCAATCAGCCCGTACAGACTGTCTACGATTAGTCTGGCGCCGCTCCAGGCCGTGGCGGCAATAATAAAGAACCGCAGGAAAAATACCGCCAGGATGGCTATGGTTAAGGCTGCGGCCAGATATACCCAGAGGTTGCTGTAGCCAAACAGGGAAACTGAAAAATAGCGCATAAAATAAAGCCCCAAAAAGAAAGCCGCCAGAAACACGCTCAATTTTATGGCCAGCCAAAACAAAATGGCGCCGGCCAGGGCCAGCAGGACCGTAATCGCCAAAGCAGGCCAGCCCTCAAGTTCAGCTTTTTGCCCCATATACTGACCGGCATAATAACCGCACAGCAAACCAAAGGCAGTCAGCCAGACTCTGAACAACCTGTAACCCCAGAGCAACAGGGCCAGACCCGCGACCAGGGTCACCAGGAGGGCCAGCTGCCGGGGCCAGCTGGCATAGGTTTGCTTCATTTTATCTATTATTTCATTTATATCCGTCAGTAAAGTCATGACTCAATCACGCTCCTCCAATTCATCCCGGCTCACTGCGGCCTGGCTTGCGGCATCAAGACCAAAACCAGACCATGCATCCCGGCCGCGCGGCCGGGGTCCGGACTTGAGGTAACTGGCTTTATTATACCAAATTCACTGCTGCAGCCGGCCGCCAATCCGGACTGGCTTAGGGTCGGTCTGGTCTGCCCGCTCTACCGGAGGCTTCGCAGGCGCCGGGCTGGCGCCAATTTGTATTCATTATGTAATGAATTATTAAATTAAACGGCCAGGCGGCTTCTCGCGCCGGAGCTTTGTGCTAAAATATAGCTGTATCGAGACTTGCCCCATCAACAAGTCCGTTTTATCATGTTTTTTGTTTTATTACTTTTGACGTACAGGAGAGGTAACACATGGCTAAGTTGCTGAAAAAGACCGTAGAGGACATTGATCTGAAGGGCAAACGCGTGATCGCGCGCGTAGATTTCAACGTTCCTTTGGATAAAGACACCGGTGAGATCACGGATGACAAGCGGATCCGCGGCGCGCTTCCCACCATTAAGTATCTGGTCACGCAGGGTGCCCGCGTGATCCTGGTTTCTCATTTGGGCCGGCCTAAAAACGGACCTGAGGCTAAATTCAGCATGAAGCCGGCGGCGGTGCGTCTGAGCCAGCTGCTGGGTCAGCCGGTGGAGCTGGCGGCAGATGTCATTGGCCCGGATGCCAAGGCTAAAGCCGCGGCCTTAAAGCCCGGTGAAATCCTGATGCTGGAGAATGTCCGCTTCCATAAAGAAGAGACCAAAAACGCGCCGGAGTTTGCCAAAGAGCTGGCTTCCCTGGCGGATGTATTTGTCAATGACGCCTTTGGGACCGCCCACCGGGCTCATGCCTCAACCGCCGGCATCGCTAACTATCTGCCGGGGGTGTCAGGCTTCCTGATTCAAAAGGAAATTGAGGTGATGGGCCGGGCCCTGCAGAATCCCAAGCGCCCGTTTGTGGCCATCTTAGGCGGCGCCAAGGTGTCGGACAAGATTGGCGTGATTGAAAATCTGATCGATAAAGTCGATACCCTGATAATCGGCGGCGGTATGGCTTATACCTTCTTTAAGGCCCAGGGCTTAAGCATCGGCGATTCCCTGTGTGAAGAAGATAAGCTGGAGCTTGCCAAAGCTTTGCTGGAAAAAGCCGGGCAAAAGGGTGTGAAGGTCTTGCTGCCGGCGGATACCGTGATTGCGGACCACTTTGCAGCAGATGCTGACAGTAAGGTCGTGGAAGCGGGCCAGGTTCCGGATGGCTGGATGGGCCTGGATATTGGCCCCAAATCAATTGAGCAGTTTGCCGCTGCCGTCCGTCACGCGGGCACCATTGTCTGGAACGGCCCCATGGGCGTGTTTGAGTTTGAAAAGTTTGCCACAGGCACGCGGGAAGTAGCCCGGGCGGTGGCGGAATCCCAGGCGGTTTCTATCATCGGCGGCGGCGATTCCGCGGCCGCGATTGAACACCTGGGCTTTGCGGATCAGGTGACGCATATTTCGACCGGCGGCGGCGCTTCCCTGGAATTCCTTGAGGGTAAGGTCCTGCCCGGTATTGACTGCCTGCTGGATAAAAATCCCCGGCGTATCTTTGCCGCCGGCAACTGGAAGATGAACAAGGGTGTGCCGGCTGAGGCTGCCAGGTTCCTGACCGAGCTGCAGCCCAAGGTTAAGGACGCTGACGCCACCGTAGCGCTGGGCGTTCCGTTTACCGCTTTACAGGCGGCGTTGGAGGCCACGGCTTTCACCAACATCAAGATCGCGGCTGAAAACTGCCATTATGAGGATAAAGGCGCGTATACCGGTGAGGTCTCCGCGGCTATGCTGGCGCATATGGCGGTTCCTTACTGCATCATTGGCCACAGCGAGCGCCGTCAGTACTTTGCGGAGACGGACGCAACCGTTAACCAAAAGGCCCTGGCCCTGCTCAACTGGGGTGTGCGCCCCATCATCTGCTGCGGTGAAACGCTGGAGCAGCGTGAAAATGGCGAAACCTTTGATTTTGTCAAATCTCAGATTGTCGCCGCTTTCAAGGACATTCCGCAGAACAAACTCTTCCTGGTCACGATTGCCTATGAGCCTATCTGGGCCATCGGCACCGGCCGCACCGCCAGTGATGAGCAGGCGGAGGAAGTCTGCGCATATATCCGCGGCGTAGTGGCTGAGCTTTATGACCAAACCAGCGCGGATGAATTGCGCATCCTGTACGGCGGCTCGGTCAACGCTAAAAACGCGGCTGATTTGTTCTCGCAAACCGACATTGATGGTGGACTGGTGGGCGGCGCTTCCCTGAAGAGCGACGACTTTGCCGTTATCGCCAATGCCTTTATAGAAGAAGCCTGAACCTGACGTCTGGGCGCGGTTCTTGTCCCCGCAGACTGGTCGCGCTCGAGATGCCTTTAAGTCTGATACGACAGAGAAAAAGATGACGTTGCCGGTTGCGCTGGCCACATGTCAGGACGTTCGCATTAATGCTTAATGTGATATACTCAAACGTGGCCAGTATCTGGCCGCAAATCATCTTGGCCTTTGTTAAGATAAATAAGGAGAAAAGACATGGCTAAAGAAAAAAAGTACATGACGATGGACGGTAACACCGCTGCGGCGTATACCTCCTACGCATTTACTGAAGTTGCCGGTATCTATCCCATTACCCCATCGTCTCCGATGGCTGATGTGGTGGATCAGTGGTCCCAGCAGGGCCGTTTGAATGGCTTCGGCCAGACGGTTCATGTGGTGGAAATGCAGTCTGAAGGCGGAGCTGCCGGCGTGGTGCACGGCTCACTGAACAGCGGCGCGCTGACGACAACCTATACCGCTTCACAGGGCTTGCTGCTGATGATCCCCAATATGTATAAAATTGCGGGTGAGTTATTACCTTGTGTGTTTCATGTTTCAGCGCGTGCTGTAGCAAGCCACGCTTTGTCCATTTTTGGCGACCATTCAGATGTGATGGCCTGCCGCCAGACTGGTTTTGCCATGCTGGCCTCAGACAGTGTACAGCAGGCGACTGACCTGGCTGCCGTCGCTCACTTGGCTACGATTAAATCTCGCGTACCGTTCATGCATTTCTTTGATGGCTTCCGCACATCACATGAAATCCAAAAGATCGAAGTACAGGACTATGATGATTTAACCAAGCTGATTGACCAAAAGGCTTTGGCGGAGTTCCGCGCCCGGTCACTGTCCCCCAATCACCCCACCTTAAAGGGTACCGCACAAAACCCGGATATCTTTTTCCAGGCCCGGGAGGCATCTAACCCGTACTACAATGCAGTTCCTGAAATTGTTGAGGAGTATATGGGCAAGATTAATGAGCTGACCGGCCGCGATTATAAGCTCTTCAATTATTATGGTGCACCGGACGCGGAGCGCGTTGTTGTGGCTATGGGGTCTGTCTGCCAGGCGCTTGAAGAGACGATTGACTACCTTAACGCCCATGGTGAAAAAGTCGGTTTGGTGAATGTGCACCTTTACCGGCCGTTCTCCAATGCCCGCCTGCTGGCTGCCATACCTGCCACCGCCAAAAAAATCGCGGTGCTGGACCGTACCAAAGAGCCGGGCGCTGAAGGCGAACCCCTGTTCCTGGATGTGGTAGCTGCCTTTGCCGGTAAAGCCAATGCCCCGCAGATTGTGGGCGGCCGTTACGGTCTGGGCTCCAAGGACACCACACCGGATCAGCTGCTGGCAGTCTACAAAAATCTGAAACAGGCAGAGCCCAAACATAATTTCACCATCGGCATTGTGGACGATGTCACCCATCTGTCGCTGCCGATTGATGAGCGCATTGATGTGGCGTCTGAAGGCACCATCGCCTGCCGTTTCTGGGGCCTGGGCTCTGACGGCACGGTCGGCGCTAACAAAAACTCCATCAAGATCATTGGCGACCACACGGACCTGTATGCTCAGGCTTACTTCTCTTACGATTCCAAGAAGTCCGGTGGCATCACGATTTCTGACCTGCGCTTTGGTAAAACGCCGATCCGCTCGCCGTACCTGATTAATATGGCCAACTTTGTCAGCTGTTCCCAGCAGTCTTATGTCGATAAATATGACATGCTGAGTTCCCTGAAGCCCGGCGGCACCTTCCTGTTGAATACGCTGTGGAAGGCCGACGAGCTGAGTGAGCACCTGCCAGCGACGATGAAGCGTTATCTGGCCCAAAATAACATCAGCTTCTATATCATTGACGCCGTAACGCTGGCGGCGGAAATTGGCCTGGGCAACCGGACCAACACCGTCCTGCAGTCCGCTTTCTTTAAGCTGGCTAATGTCCTGCCGGTTGAGAAGGCGGTTGAGTACATGAAGAAAGCTATCGTCAAGTCCTATGGCCGCAAGGGCGATGACATTGTCAACATGAACTACAAGGCAGTGGATGCCGGTCTGGATAACATTGTTAAAGTTGATATCCCGGCCGATTGGGCTGACGCGGTTGACGCCCCGGTTGAAAAGAAGAATGTGCCGGTCTTCATTGAAGATATAGCTGAAGTGATGAACGCACAGCAAGGTGACAGCCTGCCGGTCAGCACCTTTGTGGACAGCGCTGACGGCACCTTCCCTCAGGGCACGTCTCAATATGAAAAACGTGGCATAGCGACAGAGATCCCCGTCTGGATTCCTGAAAACTGCATCCAGTGCAATCAGTGTTCCTATGTCTGCCCGCACGGCGTTATCCGTCCGTACCTGCTGACTGAAGAGGAAGCAGCCGGCGCGCCTGAAACCGCTAAAACAGTTAAGGGCATGAAGCCTTATGACCAGTATCGTTTCCGTATTCAATTGTCCGCCTTGGACTGCACCGGCTGCGCTTCTTGTGTCAATACCTGCCCGGCTAAGGAAAAGGCTTTGGTGCTGATGCCTTTAGGCGAGCATCTGGATGAAGCGGATAACTGGGACTATCTGTATAAACTGCCCCGTAAGGCTAACCCCATGAAGAAGAGCATGGTTAAGGGCTCTCAGTTTGAGAAACCTTATCTGGAGTTCTCCGGTGCCTGCGCGGGTTGCGGTGAGACGCCTTACGCCAAGCTGGTGACCCAGCTCTTTGGCGAACGCATGATGATTGCCAACGCCACCGGCTGTTCTTCTATCTGGGGCGGCTCCGCGCCCTCCACGCCGTACACCACGGACGCCAACGGCCGCGGTCCGTCCTGGGCCAACTCCCTGTTTGAAGACAACGCGGAATATGGTCTGGGTATGTATCTGGGCTATAAGCAAATCCGTGACCGCATGACCGCTCAGCTGGAACAGCTGGAGACGATCGGTGACGCCCAGATTAAGCGCGCGGTTGACGACTGGATGAACAAAAAGGATGACAGTGAACAGACCCTTGCGGCCAGTGAATCACTGGTGAAGGCTCTGGAAGGCGTCCAAAGCGACAACCCGCAGGTACAAAAGCTGGTTGAAACCATTAAGGCCGGTGAGGATTACCTGTCCAAACGTTCCTGCTGGATCTTTGGCGGTGACGGCTGGGCTTATGATATCGGCTACGGCGGCCTGGATCACGTGCTGTCGACCGGTAACAATGTCAACGTCCTGGTCTTTGATACTGAAGTTTACTCCAATACCGGCGGTCAGGCTTCCAAGGCGACGCAGTACGGCGCGGTGGCGCAGTTTGCCGCGGGCGGTAAATCGGTCCGCAAAAAGGATCTGGGCCTGATGGCCACCACTTACGGCTATGTGTACGTCGCTCAGATTTCCATGGGCGCTAACCAGGCTCAGACCTTGAAAGCTTTGATGGAGGCCGAGTCCTATGATGGGCCGTCTCTGGTCATCGCTTACGCTCCTTGCATCAACCACGGGATTAAGGGTGGCCTGCGTTATGCGCAGACCCGGGAAAAGGATGCCGTGGCCTGCGGCTACTGGCACCTGTGGAGATATGATCCCAGGCTGACCGCTCAGGGCAAGAACCCCTTCCAGTTGGATTCCAAGGAGCCCAATGGCGACTTCCGCGCCTTCCTGATGAAGGAAGTCCGTTACAGCTCCCTGCTGAAGAAGTATCCGGAGGACAAGGTGGAGGCTATCTTGACCAAGGCTGAAGAGGATGCCAGGATCCGTTACAACTCCTATCTGCGGATGAAGGAAGCAACGGTCTGATCAGACTGGCCGGGTCGGGCGTTTCAGCCGTTAGCTGACCAGGCTGTCTTTAAAGGGAAGACCGGGGTGTGTGACCCCGGTCTTCCTTTTTGTTCCGTTCAGGCTTTCCTGGGCTATAATAGGAGCAACGTAAGATCCGGGCGGGCTTAATGACCGGACCCCCGGACATAAACCAAATTGCGCAAGCAAAGGAGGACAGCGACTGTTTTGTTGATCAGATCTGAAAACGACCCGCAGTATATGGATCTGGCTTTGCCGGATGTTTTTGTCACGGAGTATCTGCCGCGTTTAGATGGTACAGCGGTTAAGCTGTACCTCTACTTACTGCACTGCCAGGTCCGCGCGCTGCCCTTTGAATTGACCGAGGCCGCGCGGCAACTGCAGTCAGCAGCAGATGACATTAAGGCCGGCCTGCTGCACCTGCAGCTGGCAGGCCTGCTGCTGCGCCCGGCCGCTGCGCGGAATGAAATGATCTTACGGGACCTGAAAACTCTGCCGGAGCCGGTGATAAGCCCGGAGGATGCGGTCCGGCGCATGACCGCTGATCCCCGGCGCCAGGATGTAGTGGACTCAATTAACAAGAGTTTTTTTAACGGCATTATGGGTCTGGATTGGTATCACCTGATCGATGTCTGGTTTGAAACCTATCAATTTAAACCGGAGGTAATGTATACCTTGTTTTCTGAGGCTTATCAAAGCGGCAAGCTCAAACGCTCTTATGTGTCCGCGGTAGCCAAAAGCTGGCATGAACGAGGCATCAAAACCTATGAAGACCGGAAACAGGATCAAGCCCTGCATGAGGCCCAAAACAGCCTGGGACGGCAGGTCAGCCGCAGCTTGAATCAGGGTCCGCTGACGGAAGCGCAGGAGCAGCTGGTCAATCACTGGGCTGCGGATTATGGCTATGACATGGACATTATTAAACTGGCTTTAGCTAAAGCCACCCAGACCCCAAAGGCCAGTTTAAATTACTTTGATAAAATCCTGTCTGAATGGCATGAAGCGGGTTTGAAAACACCGGAGGCCGTAAAAAGCTATGAGGAAAAACGGCGGGCCGAGCAGGCCGCCAGGCACCGGAAGACCGCGGCCGCGGGGGCGAAAAAAGGCAGCAATGTGGCTAATTTCAAACAGCGCCAGTACAGTGATGATTTTTTCAGACAATTTGAAGAAGATCCAAGATTTTTACTGAATCCGGCGGAGGTCGGGCCGGACCCCAACCCGGCCGCGGATCCGCCCAGGCCCGGCCCGGACCCGGAGCCGTAATGCCGTCAAACCATACCACCTGAATAAGGAGAATACAGCTGTCATGGATAAACAGCCATTTTTGAATAATCCTGCCCTGAGTAAAAGGATAGCCGCGATCTATCACGATAAGCAGCAAGCCGCCGCCGCCAGAGGTCAGGCCCGGCGACGCCAGCTGCTGCAGCGGTATCCGGAGCTGGCGGCCGCGGATGCCCGCTACCGCCAGACAGCCGCCGCCAGACTGAAAGCGATACGGAGCGGCGGCGAGCGGCTGCAGCAGGCCGGCCTGGACTTTGAGGCGGCCAGTCAGGCCCGGGAGACGCTGCTCCAACAATTGACCGGTCTGACCGCGCCTGCATTTGACGGGCCGCAGTTTAGCTGCCCGGATTGTCAGGATCGCGGCAGACGGCCTGATGGCAGTCTCTGCCATTGCTATCGCGACAGTGCCAAAGCTATATTGCGGGAGGTTTCAAACCTGCAGGCCCTGGCGGGTTTACGGTTTGAACAGTTTCAGCCGGACCTGTTTTCAGACCAGCCCTGGCCGCTGCCCAATGACCGGTTCAGGCGCGCCCCGCGCGAGGCCGCGGGCATTATTGCGGCTGACCTGCAGGCATATTGCGCGGCTTTTGACCCGTCAGCCGAAGATATGACCAGCTATTTCCTGATGGGCCGGCCGGGCACCGGCAAAACCTTTATGGCGGCCTCTGTCGGCAACGCGCTGCTTGACCGCGGTATTTTTGTGCTCTATCTTACCTCGTCAGAGTTTTTTGACCAGATGCTTGGCTACCGCAGACTGGAAGCGGCTTATGCGCCGGATCCGGAACGCCAGGAGCAAAGCCGGGCTGCCTATACCAATATTTGCGAAGCTGAGCTGCTGATCCTGGACGATCTGGGTACTGAGGCGGGACAGATGGAGGAGCGGCAGGCTAATCTGCTGGGCGTCCTGAATGAGCGTTATCAAAATGGCCGCCCGACTATGGTGTCCAGCAATCTGTCCCTAAAGGAACTGCAGGAAATGTATGACGAGCGTCTGATGTCCCGGCTGTTAGGCCGCTTTAAGATTCTGCATTTTTACGGAAATGATCTCCGGGCCTACAAAAGCGTCTGAACAACACCTGACAAATCGTGATTCAGACACGCCCCGGGCTCAAGGCTGACTGGCAGGTCTGGGCTAAAAAAAGCCTTGAGCCCCTGCCAGTCAGCGCTGCAACAGGGAGGCTGCGTAAGGCCGTAAGCCCATGAGCTCATCCCAGCGCTCTGGCGGAGCGGCTTGTTTTAACTGGGTCCAAATCTGGCTGACCCTGGTGGTGTAGGAACTGACGAACAGCGCGTCTTGCCCCTGCAGCTCATAAGCTCCCAGGGTAGCCGGAATAAAGACCGTCTGTCCCTTGTTCAGGAGCAGCGTGTCGGTCCCTGAGGCCTTTTCATAGGTGAGGCTCAACTGCCCGCCCAGACAGGTCAGGATGCGAAACTGACTGCCATTAGCTTCAAGGCGGCAAGCCCCGTCCAGACGATCCTCTTCAACTGTAAAATAGCGGTTTATTACCAGCATCCGGCGGCGCAAAGGGCCGGTAGCCGTCAGGTTCAGGCCGGGGAAGCGCACATGGCCGCCGGCGTTGGCGTAATCAATAACATCCAGCGCTTTGGCCACATGCAGCGGGCGCAGGTTTCCGGCTGCGTCGCGCCGGTTGTAATCATATACCCGGTAGGTGGTATCCGAGTTCTGCTGCACCTCATAGATAATCAGGCCGGCGGTGATGGCGTGGACTAAACCGGCGGGAATATTGATGCAGTCGCCGGCCTGAACCGGGACGTGCTGCAGGCAGTCTTCGCAGGTCCCATCCGCGATGGCCCTGGCAAACTGCTCCCGGGTCAGGCCGCTTTTAACGCCGGCAATAAGCGTGGCGCCTTCAGGGGCGTAAACCACGTACCACATTTCATTTTTGCCGTATTCGCCCTGTTCATTTTTTAAGGCGTAGGCGTCAGTGGGGTGAACCTGAACGGACAAAGCGGCATTGGCGTCAATCAGCTTAATCAACAGCGGGAATTTTGCCCGGTCCCGCTCAGACATATCCCGTCCCAGCCAGGCTTCAGGATCCTGCTTCCAAACCTCATCAAATAGCTGACCGGCCAGAGGGCCGTTGGCGATGACCGAGGGGCCGTTAGGGTGGCAGGATAGCTCCCAGCTTTCTGCGACGGTACCTGACGGGGGCAAACTTTTACCCCAGTCAGCCAGCCGCCGGCCGCCCCAAAGGTAATCTTTATAAACTGCCTGGAAAATAAGAGGGTAGACCATAAATAACTCCTTTAACCAGCACCGGACTTTATTAAGCCAGGTGCATTTGTTGTCCTGTGCAGCTGTTATTATACCGTTTATCGCTTGAGCTTACTGCGGCTAGATGTCATAATGTAGGCTATGCTGATACGTCTTGGGACTGATATGGTCAAAATAGCCCGCATTGCCGCCTTATGCCGGCGCCAGCAAAATCCGGCGGCCTTGCGGCGGATCTGGTCCGCGGCGGAGCTGGCGCGCGCCGGTCAAAGCGGGCTTGACAGCCTGGCGGCCGCGGCCTCCCTGGCCGCGGCTTTTGCAGCCCGGGAGGCTGCGGCAAAGGCGCTGGGGACCGGGCTGGGACGGGAGGGGGTCAGCCTGGCTGATTTTGCCGTAGACCATGAGCCCTCCGGCCGCCCGTATCTCAGGGTACAGGGCGCCGCTAAAGCGCACATGAACCGGCTGGGGCTGACGGCGGTGGAACTGAGCCTCAGTCATGACGGAGATTATGCCCTGGCCAGTGTCATCATGTGGGGCGAGGGTAAGCGGCCGGAGCCGCTGAGTCCGGCCCAGTCTGAATAAGTAGGTAAACGTGAAACGTTCTGACAGATCTGAAGATCAAGCCAAACGGCCGGCGCCCGCATCCATCCGCCAGACCGCCCCGCTGGCCGGGGATATCCGGCGGCC
>JAQWFM010000001.1:0-45344 GCA_028704415.1 Oscillospiraceae bacterium | reverse complement strand
CCGGCGGCCGACGCAACCGGATCCGGGGTCTGCCACCGGCCGCCCGACAGACCCTGAGGCTGTCAGCCCGCGGCAGCGGCGGCGTTACGTGCGGGAGGCTAACCAGCGTTACCGTAAAAATCGCCGCCGGCGCCGGCTGGAACGGCTGCGCTTTTGGCGCCGCCAGGGAGAGGCGGATACCTCGCACCGCGTCTTGCCCTCCTGGCTTCGCCAGGCAAAACCAACTGAGGAAAGAATTGAGCCGCGTCAGATACCCGGGTGGTTTTTTCCCCTGCTGTCTCTGGTGGTCATTTTGCTGCTGCTGTTCGTCATTCTGCCGCCGGTGCTGGAGCGTGTTGTTCCGGCTTTACTGCCTCAGGAGGCGGAGGAGACGGTGGCGCCAGATGAACAGACGGCCTATCCTGAGGGTACCATGGTCGTCCTGGAACCTGTGGCGGATGTCTATGAGCAGGCTGATATCAAGGCAGCGCGGCTGACGCAGGTGCTGTATAACGCCACCGTCCAGGCTTTGGATCAGAGTGGGGTTGCTACCGGCTTCACACGGGTCAGGCTGACTGACGGGCGGGAGGGCTATATTAAAACCGCAAACCTGACCACCTCGCTGGTTTCTGTAGCCGATCCCAGCCTTAAGACCCGCCTGGTGGTAACAGATCTGTATAAAAAGATCTTAAGTCAGGCCGGGAGCGGCAATGAGCTGGCAGAGGTTAAAATGGGCACGGTGCTTTACGCTTCATACCACACGGCTACGGCCTACCGGGTCAGTTTACCCGGAGGCGGTGAAGGCTGGATTACCTCTAATGGTTTGCTGAGTCTGGGCCGGGATGAAAGTATTACGGCCAGCTCCGCGGAACAGTTTACGGACAGTCTGCTGGCCTTTACCAATGCCACCTATCTGCCCGGCGGGGTGAGTAATCAGGGTGCCTCTTTAGAAGGCATTTTACCCATCGCAGCGTTTGTCAACGGCTTGTCTGTCCCTTCCACCATCCAGGAGCAATATGACAGCCTGCCGGTCGTAGATAATGTTTTAAATGCCAACGGCTCCTTAAATTACTACCAGCTGCAAAATGGCGATCTCCTTTATCTGAAAGCTGGCAGCAGCGACAGCACCGCGGAGACCACCGCAACCGAACTGGCGGCTATTGAGGATGAGCCGACCACTGCCAGCCAGAACGGCACCACAGACGCTCAGTCCCAGGCGTCCAGTCCAGACGCCGTAGCGGTGTGGGTAGACTATGGTATTGTGCTGTATGAGTCTGAACGCGGCTTTACCCTTGAGGAAACGGATGCGGATACGCTTTTGGAGAGCTGGACCTTGCTGGGCGTCAGACGCCCGTTTGAAAACTAGGCCAGCGTCTGCCCCGCGCCGGGCGGTCAGCTGTCCGACCGCCTGGCTTCCGGCCATTTGACTTCAGCTGGCCGGAAGTCTGACATAAAACTGCCCCGGCTTGCTTGGGTAAGCAAACCGGGGCAGTAATTTTTGCAGTTAACCGCAATCATCCGTTAGGCAATAAGGAACCCGTCTGTCAGCAGGAAAGGCGGTATCCATACCGCATGTAACCCGGTGGCGCGGCCTTGAGATCAAGCCGACTCGTTATCAAGCGCGTTCGACCTTGCCTGAACGGAGGCAACGGCTGCAAACATGCATTGTTTTGGGCGTACCATTGTCAATCACCCTAACTTTGCGGACATTGGGCTTCTGCTGCGCGAGAGCACGACGAGATACCTGAGAACGCGTAATGCTGATCTTGCGGCCGAAGGAAATATCCTTGCTGCAAATGTCACATTTAGCCATATAAACACCTCCCTTGCTGTCCATTAAAAACGCAAGGTATAATATACCATATGAAACAGCTTTTTGACAAGGGGCCAGGACCTGAGAAAATAGCCCTGGTCTTTGCCCGCCGGCGGCTGAAATCAGGATTTGGCCGGATCTTGAGGGCTTGATGCCGCCTGTGGCGCAGCGGCAGCGTCAGAGTCTGCCATGGCGGTATACGGCGACATACCTGCCGGAGCCGCCGCCGCTTGCTGCCGGGCCTGACAGGTCTGGCAGCGCCCCTTTACCAAAATAGACATGTCCTCTACGGCAAAGCCGCTGCTTTGCCCGATCAGATCTTCCAGCTGCCCCAGCAAAGGGCCGGTCATTTCCGCTGGTATATCAACAATGGCATGGCAGTCAGTACAAATTGCATGAATATGTTTGGGCAGGCAAATGTCATAGCGGACCGGTTCAGACGGCAACTCAACTTTGAGCAGTTTTCCCTGTTCTACAAACAGGTTCAGGTTCCGGTACACGGTAGCCAGGCTCAGCCGGGGGTAATCAGGTTTCAGCGCGGCATAAACCTCTTCCGCAGTCGGGTGGTCACCCATTTCATGCAGAATCCTGAGAATGATATCTTTTTGCTTTGTTTGTCTCATGGTGGGTCTGTGTTCTCCTTCCACATATCTACAGGGCGACGATAAACTGACCATAATTATAGGCGAAGCTACAGCCGGGGAATTTACCCACATACGAAAATTTTCCTAATTATGGGTCATATTATACACCACTAAAGGCATAATTTGGCATTGGATTACCGGGAATGACTAAAAACTTAGATAGCGGCTGTTATTAAGCCTGAGCTCAGGCCTGCCAGAACGCTTCAAACAGTTTGCCGCTGTAGTGCTGATCCAAACAACCGGCGGTCTCTCGAATTGAGTGCATGGCCCAGAGCGGATTGCCGACATCCACGGATCTTAAGGGCAAAAAAGTGCTGCTGACCGGGCCAATCGTGCTGCCGCCGGGCAGATCGCTGCGGTTAACAAAGCGCTGGCAGGGAATATGATTGCGCTGACACAGATCAAGGATGACCGCACTGCTGTCCGCATCACTGGTGTAGCTTTGATTGGCGGCACTTTTAATTACCGGCCCTTGATTTAAGAGCGGCCGGCAATTGGCATCCGCAACTTCCGGATAGTTAGGGTGCACGCCGTGAGCCTGATCAGCTGAGATCATAAAGGACTGCGGCAGGCTGCGGAGAAAGCTCTGCCGATCGCCGCCGCAGGCAAGCTGCAGCAACTCCAGGCTGTCCCGCAAAATGGCAGAGGCCGCGCCTTGTTTACTGCGGCTGCCGACTTCTTCATTATCTGTCAGCATCACAACCGCAATACCGCGGTGCAGGGGGCCGTCAAAACAGCTGATTTTAATCAGCGCCTGCACCGCAGACAAACACAGGCCCAGATTGTCCAGCCGCGGCGCGTTAATGAACTCCTGATGCAGCCCTATAATCTCCGGCGGGGTGCAGTCATAGGCAAACAGGTCATAATCCAGGATCTCAGCCGTATCTGTTCCCAGCAGTTCAGCCAGGGCCTCCGTCAGCAAATCCGGCTGCAGGGAGCTGCCGCCGTCCGCGCCTGAATTGTCCGACAGCGTCAGGATGGGATTCAGCACTTTTTGCCGTTCAATTTTGACGCCGTCATTAGCCTGCCGGTTCAGGTGAATGGCCAGCGAAGGCAGAATCAGGATGGGCCGTTTAAAATCCACTTCCGCCAGCCTGGGCCGCAAGGGATCCTGGCTCCGCAAAGCCGCGCGGCCTGCCAGGGACAGCGGCCGGTCAAACCAGGTGTTCAGCAGCGGGCCGCCATAGACCTCAGTTGCCAGGCGGGCACTGGAAGCGCCATACACAATTGGATTAGGCTTAATTTTCAGCCCCGGGGAATCCGTATGGGCTCCGACCAGACGGAAAGTCTCCAGCGGGGACTGACCAATACTGAAAGCCAAGAGGGCTGAACCATTAAACTGTATAAAACCCTGGTCCCCCGGTTCCAGCGGGGCCAGACTGCCGGGATTATAGGGTGTAAACCCCGCCTCCCGCAAGCGTTCAGATAAGACCCGCACAGCCTGATAGGCGGTGGGGGCCTGAGGAATAAAAGCCAGCAGATCCCGCGCATCCTGGTATTCAGGTAAATGAGCCCATTCTGGTTCAGATAGTTTGACGGTTGTCATGCAAGTTGCCTCCCGCAATCTGATTCAGCCGCTGAAACGGCGGGCCTGAACGCCCTCGTTTATTAGTCCGGCTACCTCTCAGAATAACTAAGCCGTAAGGATTGTCAAATCGCTATGTCCCAGGCTCCGGGGCCAGGGCTCTCAGGCTCGGGGGTCTTAGCTGGACGCGCGGCCGCCGCCAGAACCGGAAACCTCAGGCGGAGAGGCGCAGAAGCAAAGCGAGTCCGGCTGGGACGGCTCCGGAGACAAGCCTGGCGCAGTTTATCCATGCTCATCCACAGACTTATCCATAGCCTGGCTTAACCTGGCTGTAATAATTGAACCAGAGCATAAAAACGGCTGAAAAGCCCATGAATAAAGGCTTCCGGGCTTTTGAACCGCCAGGCTGGCGTAACCTGAATGATCACAAGCGTGTAAACGTGAAACATGCAGGAAAACTAAAGTTTACATTGCTGTAATCCGTGAAACAGCGATGCTATCTATCCTCAGACTTATCCACATTATCCACATCGCGGCTCTGGCGGTCGGCCATAGCTTTATGTCGATAACCTGCTGTGACGAATAAATGTTTGTCCGCACAGGAAAAACAGGCCAGCCCGTCTGCCGGCGGCAGGCTGATGAACGTCCGAGCTTGCGGTATAATAAATTCAGCATGAAGACCTCATTGCAGGG
Organism: Oscillospiraceae bacterium; assembly: GCA_028704415.1. Taxonomy (GTDB): domain Bacteria; phylum Bacillota; class Clostridia; order Saccharofermentanales; family Fastidiosipilaceae; genus JAAVLZ01. The sequence continues at coordinate 40,690 of JAQWFM010000001.1, read as the reverse complement.
CCCCTCAGGGGCGCAATTGGGGTCTAGCTTTGCACCGGCAAATCTAAACTTAGGTTAGGACCGATTGTGAAAGGATTTTCTCTCATGAATATATGCGCGCTGGTACTGGCGTCGGATTTAGCTGCTTCAGGTTTTGCTCAGACGGATGGATACATGTGGCCGTTAGGGGGCCGGCCGGTGATTGCCCGGGTCCGGGATACGCTGGCTGAGGCCGGGATCAGGGATCAGCTCTACATTATTGGCCAGGCCCCCGGCTCTTTCAGACATATTTTAGGTGAGGATATAGCCTATGTGCTGCAGGAGGATCCTGAACATCTGGGCGCAGCCATATTGCAGGCTTCCAGCTTTTTGGAAAGCCGTGACGGTCTGACACTGGTGGTCCCGGGCAATATGCCGTTACTGGAAGCGGCCACCTTGCGCCAGGCCCTGCGGATTTTTGAGCAGCAAAACTGTGATGCGCTCTGGGTCTGTGCCGGCAGTGATCAGGAGCCCCCCCGCTGTCAGGAAACCTTTCAGCCCGATTTTACCCAGGATCGCGGCGGCGGGCTGTTTATCTACCGGACTGCGCGCCTGCTCTCTGTCCTGGGCCGGCTGGGTACCGGCTGCCACCAGCCGCCGCAAGCCGGCGACAGCTGCCCGGACCTGAGTCTGGCGCTGTCGGTTTTTGAGCAAGACGGCCTCAAGGTCCGCTGCCTGACCTGGCCGGGGCAAGAGCTCCTGCAGGTTAAAAACACAGCTTCGCTAAATCAGGCGTCAGACTGGCTCAGCCAGCGGATTCAGCAGCGGTTACAGCAGCAGGGCGTGACCATTGAAGCGCCGGGTCTGACTTATATTGAGGAGACGGTCAGCGTGGGCGCCAGGACCGTTATCCGGGCGGGCTGCCGGCTTTACGGGCATACCCGGATCGGAGAAAACTGTGTCCTGGGGCCTGACAGCACGCTGGAGGACTGTGAGGTCGGAGCTGACTGTCACATCAACCGCTCCGTACTGGAGCACTCGGTAGCCGGGACCGGCTGCCGGATTGGTCCCTATGCCTGGCTGCATGACGCCTGCTGGCTGGACCGCGAATGCCGGGTGGGGGCCGCTGAGATCAGCAACGCCGTGGTAGGCCCGGGTTGTGTGATAGATAGCCGGGTGTTTTTGGCTGACTGTGATGTGGGCGAGGGGGTCCGGCTGGGCAGCGGCGCCACCACCGTTAATGATGACGGCAGCGGCCTGTCTTATCGCTCGGCCATTGGTAATTTAGCCATGATTGGGGCTAATAGCAGTCTGGTGGCGCCTGTGGACATTGGCGCTAACGCTTATATTGCCGCTGGTTCCGTTATTACTGACCCGGTGCCGGAGTTTGCCCTGGCGCTGGGCCGCGGGCGCCAGGCGCTGGTGCCGGATTGGGTCAGACGCCGGCGCGCCAGACCTGAGGGCGATCACCTGCAGCCGCTGTAAACCCGGACGGGCTTTGCTGCACCAATAATTGGAGGACCATCAGATTATGTTATGTCAAACTCAGCCTGAGCGTGCCACTGGTAACTCAGGCCAGCTATACCTGATTGCAGGTCTGGGTAATCCCGGCTCCCGCTATGCCGCCACCTTTCATAACTGCGGCTTCATGGCGCTGGACCGCCTGGCTCAACTCTTTGCTGTCAAAGTTAATAAAGCCCGTTTCAAGGGCGTTTATGGCCGCGGTACGGCCTGCGGCCGGCAGGTAATTCTGCTTAAGCCAGAGACATTTATGAATAACAGCGGACAAAGCCTTTCTGCTGCCGTGGCTTATTTTAAAGTCCCGCTGGACCAGGTCCTGCTGCTTTATGACGATGTGGATATTCCTTTGGGCCAGATCCGGATTCGCGAAAAAGGCGGACCCGGCACCCATAATGGCATGCGTTCGGTGGTGAGCGCCCTGGCCAGCCAGCAATTTCCCCGTATTCGGATTGGAATTGGACCGCAGCCGGCTGCCATGGATATTGCCGACTACGTTTTGTCCCGGGTCAGCCCGGCTCAGCAGCTCTTGCTGGATCAGGCCCTGCAGCAAGTGGCGGAGGCGGTGCCTTTGTGGCTGGAGCATGATATTCAGCTGGCGATGAACCGGGTTAATCCCTCACGCCCGCACCATAAGGAGGCACAGCAGCCGGATGCCTGAACAGTTAAAACCCCAAGCTGATCTGACCCAGGAAACCCTGGCCGCGCAGACCCTCCTGCGGCAGGCCTGTGAGCTTGATCCGGGCTGGCAGACCGTCAAAAAGCTCTGGCCTCAGGCCTCGCTGAACGTCAGCGGCCCGGCCCAAAGCCAAAAAGCCGGCCTGCTGCTGACCTGGCAGCAGGCGCTGGGCCGGCCTGTCTTGCTGCTGGTCCCGGATGAACTGGCTGCCCGCAGTTTTCAGCAGGACCTGGAAGCGCTGTCAGCTAACCCAGAGCGCATCATGAGCTTCCCGGGGCGGGAGTATGAGCTGGGGGACGCGGAAGCGGTCAGTCGGGAAAATGAACACCGGCGGCTTGGCTGCCTGCGCCGGCTGACTGAAGGCCAGACGGATATTTTGCTGGTGCCGGCTCCCGCAGCCCTGCAGCAGCTGCCGCCGCCGGAGCTTTTCAACCGCTGCAGCCTGAAGCTGCAGCCGGGGCAGCAAGTGACTGACGCCGGCACCAACGGATCGGATCCGCTCCCCGGCGGCGGTCCGGAGGTGCTGTCGGCCTGGCTGCTCAACTTAGGCTATGAACGGCGCCCGCAGGCAGAGCTGCCGGGGGAATTTGCCCGCCGCGGTGATATTGTGGATGTGGCGCCGGTCGGACTGGAGCAAAACCTGCAGCCTTACCGGGACAGCACCGGCTACCGCTTTTCCTTTTTTGATGATGAGATAGATCAGATTCGCAGCTACCGTTTGGAAACCCAGCGCTCGCTGGAAGTTTTGGCCGGCGTGCTGGTGACGCCGGCGGCAGAACTTTTGGTTACGGCGTTAGGCCGCGGGCAGCGCGATGATCTGGCCGCCCGGGTGCGCCAGGCCGGAGAAGCAGCCTTACTGCATATGCGCCGCCGCCAGGTGGAGCCGGAGGTGACAAAGCGCCTGCAGCAGCTGCTGGAGGGTGATCTGCACGCCATCCATGACGGGCAAAATGCCGCGCGCTTAGATAAATGGCTGCCGCTGCTGTATAACCCGCCGGCTACCATCCTGGATTACGCTGCCAGTTGCGCTTGCCTGACCGCCGTGGATGAGCCGCTCAGAGTCCGCAGCCGGATGGACAGCCACCAGGCTGAATTTGTGGCCCAGCTGGGCAGCCTGCTGCCCAAAGGCCGCAGCTTTCCGCAGGCAGAAGCCCTGCAGCCAGACGGTGCGGGCTGTTTTCGCCGGCTGGAACAAAGCCGGTCAGTGCTGAGCCTGACCACCCTGCAGGGCGCGGCGGCAACTTTAGGGGGGAGCCGAACTGTCCTGATTAACGGCCAGGCCGCGGAAAGCTATCGCGGTCATGAAGAGCGGCTGCCGGAGCTGTTGCGGCTGCGCCAGGCGCAGGGTGGCCTGACCTTGCTATATACCGGCGACACGGAACGGACCCGCCGGCTGGCGGCGTATTTAAGCGAGCAGGGCATAAACCAGTTGCCGCCTATACTGGACGCCTCCCTGAAACGCGGCTTTGAGTACCCCGCTGCCGCTTCCCTGCTGCTGCTGGGCAGTGAGGACCTGTTTGGCCATGACCGGTCGCGGCGCCGCCGCCGGGCGTCGCAAGGGGTGCGGATTGACTTTTTCAGCGATCTGGAGCCCGGAGAGGCCGTGGTCCATGAAGCTTACGGGATTGGGATTTATCAGGGGCTGAGCACGCATGAGGACGTCAACGGGGTCAAGCGCGACTTCCTGACCGTAACCTATGGTGGCGGGGACCAGCTTTTTCTGCCCATGGATGCACTGGACCAGCTGCAAAAATATGTGGGCAGCGAAGGCCGCACCCCCAAATTGTCCAATCTGGGCAGCCAGGAGTGGAATCACCTTAAAGACCGGGCTCGCAGCTCTATCCGTAAGCTGGCGGTGGATCTGGTGCATCTGTATGCCCAGCGGGCTCAAATGAAGGGGCACATTTTTCCGCCGGACAGCATTTTGGATCATGAATTTGCCGAAAGCTTCCCGTACGAAGAAACTGAAGATCAGCTGCGCTGCATCAGGGAAATCCGCGCTGACATGGAATCAGGTAAAGTCATGGATCGCCTGCTGTGCGGGGATGTAGGGTTTGGCAAGACCGAGGTCGCCTTCAGGGCGATTGTCAAGTGCGTGGCAGATGGCATGCAGGCGGCCTTCCTGGCCCCCACTACCGTCCTGGTGCAGCAGCATTATGAAAACCTGTTGCGCCGGATCAACGATTTTCCGATTCGCGTAGGCTTGCTTTCCCGCTTTGCGACGGAGGCACAGCGTAAAAAAACCCTGAAGGGTCTGGCGAATGGCAGCATCGACGTCGTGATCGGCACCCACCGCATTTTGTCTAAGGACGTCAAATTCAAAAATCTGGGCCTGCTGGTCGTGGATGAAGAACAGCGCTTTGGCGTAGAGCATAAAGAGCGGCTGCGCAGTCTGACCCCAACCGTGGATACGCTGACGCTATCGGCCACGCCTATCCCACGGACGCTGCATATGTCCTTGTCCGGGATCAGAGACATCAGTGTTATTGAAGAACCGCCGGAGGACCGCCGCCCGGTGCAGACCTACGTCATGGCTTATGACGAACAGGTGATAACCGACGCCATCCTGCGGGAGATCGGCCGTAACGGCCAGGTGTTTTATCTGTTTAATGATACTTATCATATTGAGGAAAAAGCCCTGCGGCTAAAGGAACTCCTGCCCGGCGCGCGCATCCTGACCGGTCACGGCAAGATGGGCGAACGGATGCTGGAGGATGTCATTAATGACTTTGTGCATCATGAAGCGGATATCCTGGTCTGCACAACGATCATTGAGTCGGGTATAGACATGCCCAATGTCAATACCATTATTGTGGAACAAGCCGATCGCCTGGGCCTGGCCCAGCTGTATCAGCTGCGGGGCCGCGTGGGCCGTTCGGCCCGCCAGGCTTATGCTTACATTACCTACCGGCGGGATAAGGTCCTGTCAGAGGTGGCTGAAAAGCGCCTGACGGCTATCCGGGATTTTACTGAGCTGGGCGCGGGCTTTAAAATTGCCCTGCGGGATCTGGAGGTGCGAGGCTCAGGCAATCTGCTGGGGGCCGAGCAGCACGGGCAGATGGAAGCGATCGGCTATGACCTTTATACCCGCATGCTTGAAGAAGAGATTGCCAAATTGCGCGCGGAACTGGGCGAAGCCAGCCAGCCTGCCGCGGCAGCCGGTGCCACCGGTCCGGTCCGCCGGGTAGGTCAGGCGGCTGAACCGGCTTCTGGCCAGACCGCTGCCGCCGCTGCGGAGGAAAATGCCGCGGCCTTGCCACAGCCGCAGATTGAGCTGCCGCTGGACGCGTATATTCCGCATGAGTACATTCCGGATGACGGCCGGCGCATGGATATGTACCGCCGTATAGCCACCATCCGGGACCTGTCAGATTACCAGGATGTTCTGGATGAGTTGATGGACCGTTACGGCGATATCCCGGAGGCCGTCCAGACCTTGTGCAGCGTGTCCTACAGCCGGGCGCGGGCAGCCAGACTGCGGATTGCCCGGATATCTGTGCTCAGGGACGGCTTGATCCTGGATCTGGACAGTGACAGCAAGCTTAATATGCAGGCTTTATCCTTACTGCTGAATCTGCCGCAGTATAAAGGTCAAATTCTGTTTAACGCCGGCACCAAGCCTTATTTACTTTACCGCAAAGCCGCGGCGCCGCTTAAGGCGGCTGCCCGCCGCCTGGCGAAGCTTTTTGCCGCGCTGGAGCAAGTCCAGCTCAAGGTCAGCCAGGCCTCCTGAGTCCTGCCCGACCGTTCAGTTGAGTTGCAGCGGCAGGACGATAAACTGCTGCTGCAGCCGGATCAGCAAGACGGTCTGGTATGCGCCGGCAGGGTCTGCCGCCGCGACCGCGCGGCTTAGCTGCAGGCCGGGATCCGCCAGGCCCGACCAGATTACGGTCTCTCCGATGCTGTCACCGGCGGGGCGGCTGGCGCTGGCAAATAGCAGGGTGATATCCCAACCGTCCGCGCTGTCTGTCAGCGCCGGGGGCGCCGGAACTGTTTTGGTATTCGCCAGCGCGGTCCAGGCCGGCAGACTGCTCTGGACGGCCGGCTCCACCGCCTGACGGGTCAGCCAGACCGTCAGTTGCGCGGCACTTAAGTCAGGCGCCCCCGTCAGGTCAAGACTGAGTGCAGACGGCTCAGAAGTGCTGCCTGGGTCAGTCTGGCGCTGAAAGCTTAAGTCCGGCAGATGCTGGTCCGCGGCAGCCTGGGACCAGGACAGGGTCCAGGGCTGTTCGGCCTGACTGCCACCAGCGGACGCGGCGGTCTCGGGAGCGACCGCTTCATCTGCGGCCGTGTCTGTTGTGCTGGATGGCAGCAGACCAGACTCCCGGAGCCCGGCCGCGTCTTCCTCAGCAGACCGGGCAATGTGGTTTTCTGCCGCGGCGCTGCTGTCACTGACAGATAAAACTGCCTGACTGCCGGCGGCCTGATCTATGCCGCGCCCAACCTGCCACAAAACTGCGGTCAGCAGCAGCAACCCTGCACAAACCAGGGCGACAGCCGGGCGCCAGGCACGGCCCGATCCTGTGCCTGAGGCCCGTTTAGCTGCTGCCAGGTGACGTCTTAAGGGGTCCGGCGCTTTGACCTGGCGCATTTGCCGCAGCCAGCGCTGCAGCTGCTCCGGAGACAGCTGGCTGCGGCTCTCCTCACGCCAGTGCCGGCCGTCTTCGCGCAATAACTGCTCTATAACCGGCACCGGCAGCTGCGGCGGTGTGGCTGCGGCTGGCTTCAGCCATCGGGTAAACCGGCGCTTTATCATTTTTTTGCCTCCCCGTTTGCTGCGGACTGCTTCAGGGCTTGTTGCAGCAGCCTGCGCCCGCGGTGCAGACAGGACTTAATTGTCCCTTCCTTACGCCGGAGTGCCCGGGCGATTTCTGCTACGCTGAGTTCCTCATAGTAGTACAGATACAGGCAGTCGCGGTACTTGGCCGGCAGCTGATTTAATTGCTGCCGCAGCTCGCTTTCCCCGCTGTAAAAAGCTTCCGGGTGGTCTGAGGCCAGGCGGTGCTGCAGCGCTTCGCTCAGCTCAGCGTGATGCCGGGTGTAGGCGGAACTGCCCGCGGAGTAGCAGCGGTGCAGGGTGGCTCGGATCAGCCAGGCCTTGACATGCTCTTCGCTCTTAAGTTTGGCCGCATGCCGGACATAAGCAAGCCACACCTGCTGGCAGACATCCTCGGCATCCTGAAGGTGGCGGAGGCGGCTTTGAGCCAGGCGGTATATCATGGGTCCGTATGCGGCTACCAGGTAATCATAATCCCTGGGGTCAAACCCTTGCTCGGCGCGGTCCATAACCAGCCTTTCTGATCTGTACTCCTGTCTGTAATACCAGGTAACTTGCCTGCCGGTTGCAGTGGCAGCAGCTACGCAGGACCGCAGTAAAAAGGCGGCCCTGAGGTCCCCGACAAATCCGGCAGGCCGCCGGGCTCCAATATCAGGCTTGCAGCCGTTTTTGCAGCTGACTGAATTCAGCGGTATCACCCAGCAGGCAATAGCCGGTCAGCTGCTCCCCGGAAAAGGTCAGCTTGCGATAATAGCCCCGGGCCTGATCCTGACTGACTTCTTCACGGTACTGGGGATCCTGATTTTCAGCGTTAAGCCTGCCCGCGGACGCGATTTTGGTACCCATGGTATTGACCAGGTAAGGCGGCACCGGCATGTCCAGCACCGCTGTCCCGCCTGCCGCGTTGATCCCGGCCACCCGGCCCTGAGCCTGCGCGATGGACCACAGGCCGTACCAGCGGTGCTCGCAGATGGCGTCGTCTCCGGCGGCATAAATGTCCGGCAGATTAGTCTGCATGCGGGTATCGGCCACAAAACAGCGGTCAACTGCCAGCGGCGTGTGCACCGCCACCTCGGTCTGGGCCCGGACGCCAGTTGAAACCATGACCAGATCTGCCTCAAAGCGGCGGCCGTCAGCTAAGCATACGGCCGCTACAGCCGGTTGATCCGCCAGGCTTTCCAGTTTTTGACAATTACCGGAGGTCACCACGTGAATGCCCAAATGTTCCACATGCCGGGTGAATAAAGCCGAGGCCGCTTCATCAAGCTGCTTAACCAGCAGGCGCGGCGCAAACTCAATGATGGTCGTATCAATGCCGCGGCGGCTCAGGGCGTAGGCGGCTTCCAGGCCCAGCAAGCCGCCGCCTATGACGACTGCCTTTTTCACCCCGGGCAGGCGAGCCTCAATCCGGCGCGCGTCAGCCAGGGTCCACAGGGTGCAGACGCCGTCCAGCCCGCTCCCCTCCAGGGGTGGCATAAAGCTGCGGCTGCCCGTTGCCAGGATCAGCCGGTCATAGCCTAACAACGACTGGTCAGCCAGCCGGACCTGGTGCTGCTGCGGCAATATCTCCCGGACCTCAGTATTTAAACGCAGCTCAATTTGGCGGTCGGTATACCAGGAAGGCTTATGCAGGAGAATTTGATCTGCTGCCCGGGGGCTTTCCAGGACAGCACAAAGACGGGTGCGAAAGTAGGGCAGGTCGGGCTCTTTGGATAAAACCACAATCTCTGCCGCGGCGCTTTGTTGTCTGGCCCCCGAAGCCGCGGCGATACCGGCCGCACTGGCACCGATGATCAGTATTTTTTCAGCCATAGTTGTCTCCTTGCCAGCTGCGGCCGTCTGTCAGTACGCCTGACCAGCCGGGACTGCAGCTTGTGATATGTTCCTCAATTATCAATATTGTAACGGATGGGCAGCCGCGGCAGCAGCGCATTGGTAACAGCATCGGCCAGCCGGATCAGCTTGCGACAGCTGACCCCGGACGGCAGGCCCGGACAAATCGCGCGGCTTAATTCCCGATCAAACCGATATACCTGCTATAATAGAAGGGCATTATGCCAATACCCCCCATATTCGGCAAGCTTGCTGCGTTAACCTGACAAGCTGATTAATTAAAGATGAGGTGATATCAATGACAATTTCTACCAAAGGGCGTTACGCACTTCGGGTCATGGTGGATCTAGCCACTAATGACAACGGTCTGGCTATACCCCTGCACGAAGTCGCCCGGCGCCAAAACCTGTCGATTAAGTACCTGGAGCAGATCATGACCCCGCTCAACCGGGCCGGCTACCTGATCAGTACCCGCGGTGCCAGCGGCGGTTACCGGCTGGCCAGACCCGCGGCGGACTACAAAGTCGGGGATATTTTACGAACCATGGAAGGCAATCTGGACCCTGTGGACATGAAGGAGCTGGTGGCCGGCCGTGACGCCCCCTATTACTATGCTACCCTGGATTTTTGGCGCGGCTTCAGCAAAGCTGTCAATGAGTATGTGGACCGCTTTACCCTGGAGGATCTGGTCAACGCGCAAAAAAATCTGTTTGGCAATGATTATTCTATTTAAGCAGCAGGATTGAGGGCCTGTCGCCTGCTGCCAAACAGGGTGCACAAACCTCAGAAAGCAAAATTGTGCCCAAACCGTAACTTAAGATACGGGAAAATCTGTTTTTAGACTTATAATCATACTAAACATATATGAATATAGTTTTACTGCGAGCTGCGGCAATGGTTCCCACTGGCGCAGGCAGGAAAGGACAGCTGAGCATTCAGCTGGGGAGGAAAAGATGGCTGTTTACAAATCATTGACGGAACTGGTGGGCAAAACCCCGCTGCTGGAACTCACAAATTATGAAAAGGCGCATGACCTTAAAGCCCGGGTGGTGGCAAAGCTGGAGTACTTTAATCCAGCTGGTAGTGTCAAGGACCGGATTGCTAAAGCCATGATCGATGACGCTGAAGCCAAGGGCCTGCTTAAAAAGGATTCGGTCATTATTGAGCCGACCAGCGGCAATACCGGTATTGGCCTGGCCGCTATTGCGGCTGCCCGCGGTTACCGTGTGATCCTGACCATGCCTGAGACCATGTCAGTGGAGCGCCGCAATTTGCTGAAAGCGTATGGCGCTGAGCTGGTATTGACTGAAGGCAGCAAAGGGATGAAAGGCGCGATTGCCAAAGCGGATGAACTGGCTTCAACTATTCCGCACGCCTATATTCCGGGTCAGTTTGTTAACCCGGCTAACCCGGCGGCTCATGAAGCTACCACCGGCCCGGAAATATGGCAGGATACCGAGGGAGACGTTGCGGCTTTTGTGGCCGGCATCGGCACCGGCGGGACCATTACCGGCGTAGGCCGTTACCTCAAAAAGCAGAACCCGGATATCAAGGTAGTGGCCGTGGAGCCGGTAGGCTCGCCGGTATTGTCAGAAGGTCACGCCGGCCCGCATAAAATTCAGGGTATCGGAGCCGGTTTTGTCCCGGAGACGCTGGATACCAAGATTTATGATGAGGTGATTCCGGTTAAGGATGAGGATGCGGCAGAGGCCGCCCGTACTTTAGCTAAACATGAAGGCATCCTGACGGGGATTTCCAGTGGCGCGGCGCTGTATGCCGCGGCTGAACTGGCCCGTCGGCCGGAGTATGCCGGCAAGACCATTGTGGTCCTGCTGCCGGATACAGGTGACCGCTATTTATCCACGATTTACGCTGAGTAAACAGTGGCAATCACCCCTGTCTTTGCTTGCTTTAAGCCTCTGCCGCCCGATTGGTCGCGGTGGAGGCTTTGCTTTTACCAGCTTTTATTTATAATATGCCTATGAGATTATTCAGTCAGACTTTTATGATCCCTGAAGCAGGCCGGGGCGGCGGGACGCCCGGCAGTCAGACCGCGGCGGCGGAGGCGGAGGCGGTTCCTCCCCGGGAGGTCTATGCGGATTTTGCCGCCGGCACCCCGCTGCTGCCTGGCGCCCGGCAGGCTCTGCTGACTTGGCTGGATGCGCTGCCCGGCAACCCCAGCAGTGTTCACCGGCGCGGGCGCCTGGCCCGCCGCGGTTTAAATGAGGCCAGACGGGAAGTGGCCTCCTGCCTGGGCGCTGGGGCCGCTGAAATATATTTTACCTCCGGCGGGACCGAAGCGCTGAACTGGGCGGCCCGGGCTTTGGCTGCAAACGGCCGGCAGCGCCACCGGCCTCTGATTTTATGCTCAGCGGTTGAGCATCAGGCTTTGCGGCGGCCGCTGGAGGCCCTGGCCGATGCCGGCGCCTGCCGCCTGCAGATTTTGGCGGCGGACCGTAACGGCTGTCTGGACCTGGCAGCAGCCCGGCCCTGGCTGGATGATCCGGCCACCGGCGCGGTCTGTCTGATGCTGGTTAACAATGAAACCGGCGTGATTCAGCCGGCCGGCCGGCTGGCCGCGCTCTGTCATGAACGGGGCATCCTGTTTTTAGGCGATGCCATGCAGGCAGCCGGCAAGCTGCCCCTGGACCTGCGGCAGCTGGAGGCAGATTACCTGGTACTGGGCGCGCATAAATTTGGCGGCCCGGTCGGTACCGGCGTGCTTTACGCGCGCCAGGGCGCACCACTGCCCCCCTTGCTTTACGGCGGCCCGCAGGAGGCTTCGCGCCGGGCCGGGACTGAAAATGTGGCTTTCGCCGCCGCCCTGGCTGCGGCCCTGCGGACCCGGACAGATGAGCTGGCGGCCACGGAAGCTCGCTTAAGCCTGCTGGATCAGCGCTTTTGTCAGGGCCTGCGGCAGCTTGCCGGCTGCCAGGTGCTGGTGCCGCGGCAGCTTCGCCTGCCGGGATATATCAGTGTATTAATGCCGCGCTTTGACGCGGAAACCTGGCTGATCCTGCTGGACCGGGCCGGTATAGAAGCCTCTGCCGGCTCAGCCTGCGCCGCCGGCGCGCTGGAGGCAAGCCCGGTCTATTTGGCTATGGGCCTGCCGGCGGCACAGGCCCGGCACATCCTGCGGTTTTCGTTTGGCTGGACCACCACGCCGGAAGACATTGACTACTGTTTACAAGTTATTGGCCGGGAGCTGGCCAAAGCAGACCCTGAGAAAGATGAACGATGAATGATAATTTGATCCCTTCTGCAAGCGCGGCAAATCGCCCGCCTATTGGCGCGGATACAGTTTTAGTAGCCATGAGCGGCGGGGTTGACAGCTCTGTGGCCGCGTGGTTATTGACTAACCAAGGGTATGACTGCGTTGGCGTAACCATGAAATTGTATGACAGTGAGCCAGAGCCAGCACCTCAGCCTGGCGCTAAGCCGCGGCTGTGCCGGAACAACAGCTGCTGCAGCCTGGCGGATATTGAAATTGCCCGCAGTGTCTCCGGTCAGATAGGCATACCCTACTATGTATTCAATTTTAAGGCGGATTTTGAAGCAGCAGTTATCCGCCCCTTTATCCAGGCTTATGATCAGGGCCTGACCCCTAATCCCTGCATTGAATGCAATCGGCGGATCAAATTTGAACCGTTTATGCAAAAAGCCCGGGAACTGGATTGCCAGTATGTGGCGACCGGACATTATGTGCGGCGGGAGCAGGGGGCCGACGGGCAGGTATACCTGAGGAAGGGGCTGGACCCGGGCAAGGACCAAAGTTATGTGCTTTACATGCTGACCCAGGCCCAGCTGGGTCACATTTTGTTTCCGTTAGGCAGCCTGAACAAAGCGCAGGTCCGCGGACTGGCCCGGGAGGCCGGGCTGTTGAATGCCACTAAACACGACAGCCAGGATATTTGTTTTGTTCCTGACGGGGATTATGTGGCTTTTTTGGAGCGCTGCAAGGGCCATAAACTGGAGGCCGGACAGTTTGTGGATCAGCAGGGCCGGAGTCTGGGGCCAAGCCAGGGCCAGCAGGCGTATACAATTGGCCAGCGCAAGGGTCTGGGGATTGCCGTGGGCTCACCGCTCTATGTGCTCAAAAAAGACAGTCAGAAAAACCAGGTCGTGCTGGGTCCGTCTGAGGCCTTGTTTACCCGGCGCTGCCTGGCTGGCGGCCTGAATCAGATCAGCGGGAATTGGCGGACCAGACCCCAGCGGCTGCTGGCCCGGCCGCGTTACCACGCTGCAGAAGCGCCCTGTCAGGTCGAACCGCTGGGCCCGGATCAGGTAGCTGTGATCTTTGATGAGCCGCAGCGGGCGCTGACCCCGGGACAGGCTATCGTCTTTTATCAGGATGACTATATGCTGGGCGGCGGTACCATTTTGCCGGAGCCACCGGATAAAACCGCGGAATAATCTGTCGGATCAGGCTGCCCATATGCTATGGGCTTGTGCTATACTTCTTACTTAGATTATTTGGGCAGGAGCGGTTCGTTGCCCGTTCCTGGGCCGTGCCATGTCTCCGGAGCGTATTTGGGGGATGGTTGAAAGGAGAGAGGAAATGGCCAAGTATATTTTCGTAACCGGGGGGGTCGTGTCCTCGCTGGGCAAGGGGATTACCGCTGCCTCGTTGGGCATGTTGCTGAAAGCCCGGGGCTACAAGGTAATCCTGCAGAAATTTGATCCCTATTTGAATGTGGACCCCGGCACCATGAATCCGTACCAGCATGGTGAGGTCTTTGTGACCCAGGACGGCGCGGAGACGGACCTGGACCTGGGGCATTATGAACGCTTTTTAGATACGCCGCTGACCAGGCGCTCGTCTGTAAGCTCAGGCCAGGTCTATCAGAGTGTTATTAATAAGGAACGCCGCGGGGACTATAACGGCGGTACTGTGCAGGTTATTCCCCATATCACCAATGAGATCCGCAGCCGTATTGTGCAGGCCGGGGACCGGGCGGATATTGTGATCTCAGAGATCGGCGGTACCGTGGGCGATATTGAAGGCCAGCCGTTTCTAGAGGCCATCAGGCAGATGCATTTTGCCCTGCCGGAGGAGGACGTGCTGTACATGCATGTCACGCTGGTGCCGTACCTGACTGCCAGCCACGAGCTCAAAACCAAGCCGACCCAGCATTCAGTCAAGGAATTGCAAAAATCAGGTATCCAGCCGGATTATTTGATTTGCCGCTGCGATTACCCCGTACCGGATGCCATGCGGGAAAAAATCGCGCTGTTTTGCAATGTGCGGCCGGATCACGTGATTGAAAACACTAACTGCGACTCGCTTTATGAGGTTCCGCTGATGCTGGAGCAGTCCCATCTGGCGGAGCTGATCTGCCGGGACCTGCATATTGAAAACCGCGACTGTGATCTGACCGCGTGGGAGGCCATGGTGCATCGCCATCTGAATCCTGAACACCATGTAAAAATTACGCTGGTGGGCAAATATGTCGCGCTGCATGACGCGTTCCTGAGTGTGGTAGAATCCCTGACCCACGGCGGCATTGCGCACAATACCGGCGTTGAAATTAAGTGGATCGCATCGGATGATCTGGATGACAGCAATGTGGCGCAGTTGCTGGGAGATGTGGATGGCGTGCTGGTACCGGGGGGCTTTGGCACCCGCGGAATTGAAGGTAAAATCACAGCCGTTCGCTATGCCAGGGAACATAAGATCCCGTTCTTTGGAATCTGCATGGGCATGCAGACAGCCATGATTGAAATGGCCCGCCACATGGCGGGGCTGACCGGGGCCAACTCCACTGAAGTAGACGCGGATACGCCGTATCCGGTGGTGGACCGGATGCCGGATCAGACGTCGGTGCTGCTGGGCGGCACCATGCGCCTGGGCGCCTATGACTGCGATCTGGAACCGGGAACCAAGATTTATGCAGCTTACGGGGCGCCGCGTATTTCTGAGCGCCACCGTCACCGCTATGAGGTGAATAATGATTACATCGCCGCGCTGGAAGAGGTTGGTGTAGTCTTTAGCGGCCATAATCCTGAATCGGGTCTGGTAGAGGCGCTGGAACTCAGGGATCATCCCTGGTTTGTGGGGGTTCAGTATCACCCTGAATTTCAGTCCCGTCCCAACCGTCCGCACCCGTTATTCCGCGATTTTGTAGGTGCAAGCCTGGCATATCAGGCGCGGCGCCGCGGTCAGGAGCTGCCGCAGGCAGAGCCGGTTTAACCGGCTGCTGCTTATTTAGAAAGCCTGCTTATCCGGAGCCTGTCCCGCCAGGGATGGGCTTTTTTTATGGCCGGCCCGGCCTGTTGGTCTAAGGTAAAACAAGATTATTTGTCAAGCCGGTTAAAAGGCCGGATTGAAATAAAGCGGCCGCCTGTAACATGAAATTCTGGCCAAATGGAGATAGGATAAACCGACCGGATGTTATGACCAGGTTAAGAAAGGCCCGAAATATAAGGGCGGAGGCCAGAGCAGTTATCCACATCATGTGGATAACTATGTGCATTATTACGAATAAGTTACATTTTAAAAGCAGGGGCCAGACCCGTCGGCCGGGCACAAACCGGGCGAGGCTGGCGGCAAGCCAGCTGAGCCTGAACGGCCTGCCTGGCTGCGAGGGGGTATAATCAATATATAAAGCCTGGGAGGAAGACACTATGCAGCCGCCGGAAAAAAACCGCGTCTTACGCTATCACATGCCTGCTGAAAATAATCTGGGGGCGTTTCCCGCCAGGGAAAGAGCCGCCGGCCAGCACGCCGCCGGCGTCCCGGCAGCGCTCCTGCAGCCGCAGGTACAACGGCCGGCGCCGGGCCTTCCGGTGCAGACTGCCACCGACCACCAGGCGCGCCCCGCTGCCAGATCCGGGGAGCGGCTGGAGCCAGAGCGGCAGGCTGAGGTCCGGATGGGCCTGGGCAGTGACTTTCAGCAGCTAAGCCGCTGGCTTAAAGCTTTGTTCAGTCCCCATCCGGCCACTTTGCTGGACTTGGCGGCGGAAAGCTCTGCGCCGCGGCCGGCGGTCTGGCTGCTGGCTCCGGAGCTGCTGCTGCTGCCCCTGTTTAGTCTGGGCTATTACGCGGGCCTCTACAGCCTTTACTGGCCTCAGACTGCCTTTCAGAGCCTTACAGGCGCAATCTACGGCAATGGCCTGGCGGCGGCCCTGCTGCTGGCGGCAGCCTGTTATGGTGAGCTGCTGCTGATGCATTTGCTTGCGCCTGCCGCCTTGCGGGCAGGCGCGGTCCTGCGTCAGACAACGGCGGTGCTGTTACCCCTGGCACTGGCCGCTTTACCCGGCGGTCTGCTGCTTATACTTTGGCCTGCCTCCGGCGCAGTGCTGTTTTTAGCTGCTTTTGCGGCCCATGAAGCCTTGCTTTGGCGGGCGGCCGGCTGCCTGGAGCTACCGGACCGCCTGCACTCCGTGTGGGTCTTCTGCGCCTTGTCTCTCCTGAAATGGCTGATTCCTTTTGCTTATCTTGGCCTGTTTCAATAACTTGACCTTTGGCAGGCAATTAGGTAATGTTATCTACTGGACCAATAAGTATACAGGCGGCTGCAGGCAGCTGCTTATAAGGGGAGGATCTGATTTTATGTATAAATTAGTCCTGGTTCGTCATGGTGAAAGTGAATGGAACCGCGAGAATCGTTTTACCGGCTGGACGGATGTGGATCTGTCGCCTAAAGGCGAGGAGGAAGCCCGCCGCGCCGGGCAGGAGCTGCTGAAAGATGGCTATACGTTTGATCTGGCCTTTACCTCAGTCCTGACCCGGGCTAACCGCACGCTGAACCTGATTCTGGATCAGATGCATCTGACCTGGATTCCGGTGGTCAAGACCTGGCGCCTCAATGAGCGCCATTATGGCGCGCTGCAGGGCCTGAATAAGGCGGAAACTGCAGCCAAACACGGTGAAGCTCAGGTTAAGATCTGGCGCCGGGCCTATGATGTCGCACCCCCGCCTATGACGAAGGATGATGCACGCTATGCGGGCAAAGATCCCCGTTACGCCGGCCTGACTGAGGATGAACTGCCGCTGACGGAGTGCCTTAAGGATACTGTGGCCCGGGTCATTCCGTTTTGGGACAGTGATATTGCGCCGGCTATCAAATCAGGTAAAAAAGTGCTGATTGCAGCTCATGGCAACAGCCTGCGCGCGCTGGTTAAGTTTTTGGACAATGTGGGTGATAATGAAATTGTTGAGCTCAATATTCCGACCGGTGTACCGCTGGTCTATGAGCTGGATGAAAACCTGCATCCGATTAAGCATTATTATCTGGGTGACGCTGAGGCTATCAAAGCCGCTATGGCGTCGGTTGCCTCTCAGGGCAAAGCCAAATAAGCAGATGCCTGAATAAGCGGCAGGCGCCTGACCGGCTGGTGAAGCTAGGCTGACTCCAACCCCCTCCGGGTCTCCGGATAAGAGAGACCCGGGGGGGATTCATTTTGCGCGGCAAAACCTGGGACCGCCTGCACTGCGTCGGGCTGTCTTTTTTGCTGTGGTGGCGGCCGCCAGTCTAGCGCGGCCGAAGGTTAGCCAGGTGATGCCCCGAGCGGTGGAGCAGACGGGCGGTGAGGCGAAAAAGCCCAAAAACCAACAGCGTGAATACGAGGAGCGGCAGCGCGAGCTCCAGCCACTGCGCCGGCGTCAGCGGCGTCAGCATGAAAAAGTCCGGCAGCAGCCAGGCCGCCAGGCCCAGATATACCGTACATAACAAATCCAGGATAACCCGCCATCTATCCAGCGGCCGGCTGACGCGGTAAAGCGTCAGCAGCCCCACCAGGCCCAGCGCTAAGAAGGACAGGGTGGAGCAGAAGGCATAGGACCAGCCCCAGGCGGCAGCGGCGATCTGAATGGCAGCCCAGCTGACCACCACTGTCAGTCCGGCTGGCAGAGCGTCAGGCAAAACCGTATCCAAAAACCCGGCGCTGACGCGGTCATAATTGGGCTTCAGGGCCAGAAAAAAGGAGGGGATGCCTACTGTAGCGCCTGAGATTAAGGAGGCCTGGATGGGGTAGAGGGGATAAACCAAAGGCGTCAGCAGCATTAAGAAGGCCATAATGATGGCATAGGTCGTGCGCACTAAAAACAAGGTGGCCAGGCGTTTGACATTATTGATGACACTGCGCCCCTCATAAACTGCCGGGACCAGAGATTGAATGTTATTGTCCAGCAAAATGATATCTGCCGAAAGCCTGGCCGCGTCGCTGCCGGAAGCCATGGCCACACCACAGTCCGCTTCGCGCAGGGCCAGCACATCATTGCTCCCGTCGCCCACCATCGCTACTTTATGGCCCAGACTGTGCAGAGCCTGCAGCAATTTTTCCTTTTGAAAGGGCGAAACCCGGCCAAAGATGGTGTACTCATCCGCCAGCCGGGGCCAGTCGGTATCTTCCGGCAGCTGGCTGATGTCTACATAGCGGTCACTTGATGCGATCCCTGCCCGGCTGGCTACGGCCGCCGCAGCCTGAGCATTATCTCCGGAAAGGATTTTAATGCTTACCCCCTGCTCCCGGTAATAGGCTAAGGTTTCATTTGAGTCAGCTCTGAGCTCATCGGCCAGCAACAGCAGGGCACAGGGGATCAGGCGGCCCGGGGGGAGCTGAGTTGCAGGTTCGGCTGCGGCCGGGTCCGGACCGGCTCCGGCCGGCGTGGCAGCCTGGCAGGCCAGCAGCAGGACCCTTAAGCCCTGCTGGTTGTAGTGGGTCAATTCACGCTGCAGCGCAGGCCCGGCGGACTTTACTGCCGCCTGGAGCAGGATGTCCGGCGCGCCCAGGTACCAGCTGCCCTGCCGGGTAAACTGGAGGGCGGACCACTTGCGGGCAGAAGAAAACGCTATGACTTTTTGTACCGGCCAGCGCGCGGCAGACATTGCTGCTTCCGCCAGACCCGCTTCTAAAAAGGTCTGATTCAAGACTTGCTGGGTTGAATTAGCCGGCGGGAAAAATAAAGCAAATTGCCGCAAAACAGACTCATAGCTTAGCGGAGGCAACTGAGCCTGAACGCCCGGCGGCGTCAGCGGCCGGAGCTCCTGAAAGATCAGCTTGCCGGTGGTGATGGTCCCGGTTTTGTCCAGACACAAGGTGTCCACCCGGGCCAGGGATTCAATGGCAGACATATTCTGCAGTAAGGTTTTTTTACGCACCAGCTTGAGGGTGCTGACGACAAAGGTTACGCTGCTGAGCAGGATCAGACCTTCAGGGATCATACTGACCAGATCAGCTACCGTACTGCTGATACCTTCGGTCAAAGTCAGATGCTCAACCAGAAAATAATGCTTTAAAAATAACAGCACGCCCAGGGGCAGAATAATTTTACTGATGCCCCTGACCAATTCGTCCAGAGAGTCAACCAACTCCGAAGGCTTGCGCCGTTCCTTGGTGGCCCTGGCCGTGATGCGGCTGGCCACGGTTGCCGGGCCAATCTGTGTCATACGGGCATACAGATGACCTGCCTGGACTATGGTCCCGGCAAAAACACAGTCTCCGGGGGCTTTTGTGACAGCCTGACTTTCGCCGGTCAGCAGGGACTCATCTATTTCACAGGCCTGGGCTCGGATCACCACGCCGTCGGCGGCAGGCTGGTTGCCGCCTTTCAGATAAACCAGGTCATCCTGCAGCAGCTCCTCAGGTGCAATCCGGCATAAGACGCCGTCCCGCAGTACCCTGACCTCCGGCTGGCTGAGCAGACTGAGCTGATCCAGTACGTGCTTGGAGCGGCACTCCTGGAAGATTTTGACTAAGGTGTTCCAAACCGCAATCAGAAAGAATGCCATATTAAAGATCAGGCGGGGATTGGGAATGACGACAATCAGCAGGACGGCAGCCAGCATAAAATTCAGCAGGTTGAAATAACTGAAGACCGCCTGAAAGACGATCTGGCCATAACTGCGGCTTTTGAGCCGGGGCTGTTGGTTGAACCGTCCGGCGGCCTGCCGCTCCTGCACTTCTGCCCGGGTCAGCCCCTGTTTTGCGTAGTTCTGATTCAGGGGGGCAAACGGCTCAACCGAGCCGGCGGTGGCAATGGCCTGATCCAGATCTGCCGAGGTATAGGGCGGTCCGGCGGCCCAGGCTGCCGGGGATGACTTTAGGGCAAAGTGGCGGCACCATTTGCTCAGCCGGCCCACTAACCTTGTTCCTCAGCCTGAAAAGACAGGGTCAGCCGCTTCCGTTGCGGCAGCATCTGCCGCAAGACCACCCCTGCGCCCTGCAGGATCCGCCGGCTGGCCTGGGAGGCGGCAGTGTCATGATATTTATCAGACAGATAGACAACTTCACGGATGCCAGACTGCACAATTGCTTTGGCACATTCATTACACGGAAATAAAGCCACATAAATACTGCAGCCGGAAAGACTGGTGCCGGGATTATTTAAAATGGCATTGAGCTCAGCATGGCAGACATAGGGATACTTGGTTTCCAAAAAGTCGCCCTCCCGGTCCCAGGGATAGACGTCATCATTTAATCCGGTCGGAAACCCGTTATAACCGGTAGAGATAATCCGCCGGTCCGGATTAACAATACAGGCTCCGACCTGCGTGTTGGGATCCTTGCTGCGGCAGGCAGCCAGCAAGGCGACCCCCATAAAATACTCATCCCAGCTGATGTAGTCCTGGCGTTTGGGCATAGCATACTCCTTCCGGTTTACTGGCTTGACATTAACACGGTCCTGACCGGCGAGGTGTGAAGCCCGCAGCTGCCGGGCAGCCTTTCCGCTCAGCCCTGATATCTCCTTATATTATAGCTGAATGTTACCGGATGTCCTGACCTTCCTGCGACCAGGCTGTGAATATTCTGTGTGCAGAGGCTTGCTTTTTTGCACCGGCCTCAGTATTCTGAACTTCGGTGACAGGAGGAAAACAGATATGAAAGCAACGGGCAACTCTGACTCATGCGGTAAACTGAATACGGCTCCACCTCAGTCTGCCAAAACGCAGGCCGCGGCGGCCCGGAGCTTACGGCAGCAGCTGAGGACCGTGCGCCGCCTGGTAGTCAAGGTGGGTACCTCTACGGTGACGCATCCTAACGGGGCCATGGACTTACTGAATATTGAGCGCCTGTGCCGGACTCTGGCGGATCTGCAAAGTCAGGGCCGGCAGGTGATCCTGGTATCTTCCGGGGCTATTGCCGTGGGGATGAACCGCTTAAGAGAGCGCAAACGCCCCCGGGAGATTCCTGAAAAACAAGCCTACGCCGCTATTGGGCAGGCTATTTTAATTAACGGTTACAACCGCATCCTGGCGGAGTACGGGCAGATTTCAGCTCAGGTCTTGCTGACCCGGGATGACACGGATAATCCGGAAGCACTGCGGAACATTCATAATACCTTTATGACCTTACTGGACAAGGGCGTGATTCCGATTGTCAATGAAAACGATACCGTTTCCACCCATGAGGTGTTCCACAACGGGACCTTTGGGGATAATGACAAGCTTTCCGCTATTGTCGCCCGTATTCTTGAGGCTGACCTGCTGGTTCTGATGTCAGATATTGACGGACTGTATAACTGCGATCCCCATAAGTATGGCGCTGAGGCCTGTCTGATTGACTATGTGCCCAAAATCGATCAGGAGGTGGCTAAGCTGGGCGGAGATGCCGGCAGTCTGGGAACCGGCGGAATGAAAACTAAACTTGCCGCCGCCAGGATAGCCGGGGCGGCGGGTATCCCTACGGTGATCACCCAGGGCCACCGGCCGGGAGATCTGGATCTGATTTTAAGCGGGGAGACCATAGGCACGTTGTTTGCGCCGGCGCCGTTACCCTTAAGTGCGGCAGACCGGCAGCCGCCTGAAGTCTGAAGACCAGCCGCGCCGCCTTTAGTCCGCGGCTGGCGGCGTAAAAGCGGCGCGAGAGGTATGGCTGACGTGCTGGTCCGGCGTGCCTGATTTTGCTTATTCTGAGGGAGTGGTCCCCACGCCGTCCTGGAACCCGGTGACCGTGCCCCCGTTATGATAGCTGCAGCTTTTGGTCGGAATCAACGCGGAGCCTTTGACATAATATTCTGTGATGACGTTGGCCGGATTATCTGCCCGGCAGGCAGCGGTGGCCAGCTCACCGGATTCCACACAGATTTCTACGCCCACAATATCGCCGGGCTGGGTCCATGTAGCTGCCTCAGAGTCGGCCATAACGTTGCGCATGGCGTCAAACCAGATGCGCTTGGCTCCCTCATTGTCCGGCCCGGCAATTGAGCGCGGGGTGTCAAAGCCGTACCACACCGCTGCGGTGTAGTAGGGGGTAAAGCCCACAAACCATTTGTCATAGTCATCGTCCGTGGTACCGGTTTTGCCGGCGGTGCTGATGGTTTCCCCATTCGCATTTTTAATCATCCCAAAGGCAGAAGCAGAGCCTTCGTACGGAAAGCTGCTGGTACGGCCCAGGATCGTTTCTTCAAGAATCTTGGTCATCATAAAAGCTGTCTCCGGCGAATAGACCGTGTTGCTGACCACCTTGTTTTCCAGCAGGACATTGCCGGAACTGTCCAGTACCTGGGTATAGGCATAGACCGGCGTATACAGCCCGCCGTTGGGGAAGACCGTATAGGCGGAGGCCATCTCCAGCGGAGACATGCCCTGCTCAAAACCACCCATGGCCATAGAAAGCTGAGCCGAGTCATTGGTGCGGTCAATCCCCACCAGCTTGAGGAAGTATTTTGAGGTGTCCAGCCCAATCGCGTTCAGCACCTTGGCGGCCGGCACGTTATTGGAGATTTTGATGGCGTTGCGGATGGTCATGTAACCCCGGTATTCAGGGTAGTAGGCATTTTTAGGATAAGGTTCATCCGGATTATCCGGGTCCATATACACTTCTTCATCTTTAATAAGCGTGCCGCCGGTAATCAGGCCCATTTCAATGGCCGGCGCATAGACATTGAGCGGTTTGATGGAGGAGCCGGGCTGGCGCTCAATATCTGTGGCGCGGTTAGTGACCAGATTAGCCGTTTTGGTCCCCGAACCGCCTCCCATGGCCACTACGGCGCCGGTCTGATTATCTATCACGGCCATACCGGCCTGAGGCAACTCTGACAGGCCGTCGTAGCGGCTGGGTTCAGCCGCAAACAACTCTGACTTGGCAAAGGTCTCATCAACATAGCTTTGAATCGTACTGTCTAGGGTGGTGTATATTTCCAGCCCGCCGCTGTAAACTGTCTGGCGAGCCAGGGCGTTGCTGTAGCCCAGCTGGTCTTCCAGATCCTCCACTACCTCGGAGTATACGTACTCCGCAAAATACGAATTGATACTGGTGCCGCTGATATCCGGCTCCTGCCGCTTAATATCCAGTTCCGTATTCAAAGCTTCCTGATACTGGCTCTCCGTGATATAACCTAACTCCTCCATTTTGCCTAAAACCACCCGCTGCCGCCGCAAGGCGTTGCGCAGACCGCTTTCAGTCCGCGGATTATAGGTGGAAGGGCTCTTAGGAATACCGGCCAAAAAAGCACATTCAGCCAGACTGAGATCCGCCGCGTCCTTGCCAAAATAAGCCTGGGCCGCGGTTTGGATACCGACGTAGGAGTTGGCCATGGGGACCAGATTCAGATACAGTTCCAGAATTTCATCATCCGTCAGTTCCTTTTTAAGCTGAATGGCCCGATACCACTCCTGTACCTTACGCTGGGCGCTGCGCTCATCCTCACCGGTGATCAGCTTGACCGTCTGCTGGGTGATGGTAGAGCCGCCGTGCGTGGCCGAGCCGCCGTTAGCCAGCGCTGAAACGACCGCGCTGGCAATCCGGCGCGGGTCGATGCCAATGTTTTCATAAAACCGTTCGTCTTCAATCGAAATAAAGGCTTCATCAATATAAGTGTTCTTGACATCGGCAATGGAAACATATTCCCGGTCGATATTTTCAGAACCCGTCGAAATAGAAATGACGTTGTCATCGGCATCATACATGGTCGTGGTCTGCGACCCGATATTAAGTTGGGAAGCAGTCAGCGGCTCTGTCGTGGCAATATAAGCCAGCAGCATGCCGCCGCCAATTCCGCCGCCCAAAACAATCAGCAGGACAATGAGCAGGAGGAGGGTCTTGACAATCCGGCCGATGAAACGGGATATCTGCTGCCCTATCGTCTGCGACGTTGTCGGATGGGTCGGCTTGCCCTTGACATGCCGGTGCAGAGACCGGCGCAGCCGACTCAGATCCTGCCGGTAGGAACGGTCTGAACCCTGAGTCCCCCGGGCGACGCGGGCAGCCACCGCCGCCTGCCCGCCGCCTGATTGCGGCCGGCGGTACATGTTGGCGGGGACGGCGTGGGGGGCGGCGGTGGCAGGAGCCGCTGTGGGCCGCGCGGCCTGCCGGCCCGGCTGAGCCGGGCCGTGGGTCTGAGCCGGGCCAGTTAAGTTCGCCGCGGCTGAAGTGGGCGGCTGAGGGTAAGGTGAGGGTTGATGCTTATTCATGAAGTGACAAAAGCCTCCTGCACGCTGGTGACTGGATCAGAAATATGCCTCACATTATAACAGACTCTTGCCCCCCACCGTTAACGGCGCAAGGGGAACCCCGGCCCCGCCTCTGGCTTAAAAGAGGGGCACCGCAGCGTCTGAGTCTGAGCCGGGTGGGCAGGGCAGGCGGCTTCGGGCCGGGGTCTCACTGCGGGAGACTGTAGCCCCGCTGATTTAAATAAACCTGCAAGGCGGGCAAATTAGCCTGAAACAGTGGCCGGGGTAAGGCGTCAGGTCTGAAAAAATCCAGTTTTAAAACTTCTGCGGGATCCTTATGCAACTGGCCCTGCCAATCCCGGCAAACATAGACCAGATCTATGTTGGAGACCTCATCGCCATTGGGGTAGACAAAATGCATCCGGGGACCGGAAAACACGCCCAGCAGCTCCAATTGGCCGGCCTGCAGCCCTGTTTCCTCAAAAAACTCCCGGCGCGCGGCGTCCTCCACTGTTTCATCCAGCTCCACTGATCCGCCGGCATAGGCCCAGCTGCCGTTATCCTGCCGCAGCTGCAGTAAAATCCGGCCGTGGCTGTCCTCTGCAATCACACTGGCGCCGCACTGCAATAAGGGGCGATGCCCCAGCAGCCGGCGCAAATCCATGATATAACCCATGTTTCCATTCCTTATTGCTTTAAATCCCCGGTCGCCCAAATCTCGTCTGGAGCAGGTCCGCCGCCTGCCGGTGCGGGCCCCGGGCGGCACGGGGGGACGGTTGCGGATCTGGACTTAAGCCGGTCCGGCTTTAAGCCAGGACCAGAGCAAGCGGTTCACGGTTTCCGCATAATCCGGGGGAACGCGATGCTTGTCAAAGGTAATCAGCGGCAACTCTTCATTGTCCTGGTTGACGGCGCTGAGGGTGGTCGCGCGGTACTTGCCGTTGAACAGCTGATCCGTCTGCTTGAAATGGCGGATTTCATTAAATTCAGCAAAGCGCACCGCATCCCGGCGGCCGATGATATAGACGCAGGCGGAACGGCGGTCAAACCGGACCATATGGCGGTAGCGCAGCAAAAAGATGCCAAAAAAGACGGCCAGGAACGCCCAGATACCAAAGAAAATTAACCAGAGCAGCTGCACGCTGCGGTAAAGATAAATACTTAACAAGACAAGTAAAACGGCCGCGGCAAAAGCCAGGAGGGCTCCGGTAACCGAAGACCGGGCCGGTTTTTCCCGGCCAAAGTAAAGATTCTGACTATCATAGCGAAATTCCCCCGGGTAGGCCTTGAATAACGCTTTAATTCCCCGGCCTACGGGATTGGCGGCCGCCGCGGCCGCCGCGGTCTCCTCAGGCGGAGCGGCAACCTGTACCCGGTCAGCTGGTGGCTGCTGGGATAATGACTTACGGCGGCCAAACCAGGATTTGCTTTTCAGTTGACTCATATGGCGCCTCATTTCACGGCTGATTTAGCGCAGCCCGGAGTTAACAGACGAAGGGATAGCTGTGCTTATTTTAGCACAACCGGCCTGTCTGTTCCCAGATCAGGAAGGCCGCTGCATGCTTGGGCATGGCAGCGGCCTTGGGGCAAATATCAGAGAGGTAAGCTGAGCAGGTTACAGTGCCGTCAGTTTTCAGGGTGCTGCACCGAAGGGTCCGGACTGGAAACAGCCGGCTCGGCAGCTTCCGTTTTATAGGGAGCGACGGGGGCCTGGGCCGCCGGATCCTGTGGCTTAATATCATCCAGTTTAGTTTCTGCTTTATTCAGGTAGTGTCGGGCAAAGTCGCGGCCGCCCAGACCAAAGGCCAGCGCAAAGGCCAGCGCAGCGCCGGCTATGACCAGTAACAGGACATAATTGATTACGCCGCTGCCCAGTTTCAACTGATCCAGAACCATAAATACAGCAATAATCAGGATGACGGTTTTGGTCAGGAGCCCGATAGTCCGTCCGCCGGACAGTTTTTCCGTGAGCTTAAGCTGCAGCCAGCTGGCAAAAAAGTAAGCGGCAGCCAGAATCAGCACCGCCCCTAAAACATTGGGCAGGTAGGCTATAACGGCGGCCCCGATGGTCTGCAGAACATCCAGCTGGATGACGTTTAAGCCTTCAACCGTAAAAAAGAGGACAATCAGAACCTGGACCAGCAGCCCGATAAAACGGGACAGCGAAAAACTGCTGCGGATGACCCGGTGTTCCGGATCAAGCCTGGCGGAATATTTATCCAGACCGATACCGGTTAAAAGCTCCGTCAGCAGCCGGCCGATGATTTTGCCCACATAAATGCCCAGGCCGATCAAAACCGCGGCGGCTAAAATCTGGGGGACAAAACCGAAAATGGTATCCAGCATCAGGATGGCCGGTTCAGAAATCGCCCGGATTTTCAGCGCTTCCAGCGCCGCAATAATGACCGGGATCATGATCAGGACAAAGACAATATAGCTGATGATATGAGACAGCGTATTGCGCGGCGCTGTTGCCAGGCCGTGCTTTTGCTGGATTTTGTCTACGCCCAGGCGCCGCAGCAGGGGTTCGAGCAACTGCCGGATCACCTTAGCCACAAAATAGCCCACCAGCAAGATCAGCACGGTCGCCAGAATGTTAGGAATGAAGGCTAAAATCGCACTGACCATAGAGGTTATCGGTTCGGCCACGGCGCTTAAACCCAAGCGGGAGAAAACCGATGGTAAAAAGAGGATAAAGACGATAATAAAGACCAGCTTACCCAGATAGGTAAGGGTATTGCCCCTGCTGTTGTCAGTTACCCCGGCCCGGTTGATTTTTTCTTCCAGCCTGAGCGCCTTTAGTAGTTTGATCAGCAACCAGCGAGCCAGGGAGGCAACCAGATAAGCTACCACCAAAATCAGGATTGCGGCCAGTATGCCGGGTATGGCATTGAGCACGTTGTTGCCAAGATTGCGCAGCCATTCCATATGCTTTTCTCCTTTCAACCAAGATCCCGCTGGCTGATATTGCCAGAGAGATGTTCTACATAAGAATTATAAACATTATCAATGATCCCGTCAGCTTTGTAGAGAACGAATGTGACAAGCGGCAATAATATGGGCAAGCCGTATAAGCAGGCATGAGAATAAGCAAAAAATACACAAAAGCGACAGAACCCAGTCCTGTCGCCTTTGTGTGAAAAAGTCATTGATCCGCTCCCGGACTGTGCCGGGGGAAAAAGCCGGACGCTGCGCTTACTCTGCCGGTGAGCCGTCGGGCGCCGGGCTCAGCACCGCCTGCGCTGAGGCCAGCAGGCCGCTGAGATTTTGCAGCTCAGACGGAATAATCAGCTTGGTCGCCCGACCGTCTGCTACCTTTTCCAGCGCCTTCAGCGCTTCCAGCTGAAGGTAAGCCGGATCAGGGCTGGCCTGATTGATCTGGTTGATACCAAAGACCTGCGCTTCATATATATCTCTGATCGCCTGTGCCTGACCTTCCGCCTCGCGAATCTGAGCTTCTTTTGAGGCTTCCGCCGCCAGGATCTTGGAGGCTTTTTCCGCTTCCGCGTTCAAAATGGCGGCCTCTTTTTGGCCTTGGGCGGTCAGCACGGCACTTTGCCGCTCGCCTTCCGCGCGCAGGATCATTTCCCGCTTCTCCCGCTCAGCCTTCATCTGTTTTTCCATGGCCGCCTGGATTTCCCGCGGCGGTTCCAGGTTTTTGATCTCAACCCGTTTGATTTTAATGCCCCAGGCATCGGTCGCCTCATCCAATTCCTCACGGATTCGGCTGTTGATAAAGTCACGGCTGGTCAGCGCCTCATCCAGCTCCAGCCCGCCGACAATGTTGCGCAGGGTGGTGGAACAGAGATTTTCAATAGCGGCATCAGGATTCTGGATACCATAGCAAAACAATTTAGGATCCATTATTTGTGAATAGACTACGGTGTCTACCAGAATCGTGACATTGTCTTTGGTAATACAAGGCTGAGGCTTAAAGTCCTGCACTATCTCCATCATGGTAACCTTGCGGACGATGCGGTCAAAAAAGGGCAGGACGATGTTGAGGCCCGGCTGCATGGTCCGGCTGTAAGTACCCAGGCGTTCAATAACATAAGTGTGTGACTGCGGCACAATTCTGACACAATAGCGAATCAGCAGCACCACTAATACCACGATAACAACGGCTACCATCAAGCCACCACCTATGGCGGCCAATGACACGGGGGGAAGGCTAAACCTAATCATACTTATTGCTCCTTATTGATAAATCCGCCTATGACCGCGGGGCGGCGGCGGGGCCGGTGGCTTGTTTGACTGGGGCGACGGGGGTGACGACCAGCCGGACGCCAGACAGATGGTCAACCCGCACCAGGGTACCGGCCGGGATCGTTTGATTATCCAGCGGGGCCAGCAGCCAGGAATCCCCTTCCATGGTTTCCCGCACATTGCTGTCCTGGGTTAAGGTCTGGGAAAGGCTGAACGTGCGTCCGATCAGCCGGTCGGCATTGGTAGCCACAGGCCTGGTCTGCAGCTTTTTCCATAAAAAACGGCGGGCTAACAGCAGGGAAACCAAGCTGACGGCGGCAAAGACTATAATCTGCAGCGGCAGCCCGGCTCCCAGCGCTCGGGCGGCCAGACCTCCCAGCGCCCCCACCGCAAACCAGACAAAAATCAGATTTCCGGGTGTCAGCAACTCCAGCACCAGCATGATGACCGCCAGCGCAATCCAAAAATAGTTCAAATCCCCGGCCCTCCTTTCGAAACATAGCCTGCCTGAGCCTGGCGCTAAGCCCCGGGGCTCAGGACAGCGGACCTGATTGATGACAGTGTACCATATTGCCGGTGCCTGGCTTCAGGTGGCTGCAGCCGGAAGAGGGGACCGCCGACCCAAGCAATACCCGCCGGCCCAAGCCTTAGCCGGCGATTTCAGCTCCGGCTCCCGGCCTGTGTGCTTTGCTGCCGGCGGTCTTTAATGAAATCGCCGATAGACAGCAGCAGATTCAGGAGAATACCCACAATGG
Organism: Oscillospiraceae bacterium; assembly: GCA_028704415.1. Taxonomy (GTDB): domain Bacteria; phylum Bacillota; class Clostridia; order Saccharofermentanales; family Fastidiosipilaceae; genus JAAVLZ01. The sequence goes on along the minus strand of JAQWFM010000001.1, from coordinate 11,629 downwards.
CCGCAAAGGCGATGGCCGGGATTTTGGCGCCTAAAATGGGGATGGCGTTATCCGGAAAGCCATAATGGCCGCCCAGGCCTACGACCAGAATGATGGAAATAACGCTCAGGTTTCTGGCGCTGAACAAGTCCACATTTTTGTTCACCATAATCGCGATACCCTGTGCGGCGATCACGCCAAACAGGAAAATACAGGCGCCGTTAATCACCGCGCTGGGCACCGAACTGATGGCGTTGGACAGGGGCTGAAAAAACGAAAGCAGCATGGACAGGATTGCCGCGACGCCCAGCATTCTGACTGAAAAGTTTTTAGTGATGGCCATGGTGGAAATATTTTCACCGTAGTTGGTGCCGGCCGGTCCGCCCACCAGCGCGGAAACCATGTCTCCGATACCGTCACCAATCAGGTTCAGGCCCAGTTTATCCGCGATCGCAAAAGGCTTGCGGCCTTTTTTGGCAGCCAAATCATTAACATAAATGTCCAGCTGGAACAAGTGCGCGGTTGATTCCGGGATGGTGGCAATGGCTATGGGCATGATGGCCAGCACCGCTCTGGCGTTGGGCGTGGGCAGCGTAAAGTGAGGCACATCAATGGCCGGTCCGGCAAAAATGCTGCCAAAGTCAATCAGCCCCAGCGGGATGCTGACCAGGTACCCGACCAGGATGCCTAAAAGGATGGGGAGCTGGGCCCAGAAACCCTTGAGATAGACTGAAAAAATGACGGTGGCCAGGAGCGTTACCAGAGCGGCAAGCCAGGCTTTGCCACTGGTGGTTCCGGTAGCGGCATCAAAGCCGCCGGCGCTGGTCATGGCCGTACCGGCCAGCGATATGCCGATGACGATTGCGATGGAACCGGTGACCGTGGGTGGCAGGACCTTTTCAATTTTATCCATACCAAAGCGAGACACAATCAGACCGGCGACAATGGAAACGACCCCGGAGCAAATGATGCCAAACTGAGCCTCAGATATCAGAGCGTCCGGCGCTACCTGGCCATAAGCCGCGCCGGTAATCAGGCTGATGGCGGCGATGTAAGAAAAACTGGATCCGTAATACAGGGGAATCCGGCCGCGGGTTACCAATAAAAAGCAGAGGGTGGACAGGCCGCTGGCAAAAATGGTGGTATTGACGTGAAAGCCAGTCAGCAGCGCTACGGTTACCGTAGCGGGGAACATGACCAGGATTTGCTGAAACGCAAAAATGATCAGCTTGCCAATGGAGGGGGTTTCATCTGGCAAATAGCCGATGACAGGTCCCTGGGTCCGTTTTTGAGACATAAATATACTCCTTTATTCAAAGATTGTTCACGAATCTTTTATTATTCTACAGAGGGAGACCTGCTTGTCAATGACCGGAACGGCATGAAACCGGCGGGTATTTATGAAACCGGCGGATTTTGCCGGCACAAATCAGAGCTAATCCCTTAAAATATAAACGAATATCAACCGATCCTCCCCTGCTTACGCAGAACTTGAGGAAGGTCGGATCAGGAGGATGGATATGACAGACTGGAAATCACTGGCAAGGCAACCTGACACAGGCCTTTATATCAGGACGTTGATGCAGGCGCTGGACTTTCCGCAGCAGGCTCAGACTGCCTTGCAGCGGGACTGGCAGTCCCTGCAGGCCAGCCCGGCTGCAGGTCAGGCCTTTGAACGCCTGGCCCGGCGTTTCCTGATCGGGGACTATCAGGATCTGGAGGCCGATCTTCAGGCTGAATTGCATCAGCTGACCGCTCCGCTGGCCGTGACTGCCCGGCGGGCCGATATGCTCCTGTTGCTGGCGGCGGCTAAACCGTTGTATCTTCGCTATCTGGGGCAAGGCTATGGTAGTCAGCTGTATCTGGCAAGCCTCCGGGATCTGCGTTACAAATTGCTGGAGTGCTGGCAGGTTAAGGGGGACTGGGGCACGTTTGTCCTGTTTTGGTACCCGGAATTTTACCGCCTGGAACGCTTTGCTTTAGGCCGTTTTCAATATGAGGTCAAGGAATTTCCGGAGCCGGACTATACCTATAAAAACTGGACGGTTCGGCAAGGCGATCCGGTCCTGAATCTGCATATCCCCTCAGCCGGCCCGCTGACTAAAGAAGACCGTCTGCAGTCATACCGGCTGGCCTATGATTTTTACCGGCCGCGCTGGCAGACTGAGGTCATAGCCTTTACCTGCCACTCCTGGCTGCTGTTTCCGGAGCACCGCCTGTTTTTGCCGCCGTCCAGTAATATCAGAGACTTTATGTCCGATTATGAAGTTATCCGCCAGGAAGAGGATCCGGCTTTTGCGGATGGCTGGCGGATTTTTGGCGCGGACTATCAGCTGGATCCAAGCTTGCTGCCGCGGCAGACCGGTTTGCAGCGCGCTTATGCAGACTGGCTGAGCCTGGGCCATCGGGCCGGCGCCGCGCAGGGGGTCTTTTTATATGACGGACACGAATTTTACCATCACGTGTAAGGACAGCTACAGGCGGTTAGCGATAGGTAACTGACGTTACTGCCGGCAGCTATATCTTCCGTATAGACTAAAACAAAACAGCCAAGCGCCCGCTTTGCCCTCCCGGCAGCTCAAAGCTGCGGTGGGGGACGCGGCAGGCAGACTATACAGAGGAGATATTATTATGGCTTATCAACTGCCCCCCCTGGATTACGCATACAATGCCCTGGAGCCGTATATTGACGCCCGGACCATGGAGATACATCATACGCGCCATCATCAGGCCTATATTGACAAGGTCAACGCGGCCATTAAGGATTATCCGGAGCTGGAGCAAAAATCGGTTTATGACCTGATCAAAGATCTGGCTGCGGTGCCGGAGGCAATCCGCACAGCGGTGCGCAATAACGGCGGCGGTCACGCTAATCACAGCTTCTTCTGGAAGGTGCTCAGCCCCCAGGGCGGCGGCCAGCCGTCAGGGGAACTGGCTCAGGCCATTGACCGCGATTTTGGCAGTCTGGCAGCTTTTAAAACGCAGTTTGAGCAGGCCGCCGCGACCCGCTTTGGCAGCGGCTGGGCCTGGCTGGCCACCGATAAAGCCGGCCGGCTGACAGTTTATTCTACAGCCAATCAGGACAGCCCCTTAATGGAAGGGCTGCATCCGGTCATTGGGCTGGATGTCTGGGAGCACGCTTACTACCTTCAGTATCAAAACAAGCGCCCCGCCTATATTGAAGCTTTCTGGCAAATTGTGTCCTGGCCGCAGGCAGAAAAAAATTACCGCTTCCGCCAGGCCTGAGCGCCGCAAAACCGCGCACGCCGGCCTTTGCCCCAGAGCTTAAGCCTGCCCCCTGCCCCTGTAACCCTGGCGCCCTCCGGTCAGGGTAAGCCCCGGTTGGGGGAGCCTGAACGGCCCTGATCGAATCCGCGACAGCTTTGCGTACCGCCTCTGCTGCAGGCGCCGGCAGCTGTGGCGGATCCTTTTATCCCCTTTGCTGCCGCCGCGTCCGGAGGGCATATCGGCCCCGGTTCAGGGCCGGACCGTAGCTTAAGCAACCGATTCATGCTAAACAGTGCTTGTCTGACCCAATTCGCCTGATTTTTTGCCAGAGTTAGAGTAAGCTAACTAAGCTATCGCTCAGCCTTGCCTTTGGTGCTGATGTGGCTCAGGGGCAAAACAATATATATAGTTAGAAGGAAGACTGTATGTCAACTAAGAGGCAACCTCGTTTTAAGCTCAGCCGCCGCCTGGGCGTCAATATCTGCGGCCATCCTAAAGCGCTGGACCGGCTTAACCGCCGGGGACAGGCCGGCCAGGTGGTCCGCCGCCCCGCCAAAATCAGTGAGTACGGCCGGCAGCTGCTGGAGAAACAAAAAATCAAGGCATATTACGGTATCCAGGAAAAACAGCTCCGCCGTTATTATGCTAAAGCCAGCCGGACCCGGGTGGGCAAGCCTGGCGAAATCCTGCTGCTGCAGCTGGAATGTCGTCTGGATAATCTGGTTTACCGGATGGGGATGGCCCGCTCGCTGGCCGGCGCCCGGCAGATGGTGACGCATCGGCATATTTTATTGAATGGCCGCCTGGTTAATATCCCATCTCATCCGGTCAAGCCTGGGGACACGATTAGTCTGAAAGCAAGCAGCCGTGAGGTCAGTAATTATCGCGATTGTTTCCTGACAGCGCTGGCTGCTTATCCGTATCTGTCCGTGGACCGGGAGCAGTTTAGCGGTATGCTGCAGCGGCTGCCTCAGCGGGAAGAACTGCCCATCGAAGTAGATGAGCAGCAACTGGTTGAGTTTTACAATCGCTAAGAGAACCAGGCAGTTTATAAAAGCAGGCACCAGTCATTATTATTGCAATAAACCACCTTAAATATGGCTTAAACCACAATCTCAGGCGGGTAAATGCAGGATATTCAGCGCCGTTTTGTCAAAACGGCGCTATTAGTGTCGTGAGCTAGCGCGTCCGGACACGGAATCAGGTAAAATAAACACATGAATGAAGGTGGGGAGAGACTTGCCGCGGCAACGTCGGCTTCTGACTTTTATCTCAGGAGGTGCCAATCATGAATATTTACTGCACCAGGAACTTGCTTCGGTTAATCCAGAACGCTCCGCAGTCAGCCAAAGTAGGCTTTCAATATATTCCGTTAAACCTGCTCACCGCTCTGGAGACGGCGGGCTGTGCCCAGTACGGTGCGGGGGCCTTAAGTAAGCCTGAGCATACTTCCCCGCTGCCGCTGGCCGCCGTCCCGGCCCCGGCGGAAGCCCGGCCGGTGCAGTCGGAGGCTTTGCGGCCTGCCTGGGGTGAAAAACCGGCGGAGGATCTGTTTTCCTGGCATGCAGGCCTGCTGGCGGAGGACAGCGGGGTGACGGCAGTGATTTTGATCAATGACGCCACGCGCTATCCGCTGGTGATTGTCATGAAGGAGGAACAGGATTACGCTCAGCTGGACCGGCTGTTTGGGGAGGCTTTAACCCTGGCTTTACAGACCGAAGGTGTCTCCGATCTGGGGATTGGCCGCTATTTCACCGCGGCCGGCGCTGTTTGCTTCTTAAAAGCCTGTGACCGCCGCCAGTTGGGCCGGCTAAATGCCGTAAATGCTGAAACTCAGGAGCACTTGCAGGTGATAGACGCCAGGCAAAACCTCCAGCGCTTTGCCAGCCTGGAGCTGAGCCGCTGCCGCCGCTATCGTTACCCTGCCGCTCCGGCTGCCCTGACCCCGGCCCGGGCCTTGCTGAACCAACTGCACCTGCTGAATCAGAGTCCGGCCGGGACAGCAGCCAGGCCTTTACAGCAGGTCACCGCTTATCAATTGCTGATAGCCCTGGGCCCGGCGCAGAAAAAAATAGCCTGGCGACGCGTGGTGGTGCCGGCAGCGCTGTCCTTTCGCTATCTGCATAATGTCATCCAGACGGTGTTTGACTGGCATGATCAGCACCTGCACCGCTTTGTGCTGGATACGCCCGGCCTGCCGGAAACGCATATCTTAATGCCGGAGGATCCGGAAGAAATACTGGGCTCAGCGGATAGCCGCGGGGTTAAGCGCCTGGATGACCGCTATGTGGCCTTAAAAGATATTGTGCCGCTGTATGGCAGTCTGGGCTATACCTATGATTTAAGCGATAGATGGACGCATGAAATCACTTATGAAAAGACAGTGACCCTGCCGCAGATGCAGGTTTGCCTGCTGGATGAAAAAGGCGAACGGCCTCCGGAGGATGTGGGCGGCTTTGCCGCGTTCAGTGTCTATCTGCAGATTATGGCTAATCCTGACCATGCGGATCACCAGGCGGTAAAGGACTGGTCGGACGGTCAGATTGAAGGCGTTTATACTGAAGCTGAATTAAAGCGCCGGCTGGAGGATGTTTACTTTAGTTACTAAAATGAAGCGGGCGCCGGAGCTTTGAAAGCTGACTGCCCCGCGGCAGCAAACGGCCTGCCTCAGCGCCGCAGGCGCGGAGGCAGGCGCCGCTTCAGTTCCAGCCTGAGTTAGCTTATGCGGCTGAAACGGGATCAGACTAAGGCAAAGCCGCCGTCAACCGTAATGAACTGACCGGTGGTGTAGCTTGCGCTCTCACTTCCGAAGAACAGCAGCGGGCCGTTAAGCTCGCCCCGTGCGCCGGGCCGGGAGGCGGGGCACAGCGCGTTATACATCTGCATAAAGCTCTGATTGGTGAACAGGGTACCGGCGGTCATTTCAGACTCAAACAAACCGGGCCCGACCGCGTTAACTGTAATGTTGTCCTGCGCGTAGGAGGCGGCCATGCCCTTGGTTATACCCAACACGGCAGCTTTGGAGGCGTTGTAGACATGCCGCACCAGCTGCGGCGCTTTGTCGGCCAGGATCGCGTTGACGGAAGCGACATTGACAATGCGGCCGTAGTGATTCTTTTTCATTTGCGGAATGACATATTTGCCGGTTAAAAAGATGCTGCGGACGTTGGTGTCCATGGACTTGTCCCACTGTTCCGTGGTCAAAGTTTCAACACTGCCGCCCTGAGCAATGCCGGCGTTGTTGACTAAAACGTCAATTTTGCCAAACTGCGCCAAAACTTCCGTGATAGCCGCTTTAACACTGTCCTCACTGCAGACATCACAGACCACGGCCAGGGCTTTATGCCCGCCGGCGGTGATTTCACTGACCACAGTCTCCAGCTTTTCCTTGCGGCGGGCCAGTAAAGCCACATCGGCGCCGTGCTCGGCAAAAGCCCTGGCGGCGTCTGCACCCAGACCGCTGGAAGCGCCGGTTACCACAACCACCCGGCCACTGAAATCAAAAAGATTTTGCATATATTTGTTCCTCCGTTTTCTGTTTACCGGCGCTCCAATAACCGGGTTGACCCCCAGTCTGAATCAGCGGTATTTTATTTGGCTTTTATGATTTTACTATATAAATCTGAAAATTGCTAAATTTTGAGCAAAAAATCCTGGCACCCTGGGTTTCCCCCGGCGGCCGGTGTCAAGCTGCTGCAGGCGCGAACCGACCTACCCTGGCCGGGGCTGCATGATCCCGCCGCCTGAACTTGCCAGGAGGGGGAGCCTGATTTATAGTTACTGCGGATGCGACTGATTTGCAGCAGACGCCGCTGGTGCTGGACCCGGCGGCAAATCCGGGGCCGGAATTTTAGCCCGGGCGCCACCTGATTGTGGGGGGTGCCCTTTAAGGAGACTCAAGATGAAACAAACAACAGCGGCCTGGCCGGCCGGCGTGAGGAGAACCAAACAGCGGGAAGCTATCTGGGACGTTTTGCAACAGGCGTCCTCACCGCTCAGCGCCCGGGATATAGCGGCCAGACTGGGCGCTGAGGGCGCGGAAGCCTGGCTGTCTACGGTTTACCGCACCCTGGATTTGCTGGTCAGCCGCGGCAGCGTCACCCGCATAACCAGGCTGGATTCAGACATGGCTGTATATAGCCTGCAGGATGCAGGCCACCGACACTACGCCGTTTGTCTCAAATGCCATAAAATTATCCCGATGACTAATTGTCCGATGGATGAATTCATCCCCCGGCTGGAAGACCGCAACTTTCTGGTGCTGGGGCATCAGCTGGAGCTGTATGGCTATTGCAGCAGCTGCAAAGCGGCGGCGGTGGCCAGCCCGTCGGGTAAGACCGTGGCAGATCCGGGCAACCCGTTAGGATAAAAGGACCCGTTAAGACTGAGGAACCCATTATGATAAAAGACATATACCTGGCCGGAGGGTGCTTTTGGGGGCTGGAGCAGTACCTCAGGCAGATCCGGGGCGTCGTGGCTACTGAAGTTGGTTATGCCAACGGACACCCTGCCCGGGGCAGCCAGACGGTCAGTCAACCCGATTATCAGACCGTGTGCCAGGGTCGCCTGGGCTTTGCGGAAACCGTACACGTGAGCTACGATGACCGGCAGCTGACCTTAGCCCGGCTGCTGGAGCTGTATTTACAGGCCATAGACCCGTGGGCCATCAATCAGCAGGGGCCTGACTGCGGCATCCAGTACCGGACCGGTATTTACTATCAGGATCAGGCGGCCCAGGCCCAGGCTCAGGCTTTGCTGGACACCCTGGCCCGCACCAGCGGCCGGACTCCCGCAGTCGGTTGCCAGCCCCTGTTGAATTATTTTGCGGCTGAGCCTTATCACCAGCGTTACCTTGAAAAAAATCCGGACGGTTATTGCCATATTTCGCCCCAGCTTATGGCGGCGGCCAGCCAGGCCAATCCTGAACAGAACGTCTGAGGTGACGGCTCACTGCTGCCGGAAGACCCGCTTTTTTTCACAAATCAGACTGCCGGAATTGAGGCTTAACTGTAGTAAAATGCAGGTGCTTGCATTGCTTGTCCAGACTAGCGGCAGTAACTGAAAGGAAGCGCATGTATGAAGATTACTGATTTAAAGACACAGCATCTGACTAACCCTCTGGGTTTTGAATTATCGGCCCCGGTACTTTCGTTTAAAGTGACAGAAACGCAGGCGACCTGCCAGGCTTGGGCCCGGGTGGAGATTGCGGCAGATCCGGCCTTTACGGATATCTGTTTTGACAGCGGCCCTCAGGCCCGCCTGAATTCAGTAGCCTATGCCCCGGCGTTTAAGCCGGAGCCTTGTACCCGCTACTGGTGGCGGGCGACCGTACAGGCAGCGGACAACAGCCGCGCCACCAGTGAACCCGCCTGGTTTGAGACCGCCAAGGCCCCCGGTGACTGGCTGGCCACCTGGATCAGCCATGATTTTGCGGCCGGTCAGGGCGCGGTGTTTTCCCGCAGCCTGGAGGTGAGAAAGCCGCTCCGGCAGGCGCGCGCTTATATCATCGGTTTGGGCTTATACGAAAGCTATCTGAACGGTAAAAAAACCGGACAGGAGTACCTGGCGCCGGGCTGCCATGCCTATGATAAATGGCTGCAGTACCAGACCTATGATCTGACCGAACAGCTGCAGACCCTGATCGGACAGCGGACGGAATGGGAGATCTGGACCGGTGACGGCTGGTACTGCGGCCGGTTTGGCTATCAGGGCCTGACTCAGATTTACGGATCCCGGCAGCAACTGCTGGCTGAGCTCTTGCTGGAGTATGAAGACGGCAGCCGCGAAATCATTGCCACGGATGATCAGTGGCAGGTCAGGCCCGGCCCCATCAGTTTTGCCAATATATATGATGGGGAGACCTGTGACGCCAATCTCAGGCTGAGCCCAAAGCAGCCGGTCATTTGTCTGGAGGAGCAGGGCTATGAACGGCTTTCGCCCAGACTCAGCCCGCCGGTAGTCTGTGCCCAGCGCTTGGCCGTAAAAGAAATAATTCATACCCCGGCCGGTGAAACGGTTTTGGATATGGGCCAGAACATGGTGGGCTGGCTGGAGGCTCATATTGATGAGCCCCGGGGTCAGGAGGTGACCCTGCAGTTTGGCGAGGTGCTGCAAAACGGCTGCTTTTACCAGGATAACCTGCGTTCGGCCCGCCAGACTTTCCGCTATATTTCTGACGGCAAAGCCCGGTGCGTCCGGCAGCATTTCACCTTCTTCGGCTTTCGCTATGTTAAGATCAGCGGGCTGACTAAACCGGTCCGGCCGCAGGATTTCACGGGGCTGGTACTGCACACGCAGATGGACCGGATCGGCCGGATTGAAACAGCCGATCCGCTGGTAAACCGGCTCTATCAAAATGCCTGGTGGGGTCAGCGGGGCAACTTTTTAGATGTACCTACGGACTGCCCGCAGCGGGATGAACGCATGGGCTGGACCGGCGATGCGCAGGCTTTTTCAGGAACGGCCTGCTTTAACGCGGATACCTATGCCTTTTACCGCAAATATTGCCATGACCTGGCCCTGGAGCAGGCCGATTTAGGTACCGTACCCTTTGTCGTTCCTATGGCAGGCATGCGCGAAGGCGGCAGTACCGCCTGGGGCGACGCGGCGACCGTCATCCCCTGGACGGTTTATCTGCACAGCGGTGACGCGGCTATCCTGCGGCAGCAGTATGGCAGTATGAAGGCCTGGGTGGACTACATGGCCCGCGAAGCCCGCACCAAGGGGGATCCGTATCTGTGGAGCAGCGGCTTCCATTTTGCGGATTGGCTGGCACTGGATAATTTCCGGGACCCTAAGTCATCCTTTGGCGGAACGGATCCTTATTTGGTCGCCACCGCTTATTTTTATTATTCGACCCGGATTGTTGCTCAGACAGCCGGCGTACTGGGTCAGGCTGCCGAACAGGCCTATTATGCTGACCTGGCTGAGCACATACAGACCAGCTTTCAGCGGGAGTATCTGACGCCCGCAGGCAGACTGGCCTGTGACACGCAGACGGCCTATGTGGTCACTTTATTTATGGAACTGGCGCCTGCGGCGCAGCGCCCGCGGCTGGCCGCGGATCTGCGTCTGGCTCTGCAGCGCAGCCGGGAACGGCTGGAAACAGGCTTTGTGGGGACGACATATTTATGCCGCGTCCTCAGCCACTGGGGGATGAATGAACTGGCCTATACTCTGCTGCTCAACCGCGAATACCCCGGCTGGCTGTACGAGGTGCTGCTTGGCGCCACCACCATTTGGGAACGCTGGAATTCTTTACTCCCGGATGGCCGTATCAGCGACACGGGTATGAACTCACTGAATCACTATACCTATGGGTCCGTTGTGGAATGGATGTACCGCGATATGCTGGGCTTAAACCCCGTCGCGGCCGCCCCGGGTTTTAAGCAGGCCCGGCTGGAACCCAAACCGGATCCGCGCATCCACTGGGCCCGGGGCTCAGTGGACACCGCCGCAGGTCTTTATATCAGTCAATGGCGCTTTGCAGCCGGCGGGCAGCTGGGCCTTTGCATCCAGCTGCCCTTTGATACCACGGCCGTACTGCAGCTGCCAGGTTGCCGCCACCCCGCGGCGGTCCGCTGCTTAAGGCTTCCCGGTCAGGCTGCGCTTCCGGATAACTGGGACTGGCTGGACCAGACCGCCCGGGAAGGACAACCGCTGGCGGCCTGGTGGCCGCAGCAGCCGCTGCTTTCCGCGGCCGCCTGTGAGGCGGAGCTGACGCTGTCGCTTGCCGCCGGCTGCTATAGCTTTTATTATGAACCGGTGAAATGAGTCAGGCACGGGTGGGATAAGACAGAACCGGCGTTATGAGCTTGGTATCAGGAGCCGGCTGCGCCTGCCTGCAGCCGGTAGGCGCGCGGAGAGACCCCCTTATATTTTTTAAATACCCGGATAAAATAGCTGGCGTCACTAAAGCCGCAGGCTGAACTGATTTGCGTAATGGTCTGATCACTGCTCAACAGCAGGCAGCAGGCGGCTTCGATCCGGTGATCATTCAGATAATCTATGGGTGTATGACCGGTCATCCGGTAAAAAAAGCGGCAGAAGTAGCGGCTGTTCATCCCCGCGGCGGCGGCCAGCTGCGCTAAGGACAGATCCTGCGGATACTGTTCTTCGATCAGGCTGAGGACCGCTTTGATTTGCTGCAGCTGCCGCCGGCTGCCGGCCGCGCTGGCCGGCGCCGGCCGGGTCTGCCGGTCGCGCAGGATCAGGCCCCAGACCTGACAAAGCGCCGCCCGTACCATTAACTGATAGGCGGGTTTTTGGCCGCGGGCTTCCTCAAAAGCAAGGTTGACGGCGGCGCTTAGCCGGGCGCTGCCGGAGTCAGGGTCGGTCTGAGCCGGCCAATAGGGCTTAACCTGTAACCGCTGCTGTTCCATCGGGATGAGGAGTTGCTGCAGCACCCCGGCTTCCGGCGCCA
>JAQWFM010000038.1 GCA_028704415.1 Oscillospiraceae bacterium | reverse complement strand
CTCCGCGATGTGTATGGTGCTCATGGCCGGACTTGAACCGGCACGGAGGTTTAATTCCGACGGATTTTAAGTCCGCTGCGTCTGCCAATTCCGCCACACGAGCTCTTTTGCTTAACGCTTCATAATACTAACAGCCCATCAGAGATCTGTCAACCTCATCGCAGCGCTATTTGCGCAGTTTTTAGTTCGTTAACATTTTTGCAGCCTCACGGAGCAATGGTCCACAGGGGGTTGACCAACTGCCATCGCCGGACAGTGGCGCGGCGCCGCAGCACGATGACTTAAGCCCGGGAGTCTGTGCCAGCCAATATGCCCCAGGCCCAAACTATGCGGGGCAAGGCGTTTCCGCCTTGAGTGGCTGTGCTAACAAATCCCGCACCACTTCAGAGGCAATGATCAAACCTGCCACTGAGGGCACATAGGCCAGCGAACCTGGGACTCTGGGCCCTTCCGTGTCCGGTAAAGGTTTGCGGGGAGGTTCTGGAGAATACACCACTTTCAGACTTGACACGCCTTGCTGCCTGAGCGCCCGCCGCATAACCCTGGCCAACGGACAATATGACGTCTGATAAATATCGGCGACCTGAAATTTAGTCGGATCCACTTTGTTGCCGGCGCCCATACTGCTGATAAGCGGCAGCTGTCTTTTAGGGGCTTCCACCGCCAAATCAATCTTGGCGCTGACTGTATCAATGGCGTCCACCACATAATCCAGATCAGCAGTCAAAAACCGGGCGGCCATACCCGGCAGGTAAAACGTAGCCGCAACCTCAACCCTGGCTGCCGGATTGATGTCCATAATCCGCTGCCGCATAACTTCAGCCTTCAGCTTACCGATGGTACTGTGAAGCGCCGGCAGCTGCCGGTTCAGGTTAGAAAGGCAAACTTGGTCCGGGTCCACCAGGATCAGGTTGCCAATGCCGGTTCTGGCCAGTGCTTCCACCACATATGATCCGACTCCCCCGACCCCGAATATCAGCACCTTAGCCCTTGCCAGGCGGCTGATGCTTTCTGCCCCCAGCAAGCGGGCGGAGCGGGAAAATTGAGTCTCAGGGTCAGACATACCGGCTGCCTCCTAAAATAAAAATCATACTGGTCGTGGCTTAACGACAGGCTTCAGCCGCGAGATTCAGTCTGCCAATCATAAACTAAACGGCCAAGCTGCGGCAGGATCTGTTCAGCGTCGGCCAGGTTGCGGCTATAGACAATCAGGATATAAGGATGCGGGGTATAAACCAGCGTCAGGTCATGCTGATTGCCATCAAACAACCCGTATTTATGGGCTGCCGTTACGGGCAGATCCGCGGTAAGATACCGGTTCCAGTTACTGTTTTTCATGTCAGTCAGTAAAACATCATAGTAGGGATTTTCATCCGGATTTTCATAAAGCCGTTCCAGCAAGCGGCACGCCTCTTCCACATTCATTTCGCCGGCCTCGCTATAGTGCATATCAAAGGCCTGATCCATCCGGTAGCTTAAGGACTCACTGGTTTGCCGCCAATATCTGAAAATCATATTGGTGGCGATGTTATCGCTGTACAAAATGGCGCTGTGCAGTAATGTCTGCAATGAGGCGGTCTGACCATCCGCGGCGCCGGACATCAACCCGGCGGTAGCTTCATAATCCTCGGCCTGATCATAAGTCAAGGTCAGGTTTAAATCCAGCTGGCCGTTAAAAGCCAGATCATAGCAATACATATTCATGGGGACTTTAATGGTACTGGCAGCTTCATAACTCGCTGCGGCATTCAGCAAATAGCGCTGTGCCGAATCCAGATCCAAATAGGCTACAGACAGCTCACCCTGGCTCACATACTCAGCTATAAAGTTATCGATCAGGCTGGCCAGTTCCGTTACATCCGGCTGTGCTGCCCCGGACTGCGTTTGCTCAGATTCGTCAGGGTCTGAGGACGCTTCGGCAAGGGTAGTCGTTTGATCCGCTGAGGTCTGGCTGCGATCAGACGCCTGACTGGTGAGGGGGGGCGCGGTAGGTTCAGGACTGACGGTTAACGCTGCGGTTTCATCACCAGGGCTGGCCGTTGACGCTAAAGTTTCAACCCCAGCGCTGAGGTCGCTGGTCTGGCCTGACGGCGTGGCGGTTTCACTAAGGGCTGCCGTCACACTACCTGTAGTACTTAAGTCAGAGGATTTAAGGGCAGATCGCGAGCAGGCAGCAAGCCCCGGCAGGATAGCGACCAGGCTCAGACTCAGCAGCAGGCAGCGGGGTTTCAGGGGCATTCCAGAGCTATGTTTATCCATAGAATCGATATGCATAAAGCAAAACCTTCTTTCGCCGCAGTTTATTAAGTAGTCTTATTATTATATAACGCGAAACCAAGTTACGGGGTTGCGACCGCTAAGGTAACACCTCGGATGTGCTAAAATAACAGATAATATTGCGTTGGAGGAACTAGTTAAATGAAAGTCATATTAACCGGAGACCGGCCTACCGGCAGGCTGCATGTCGGTCACTACGTCGGCTCCCTGCGCCGCCGGGTAGAACTGCAGAATTCCGGAGAGTTTGATCAGATTTTTATCATGATTGCGGACACTCAGGCCTTGACGGATCATTTTGATCAGCCGGAACAGGTGAGGCATAACGTTTTGGAGGTTGCGCTGGATTACCTGGCGGCGGGTCTGGATCCGGCCCGCTCTACTTTATTTATTCAATCGGAAGTACCGGCGCTGCCTGAGTTAGGTCTCTATTATATGAATTTAGTGTCCGTGGCTCGCCTGGAACGTAATCCCACGGTAAAAACAGAAATCAAGCAAAAGGATTTTGGCAGCAGTATCCCGGTTGGGTTTTTCACTTATCCTATCAGTCAGGCCGCTGACATCACGGCTTTTCACGCGACCACCGTCCCGGCGGGCGAAGATCAGGCCCCTATGATTGAGCAAACGCGAGAGATCGTACATCGCTTTAACGCAATTTACGGTGAGACATTAACCGAGCCGGATATCCTGTTGCCTCAGACCAAAGCCGCTATGCGGCTGCCGGGGATAGATGGCGGGGCTAAAATGAGTAAGTCATTAGGCAACTGCATCTATCTGGCCGATGATGCGGATACCATAAAGAAAAAAGTCATGAGTATGTTTACTGATCCCGGTCACTTAAGGGTAGCCGATCCTGGTAAAGTTGAGGGCAATCCTGTCTTCACCTATCTGGACGCCTTCTCTACCCCGGAGCACTTTGCCGCTTTCTGGCCGGATTATCCCGATCTGGCTGCCGTAAAAGCCCACTACCAGCGCGGCGGTCTGGGGGATATGAAAGTCAAGCGTTTCCTTAATGAAATTTTGCAAAGTATCCTGCAGCCCATCCGCGAACGGCGCGAAGAGCTGGCTAAAGATCCGGCTTACGTCTGGCAGGTCCTGCGGCAGGGTTCTGCCGTAGCCCGGGCAGAGGCGGAGCATACCCTGATGCAAGTGCGGCAGGCCATGAAGCTGGATTATTTTGTGGAATAACGGCAGCACCCACTGCTTTGATGGCGGGATTTTCATTCCATTTTATATCTGAGACACTGTCTCAGATATAAAATCCTCTGTTTCTCTTTTGTGGGTAGCCAGAATATCTGTAACGGTTCAAACCGTAATCTTATGACCTGAGTCTGAACGTTTTGGGAGCCAGACGATATACCAGGATACTTGCAGCAATACTGTAAAGCACGCAGAACCCAATCGTCATCACGCCAAATATCATAATCGGCATACGCAGCTGCATCAGCGCAAAGCAAACAGCATAGGTAATGGTCAAAACAATCTGGTAGGTTCCGCTTTTCAGCTCCGTCCCTGCATTATAAGGCTGGAACAGATAGTAAATCGTAAGGTAATGAATGGAGAAAAACAGGCTCATACACAGAATGGAGACGATCAGCACCACATAGTTGAGCGGATTGTCCGTTCCTCCGGTAGCAAGCAGGATCAGCGCCAGCCCGACGCCGATGACCAGCGCCGGAACCGCGTTTATTTTCATAATTTCACGCAGGCGGATCTGAAACAACCGCAAGATAAAGCTTGGCTGCTTGTAAAACGAGTAAGTCAGCAGGCTGTGATCGCAGTTCATAAAAAGAGCCTGCGTAAAATTCGTACCTCGATTGAGGGCGTACATAATAAACGCAAAGTACGGCAGCCAGGTCAGTACAATTTTGTTGACGGCAGATTTTGCTTCGGGCAGCAGATATATTCCTGCCAGGACCGCGGCAACCAGGAAAGCGCATACATAGGAAATCCTTTTCGTAGCGTTCCAAAGTATCTTTTGGTGCCTTTTGATAAACAGCTCATTCAGGTACTCAAAGCCTTTGCGGTCGCTGGTAATAGACGTATCCGTGGAGATTTTCTTTTCATTTACCTGCTTTGCAAGCTGCGTCAGGGTCGTGCTGTCCGTTTGATGGGTCAATCCTGCCAATAATTCTTTGTTAATGGCATAATAGTCTCGGAAGGTCAGCACCTTTATCAGACCGATTGCTCCCAATGGGATACAAACTAAAAAGAGCAGCATGGAGACAATTTCCGGCACAGCCAAGCCGAAGGCAGGCGGAACATAGGCCACAGCTAAAAGCAGGGCGATACCGCCCCACATATATTTGGACAATTTATTTTCGTTGTAGCCAAAGCCCCTTTGCTCATAGTCCCACAGGGTAACAGCCGCCGCAAACAGCTTCAGACCCGCTATGCAAAAAGGCAGAAGCAGACAAAACCACCAAGGTACGCCTCTGTTCCTACCAAACAGGATCGTAAAAGGCAAAGAACCCACAACCACCTTCAGCATGGAGAAGCAATAGTTGACCAGCGTATATTCCCGTGCGTCCATGCGCATAAGTATCATCGCATAATATTTATCTTTGGTCGGATTGAAAAGATGGGTGTTCGCAAAACTGCCGACCACCGTAAGCAGCAGCAGGATGTGCAGGAACACCGTCGTCTGCGGCAGTTCTTTAAACAGGCTACCTATACCGCTGACCATCGTGACAAAGTAAAGGTACTTGCCGAGAAACGCAGAAACAATTTCCCACAGGACGGACAATACGTTTGCAAAGCTTTTAAGTCCCTTTACCTTATATAGCGTTACCGGAAGCAGCCGTTTTAGGAACGGTATCTGCTTTAAGGAAAACAGGATACCATTCACACGGTATGTATTTTTCAGGGAAAAAGAGATTTGGAGCGTCTTATTCATTTCCATCCTCCCGTAATGCGGCAAGAATCTTATCCTTAAACTCCCTGCTATCCAGATCGGTTTTCTCTACGACTTCCAGCTCGCCGTGATTGAGCAGTACGATTTCATCACAGAGGTCAAGGGCCAAATCCAAAATATGGGTGGAGAAGATGATAATGCGGTCTGGCTTCAGCGAGCGCAGTAACTGCTTCATTTCTTCCGCCACCACCACATCAAGGGAGGTTAACGGCTCATCGAGCAGCAGAATACAGGGCTGAGCGATGATGTTGATGAGCATCTGCATTTTGTTTTTCATGCCGTGGGAATAGTCTTTAAGCAGCTTATCCCGGTCCTCTGGTTCAATGCTCATATCGTCAAAATACTCGTCTATACTTTTCGGATTTTTAACGGACATCTCATTGATGTCCATAAAAAATTTCAAAAACTCTCTGCCGGTAAGGAACTCCGGTACGGTAGGTACAGACAACACATACCCCATATCTGCCGCCACGACCTCACGGCGGACGCCGTTTTCAGCTTCAATATAGAACTTTCCCTTATCCGCTTTCAAGTCCCTGTTCAGGCAGTTGAAAAGCGTTGTTTTACCAGCCCCGTTCCTGCCAAGCAGTCCGTAAATTTTCCCTGCTTCAAAGGTAAAGTTAAGGTCTCTGAGCACTTTCTTTTTCTCAAAGCTCTTTGACAAATGCTCAAGTACAAATTTCATTATGTCCTCCATTACAGCCTATGCAGGAAATACGCCATTAGCATAAAATCAATGATTGTTTTCAGCTGGAAAGCGCCGGCCAGGACCCGAACAACCCCTATGGATGCGTCGCTCCAAATATATACCCAGGCACCTGCCCTCCGCTGCCAGTGAAAGACCTCACCTGCTTGTGGCCTGGGCCCTGTTACAAAGGATCCGAGCATACGTTCCGCCTGACGATTAAGGGCCGTGATAGGCTGATTGGCAAAATTTCCCGGGGTTTATAGTGCTATCATTTTACAAAAGACTTTTGGAAAAAGCCAATCTGCCCATTGCAGTTTTACAGCATACACAACAAAAGAGTACGAATCTTGGGATTCGTACTCTCGTTTCTACCTTGTCATACCGATTCCGGTGTGTTTTGCAGGATACTGCCTTATCCACACTCAGCCATTGCGGTCGCGGCTTTGGGTTAGCCAGGCTGGCACAATCAAGTTCTGGCCGAAAAAGCATACACCGTCGTCTGGGCGTAATGTTGCCCCGGGCGTAAAATCGGATCCGGGAACCAGGTAATCGCCGCCGCGTTGGGGAAGTTTTGCGTTTCCAGGCAAATAGCCGTATGCAGCCCGCTTTGGGTCTGAGCAGCAGAGCGATAAGGCAGGCCGGAAATATGATTGGCCGAATAGATCTGCAAACCGGGCTTGGTGGTCAGGCAGGTCAATTCACGCCCTGAAGCCGGATCATAGATTTGAGCCGCCTGCTCCAGCTGCCCGCGTTCCGTTTTGCGCAGCACAAAATTATGATCATAGCCTTTGCCAAAGCTTAACTGCTGATTACTAGCCTTAATATCCTGACCGATCAATTTACCCTGATTAAAGTCAAAACAGCCGCCTTTTACCGGCAGGATGGCGCCGGTCGGAATTAAAGCAGCGTCAACTTCGGTAGTAAAATCAGCACTAATGGTCAAACGTTGCCCTAAGACATTGGGGCAGCTGTCCCCACCAATATTGAAGTAGCTATGGTTAGTCAGATTGACCACGGTAGCCTGGTCCGTATCCGCTTCCTCATGAATCGTCAGACGATGATCCTCGCTGAGCGTGTATGTCGTGCGGACCTCAAGATTACCCGGGAAGCCCCCTTCGCCATCCGGGCTGAACAGACTGAAGACCACTTTTTCATCCTCCGCCCGGCAGTCCCACAAATGCAGATTATAACCCGCAAAGCCCCCGTGCAACGTGTTAGGGCCCTCATTGGCCTCCAGCTGATATTGCTTGCCATCAAGCGTGATGGCGGCCGCCGCCAGGCGGTTAGCATAACGGCCGCAGGTCGCGCCGTGATTCTTGCCATCCTTCAGATAATCGCTCAGCTCCGGGTAGCCCTGGACACAGTTGTCCAGTTTACCCTGCCGATCCGGCATCACACAACTGACCAGCCTGGCGCCTAAATTGCTGAGGTCGACATAGCTGCCATCCTTTAAGGTCAGGCGATACAACACAACCTGACTGCCGTCCTCCAGCGTTCCCCATACCTGCTTACTCAATTTTGCCATAACTTTATCCCTTCTCACCTATTATATTTGTCCAGATCAATGCAGAGCCTGCCCGCGGCCAGTCGTCCGGCTGCAGGGTTCATTTACGCATCATACCGGACACAGCCAAACCTGTCATTATCAAAGGGCCGCGGGGGTATCCCCTGGCTTAAGATAGCGGTCAAACCAGGCGCTGATCTCCTGCAGTCTGCGGATTCGGTGCTGAGGCTTACCGCCCCGGCTAAGCCCGTGACTTTCGCCCTTAAATATGACCAGCCTGGTCGGCACGCCATAATATTTCAGCGCGTTGTACATTTGAATCCCCTCAGGCAAAGGACAGCGGTAATCATGATCCGAATGTAAAAAGAGTGTCGGCGTTTTGACCGCCGAGGCAGAGGCTAACGGCGACTGCCGCCAAAGCTCTGCCGCGTCAGTCCAGGGATCCTGCCCGCACTGATCCGGTATAAAATAGAAGCCTATATCTGAAACGCCAAACATGGAGATCATATTGCTGATAGAGCGCTGTGAGCAGGCGGCGGCAAAGCGGCTGGTATGACCGATGATCCAATTGGTCATAAAGCCGCCATAAGATCCGCCCATGACCCCCAGATGACGGGCGTCCAGCGCCGGATAGCGGTCCAGCACCTGGTCAGTCAAGGCCAGCAGCTGCTGGTATTCAACCTGCCCATAACCGCCGCGGATATCAGCCCAGTCACGGCCGCCGCCATCACTGCCCCGGGGATTGGTGAAAAATAAGATGTAGCCTTGCGCGGTCAGGAACTCCATTTCATGAAATAAAATGTCGCCGTAAATCGTCTTGGGACCGCCATGAATCATCAGGATCCCCGGATAAGTAGCCGTGGCGTCATAATCCGGCGGCAGTAACACCCAGGCGTTGAGACTGTCTGTCTGCCAGGTAAAGGTAAAACGCTCCAGTTTGGAGCGAAACAGCTGGGGCGGTAAAGCCAGCGCTGCCTGCAAGGGCTGCGCCGTCTTTCCAGGTTGCAGCTGATAAAGCGCGGCCGGTTCGCGGCCGGTAAAGGCAATATAGAAGCAGCCGCCATCTTTTAAGCTGACAAAATCTTCCACCGTCTGATCAGGAGGGGTTAAGGCCTGCAGCTTGCCGGCAGGGTCTGTGGATAACAGGCAGGCATGATCCGCTCTGGTCACCACAAAACGGCAGAAGCCGGGGCCGGTTTCCAAAAAACGGCTTTGCCCGCGACGCAGGTCACTGCCGACAGAATTACCCAGCTGCAGCTGATTATCTCCGACTAGTTTCCGCGCCGGGGTAGCAGCGTCAAGCGGCAGATAAAAAAGATCCGGGTCCTGATTCAGGCCATACTGCTGACGGTCAGCTGCCGCAAATATCACCGCGTCCTGCCAGAATTCCGCGGCATATATGCTGGCCTCCTTCAACGCCGGATCTGTCTCCAGCAGATTTTTAAGGCTTTGGGTTGGGATATCCAAAAGCTGCAGTTGAGTATTCAGGGTCAGTTTGCTTTCATAACGAGCGGTAACCACCAGCGCCTGAGTTTTACCGGGGCTTAGCGCCAGATACTGACAATCAGTTTTCTCATCCGTCAGCGGGGTTAACAGGGCTTGTTTCTGGTCGTACAGATATAAACGGGTGCGGTGGCCGCGGATAAAATCACCACCGTCAGCCCAGAAAGGAATTTCATCCAGCACCTCATAGTCAGCTTCTTTTTTTAAGGTCTCACTTATCGTGTCGCGAACCTGAGGATCTGCCAGCCTGGTCGCCTCCCCATAGCGGGGATCATAATCAGCCCGTATCAGGAGCTTCTCCTCCCCCAGAACCGCGTAAGCTGACACGCTAAGCGGGAGTTTAGCCCATAGGCTGGCTTCTCCTCCCCGGGTACTGATGACATATATTTCCGTCCATGGCAGGTCATCCGGCTGTGCCGGTTTTCCCTGCCGGTCAGCACAGAACAAGATATGCTCCTCATCAAGGAATACCGGCTGACGCTCTCCGGTTTGGCCGTTGGTCAGTTGGTAAAAACAGCCGGCCTGACGGTCATACAGGTGCAGATGCTGGTTGTAGCAGTTTTGCGCCACATCAGCCTGACTGACGACATAACATAAATAATGCTCCTCTGGTGAGAGCGTCAACTGGCTGGGCAGCTGATAAGCCGCAAAACTGTCTATTTTAGTCTTCTCCATAACTTAACCTGACTTTCTGTAAACAAACATATCTGGCTTTGATTCTAGCATAAGCAAAAAGCGAAAGCACTCCGCGATTTGAGGCTTTCGCTTAAGGCAAAATTAAAAACGGACTGAGGAAGCTCAGGTCTGCAGCCTAACCCTCATGGTGCGTTTCAGGGAAAAGCTTGCGCAGCAGCAGGACCAGAAAGTAGAACAGTGTCAGTACCAGAAATACGCTGCCAAATCCTACTCCCATCACAATTAAAGCATCCAGAATGACACGGTTGGTCAGCAGGGCATTATGCTCATTCAGCGGATTCAAGACCGAGGTAGCTAAAGTGAGCAATGGTAGAACCTGATTTAATAAATACATCGTGAATCCTCCTTACGACAGCAGAGCCAGCACCACCGCTCCGGCTATGATGGAACCAATCTGACCAGATACATTGGCGCCGATAGCCGGCATCAGGATAAAGTTGGTCGGATCTTCTTTTTGGGCAATTTTTTGGGCGATGCGTGCCGACATGGGGAAAGCGGAAATACCGCAGGCGCCAATAATGGGATTAATTTTCTTTTTCAGGAAGAGGTTAACTACTTTGGCAAAAATAACGCCGCCCGCGGTGTCAAACACAAAAGCAATCAGGCCGATACCCAGGATGAGCAACGTTTTCAGCGTCAGGAAGGACTGAGCCATCATGGTTGAACCAATGGTAATACCTAATAACAACGTGACCAGGTTTGACAGTTCATGCTGAGCGGTCTGGGACAAGGATTCCAGCACGCCACATTCCCGGACCAGGTTGCCAAACATCAGGCCACCAATCAGCGGAACAGACATAGGGGCTACAATACCGGAGACAATCGTCACCATAATAGGGAATATTATTTTAACCGTTTTGGAAATCTGGACATTAAAATCCTGATCCATATGAATCATGCGTTCCTTACGGGAGGTCAGCAGGCGGATAACCGGCGGCTGAATGATGGGTACCAGCGCCATGTAGGAATAGGCCGCAACCGTTATGGCCCCCATGTAAGTCGGGGCAAAGAGATTACCGACATAAATAGAGGTAGGGCCATCCGCCGCGCCAATGATGCCAATGGCGGCAGCCTCACGGATGTTAAACTGGCCGCTGGCCGCGGCCAGCATCAGGGCCGCAAAAATACCAAACTGGGCGGCCGCGCCAAAAAACAGCATGACCGGCTGCTTGAGCAGCGGGCCAAAATCAATCATGGCGCCCACCCCGATAAAGATGAGAATGGGAAATAGCTCATTTACGATACCTGCATTATAAAGCACATTCAAAAATCCACCCTCTGTCACCGCGGCGGAAAATGGAATGTTGGCCATGATTGCGCCAAAGCCCATCGGCAGCAGCAGCATGGGTTCATACTCTTTGACAATAGCCAGCACAATTAAGGTGATTCCTATGAGCATCATCAAGATATTTTGCCAGTTCAGGCCTAATACGCCCTGCCCCAGCTGTTGCAATATCCCCATAAGGTCTGTCCTCCATCACAATTTTGAACGAAATATTAAGATGATTATAGCATAGCTGCTTATGGGAGCAAGCACCAGGAAGGCGGATAAGCTAATGCTGGCGCAAATCTGGGACCAAAACAACAAAGCCTGTAAAGTAAAAGCGGCCGCAGCGGCCAGGCCGTAAGGGTCAGGGCAAACAAACCCTGGCTCCCCAAGGTCCGGCAGACCATCCGGTAGATTGGCTGGCTTTACCCACGGCATCTCAGTTATTTTATGGCATAAAGTGTAAATTCACCGGGTATTTTTTCATCATCCCAGTTAGGATGTTCGTTGAACTCGCGCAGGTTGAATCCGGCCTGAATGACTGAGTTCAGAATCTCGCTCAGCGTGTAAAACCGCAGCGAACAATCGGGAAAATCATCTTGCTCTGACTGCGGAAAATACGACTTATAGGCCACCTCCCCATCGTGAATATCACAGTCAAAGTAATTACCGCCCGTCGCCACCGCGTTTTTACCCGGGATGCCGGTTGCCATAATCTTTCTGAAGGGGTGAAAATCGCTTAAAATCAGTCGCCCTCCCGGTTTGAGGATGCGATACAGAAGGGTTGAAAACCGCTCAAGGTCATGAAAATAATGTAAGACGCCACCTTCAAGATAAGCAAAATCAAAGCAGTTTTCGAAGCGGCTCAGATCAACATCATAAAAATCGCCAAGCTCATAATGTATAGAAACGCCGGCACAGTCCGCCAGTTCCATGGCATATCTTTTATTTGCCGCGGAAATATCAAAGATTGTAACGGTGGCGCCCAATAGTGCCAGCGGCACAGCGATTCGTCCGTTTGAACCGCAGACATTAGCGATGTTCAGGCCCCGGATATGTTCAAAATATTTCTGATGGTATCGTAAGCGCGCCCGCGGATCTTTTTTAATTTGCGCCGCTTTTTCTTGCGGCGTACCATAATTCATAGTCCAGAACTCATACGCGCGATATTCCCAGGCTTTTTGGTTTTTAAGTGAGTGGTTGTCCATATTCAGCCTCCTGCCACGCCGTCATGATAAGGCATGGCCTGCCGCTCTTGCCGGTTGCGTAAAACTCTGCGGATAGGCAAAGGATAGGCAAACCCGAAGCAGATTAACGCAGGATAACAGAAAACAAAAAGCCCACAGATTGGCTATCCGCAGGCTATATGGTCGAGGTGACAGGATTCGAACCTGCGACATCTTGCTCCCAAAGCAAGCGCGCTACCAGCTGCGCCACACCTCGAAAAATCAACGCGAGAGGTATTATAGCATGCTCTATTGCCCCCGGCAATCCTCACTATGCTTATTCTAAGGTTAGCTGTGCTATAATTTTTGCAATTATAGCTCAACCCTCAAAGGCTGAGGCTAGACTAGGTCCCTATGTAATCTGGTATTAAAGGCAGGTAACCTCATGACAGCATTTGCAAAGTCCACAGCTCCGACTATTTTCAGCCCGGATAGCCTGTCTGTTGAACCTCGCCGTACTGCCATCATCGTTCCCCTCATGGGGCAAAATCCTGCACAGCTGACTCGGGAATTAAATGAGCTGTCAGCTGAGGACCGGCCAGGTCCAGCCGATTGTCTGGAGTGGCGGCTGGACCGCTTTGAGCTCGCCGCCTCAGCTGAGGCCTGTCAGCAAGCCCGGCACTTAATCAGCCAGCTAAGTCCTCTGCCGCTAATCATCACCTATCGCACCGACGGTAACCCTGGGTTGCGGCAGCGCCTGGCAACAGCCGCGGCTTATGCAGACTATATCCAGAATCAAGTCCTCCCCCTGAAGCCAGACTGGGTGGATATAGAATACAGCTGGGGAGAAAACGCAGCGGCCGCGCTGCTGGCGGCCTGTCATCAAAAGGGCTGCAGTGCCATCTTGTCCTGCCATGATTTTGACCAGACGCCGGCCGCGGCGGCGTTGGCGCAATTATTTCAACAGATGAGCAGGCTTCCGGCTGAGATCATTAAAATTGTAACCACCGCGGCTTCGGAGGCAGACTACCGGCGTTTACTCGCAGCCGGCCGGCAAGCGGTCAGGTTGCGGCCTGACCGGGCCTTTATTTTTATGGCTATGGGGGAAGCGGCCCGAATATCGCGTTTGTTAGCGGCAGCCTGTGGTTCAGCGGCCGTCTTCGCCAGTCTGCTCACGGAAAGCGCCGCCGGCCAGCCACCGGTCGGGCTGATGCGCTCCTATCTTAACTTCAGGGAGTCTGAGGCGGCAGGCTGGCAGGCTTGTGACCACCGGTTACCGGCCCGGATTTACCTGACCGGCTTCATGGGCAGCGGAAAGAGTACCTTAGGGGCGCTCTTGGCTGAATTGCTGGGTTACCAGTTTATGGATACGGATGACCTGGCATGTCAGCTGGCCGAACAGACCATCCCGGAAATTTTCCGGCAGGCGGGAGAAGCGGGCTTTAGGGTGCTGGAGCAACAGGCTCTGCAGCAGACTGGCCGGCAAACTGAACTCGTCATTGCCACGGGCGGCGGTATCGTCCTGAACCCGGCTAACCGGCAGTTCATGCAGCAGCATGGTCTGGTCATCCATCTTGATATCACGGCCGCAGAAGTATATCGCCGGATCAGCGGCGACCAAAATCGCCCCAATCTGGCCCGGCTGCAGACGCTCGCAGAGGTGGCGCAATTATTGCAGTCCCGCCAAAAAGCCTACCTCAGTGACTGTGATTTTACCCTGCTTACTGACCATCGCAGTGTCAGTCACCGGGCCTGGGAAGTGCTCAGTTATCTGTTTAATCCGCGCTAAGCACAGTTCAACAAAATCTAACTTGTTATCGGCCTCAGGTTTTGGGTATTAGCCGCCCGTGCCTGAATCATATCTAACGGACAGAGGTGTTATTATGATCAGCCGCAATTTGAAACAACTGGCCAGTGACCTGCAATGGCATAAAGCAGAAGACAGCATTTATGGCTGCGCGCAGCATATCCCCTGCACCATTGTGGAACAGTCCAAGTCTATAGCCGTGGTCTTTTACCTGCCCCATATTCAGGAGATTACCAAAGAGGCACTGGACAGTTATTTTACCAGGCACGCCAGTCGGTTTAAAATCACGAACCTGGAATTTTCAGATGACTTTTATTTTTTCAGAATCAAACAAAACCTGATCCCGTTAGCCAAAGATAAAATAATGGATTTGCTGCTTATTGCCAGCAATCTGATCCAGGAAAATCAGCCGGAATCAGTAGCCTTTTGCGCAGCTTGCGGGCAACCGACGGAACCGGATGAATTGGGTTTGTATCTGGGATTTTACTGTGCTGTGCATGAGCACTGTCCGGCTTTGCCTGATGCTGCAGGCAACGTCCGGCCGGCGGATCTGCAAATCAATATGGATGGCGAAGACATCATACCGACTGATGATTTAGAAACGGAAAACCTGCGCCAGTAAGCTTATAATTAAGCATTATTGGGAAAGGTGTGTACGATACGTGAATCTCACTGACAAAGACAGACAGGAACGGCGGGCATTTCTTAAGCAGTTAATCCGCATTCCCAGCGTTAAGGGAAGCGCAAGCGCCAGGGCGCCTTTTGGAGCGGCTACCCTGGAGGCGCTCCAGACCTTTTTAGCCAAAGCTCAGGCTGACGGCTTTCGTACCAAAGTCATTGACGGCAAGGTTGGTTATCTGGAATTTGGACCAGACACAGCCAGCGCGCCGCTGCTGGCCGCCGTCTGCCATCTGGACGTTGTTCCGGCCGGGGATTGGCAACAGGCCTTTGAACCGCAGCTTATAGATGGCCGCATGGTCGGCCGGGGCAGTATAGACGACAAAGGGCCAGCAGTGGCGGTTTATTTTGGGCTAAAGCGTTTACTGCAGGAGGGATATGAACCTCGGTGCAAGCTTCGCCTGATCCTGGGGCTGGATGAGGAGTCTGGCTCGGACTGCATGAAGCGTTATACCAAGACCGAACAGTTGCCGGTAGCCGCTTTCACGCCGGATGCGGAATTTCCGGTTATCCATGCGGAAAAGGGCCTGCTGCAGTTCACCCTCACACTCTCATGGCCTGAAACCACTGTGCCCGCAGACAAATTGACGTTGCTTGCCGCCCATGCCGGTACCCGCGCCAATGTGGTGCCGGGCGACTGTCATCTGACCTGGCAGTTGCCGGACGGCAGGCATGAGTCTGAAACGGTAACCGGCGTGATGGGTCACGCCAGCCTGCCTCAGGCTGCGGAAAATGCCATCTCAAAAGCCATGGAGCAGGCCCGGCTGCGCCTGGCTGCAACCGGTCAGACACAGCCCTGGCTTGAATTTTATCAGCAGCAGATTGGGATGTGCTATGATGGCCGCCTGATGGGCCTGGCCGGTAAAGACGCCGTTTCTGGTCCGCTGACCTTTAACGCGGGAGTTTTGCAGCTGGATGCGCAGCAAGCCAGGCTGACTTGTGATATCCGCTATCCGGTTACCTGGGATGTGGCGGAGCTGCGGACAAAAATCCGCTCGGCCTGTGAGCCCTATGGGGTTCAATACACAGAGAATCATCACGCTGCTCCCTTATATCTGGCCAAAGATCAGCCGCTGGTTATGATTTTGACCCGGATATACAATGAGCAGACTGGCCAGCAAGCCGAACCGATTGCGATTGGCGGCGGCACTTATGCCAGATCATTACCCAACACTGTCGCCTTTGGTCCGGTATTCCCCGGACAGCCAGGTGTATGTCATCAAACAGGCGAATACGCTGATCTTGCCTCCCTGGAGCGCAGTGAGGCGATTTACACTGAAGCTTTCCGCCAGTTAGATCAGGCTTTTGCGCGTTAGCCGGCAAACCGGAGGCTTTACGGCAACACCGCCAGTGCGGCGCACAGGCCAGCGGTCGCTAACCTGAAACAGGAAGCGTTCTCAAAGGATGAGCGTCTGCTCTTAAGCAAGGCTTGCTGCCCTGAGACAACACAAAAAGGGACAGTCTCCCTGACGGGGGACTGTCCCTTTGCTGTCACTGAATCGGCCTAAATAAGTTCAGGCTTCTTCATTAGTTTCAGGCTCAGTGGCTGCAGGCTCAGGCTCAGCCACAGTTGCGCTGTCTTCTGCCGCGGCTTCTGTGCCTTCACTGTTCTGCACCACCGTGCCGATGGTCGTGTCCTGATCCTTGTCCTGATAGGATGTGGGCAGGTCTTCTCCCCGGCTTTCCTGATGCGTATCTTTCTCACTGGTCAGTGTCTGACCGTCCACGGTCTCATCAATCGGAGCCACATCTTTGATGCTGATGCTGATCCGGCGGTTTTCATTGTTGACATCCAGAACTCTGGCATCAACCTCCATGCCTTCCTTCAAGACTTCTTCCGGCCGGTTCAGGCGGTGCGAAGAAATCTGAGATACATGGCAGAGCGCGTCCACGCCCGGTGCAATCTCGACAAAAGCGCCAAAATTAAACATCCGCACGACTTTACCGTGGACAATGCTGCCCTGCGGGAAACGCTCTTCAATATTATGATAGGGGTCGTCCTCAATCCGTTTATAACCCAAAGAAATGCGCTTCTTTTCCGGATCAAAGTCCTTGACATAGACTTGAATCACGTCCCCAACCTTGACCACTTCAGACGGATGCTTGATGCGGTTCCAGGACAGTTCAGAAATATGCACCAAGCCGTCCACCCCGCCAATATCCACAAAAGCGCCAAAATCAGTCAGACTGCGCACAACACCGTCATAGATATCACCAACGGCAATGTTGTTCCACAGCTCTTCGGCCTTAGCCTTACGATCGCGGTTGAGCAAAGCGCGACGGGAGCCGGAAACTCTCAGCCGGCGCTTTTCCGGATCAAACTGGGTAATCAAAATATCAAACGTCTGGTCACGATAGGGTTCCAGATCCTGAACTGTGCCTAGCTCCAGCTGAGTCCGGTGAATGTAGATATCAATGCCACCGTAAGTAGCGATAACCCCGTCTTTAACCACATTTACAACTTTAACCGTAATAGGTGTCTTGTCGCGAAAAGCCGTCTCGACTTCATTTTTATATTTAGCGAAATCCACCCTGGCTTTGGACAAGAGAATTTCCTTGCCTAACTCCGTGTTCCTGATGCTACGTACATAGACATCAATCTCTGTTCGATCTTCAATTGCTTTATCCAGGTCAAAATCGGGATTATTCTCAAACTCGTGGCGAGGAATTTTCCCCTCAGATTTGTCACGGACATCGACATAGACAAAGTCATCGTCGTAGCGCACAATCACGCCTTTAACAGTGGCGCCTCTGTGGAGCTGAGGGATCTGATCAATAAAATCCGAAAAACTCACGTCACCCTGCTCTAAATCCTTGTTAACTGCCTCGTTTTCACTCATTATGTGAATAACCTCCCTGATAATACTCTCAGGAGAAGATGCACCTGCTGTTACCCCGACTCGCTTACCAGCCAACCTGCCCTGCTCAAGCAATTGTCTGACTTCACCGGGTGTTTCCACCTGATATCGATCCCCTGATGCCACCGCACTCGCGTCAAATAACTTTCTGGTATTGGAGCTGGTTCTGCTGCCAATGATTAAAATGACTTCAGAATCAGCCGCCAGTTCCGCTACCTCACGCTGACGAGTTTCAGTTGCATCACATATTGTATCAAAGATTTGGAGCAATGCAATTTTATTCTGTAATACTTTGCGTATTTCATTAAAAGTCTTAACAGAAAATGTGGTCTGACTCGCTAATATGTAAGAGCCATCTGAAAATTCATAAGCCTCAGCTTCCTCTACAGTCTGAAAGATGATCGCGGCGCCGGCACATTCGCCGTTGATCCCCAGGATTTCCGGGTGGGAAGGATTGCCGGTCAGAATGATTTTTTGTCCGGCCGCCCAGGCTTTCCGGACGATATGATGAATTTTAGTCACGTAGCCGCAGGTAGCATCTGCCAGGATACAGTTTTTAGCCAGTAATGCCTGTCTGATTGCAGGAGCAATCCCGTGAGCCCGGATCAGGACGGTAGCCCTGGCCGGGATATCCTCGGGCTGCAGAGCTACCACAAAGCCCTGACGGGTCAGGCTGTCAATAACCTGGCGATTATGAATCAGCTCTCCTAACATATAAAGCGGCTGCCCGGCATCAGCCTGGCCAGCCAGTTTACAGGCAGATTTTACCGCGTGATCCACCCCCAGGCAAAAGCCGGCATTGGGGGCCACAGTTACCTGGCGGGGATATTTCCATGATTCTGCTTTATGGGTCATGGATTTAAGCCTTTCTGAGCCTGGGCCCGTTGACGTTCTGCCTCATAGTCAGCCTTGGTAAGCGGATAGGCAGATATACCGGCCAGTGCATAAACCCGCCGCATCATCTCAATGCTGGCGGCTTCCTCATCTTTGAAGGCCGGATTTTCCTGCTGCAGGTCTTTTAAAGTAAATGACGGCCCGATAGTCAATCGGACCGGCTGCCGAAAGCGGAAGTCAGCAGCAATGCCCATGGGGACAATCCTGGCGCCGGTTTTACGGGCAAAATGATAAACTCCTGTTTTAGGCGGATACATCCGCCGGTCACTATCCGGCTTAAGTCTCGTTCCTTCAGGGAAAATACACAGAATCCGCCCCTGGCGCAATAACCCCAAAATGTCTCTGGCAGCCTGCAGGCTCACGTGCTCACGGTTCAGGGGGATGGCGCCCCACCAGGCTAAAAAGCGGCGCGGGAAACCAGGTTTAAACAATTCCAGTTTGGCTACAAAGTAGATCCAGGGTTTTACAAATACATGAATCAGAGGGATGTCAAAGTAACTGCTGTGGTTAGCAATGATAATAGCAGGTCCCCCGGATGGCAGATGGTCCAGACCTTCAATCCTGACCCTGAACGCCAGCTTCATAAATCCGGCCACGATCCGCCTGACCACATGTCTGCCGCCTCTGTCCATAAGCTGCGGTAAGTCCAGGCGGCTGGCTACCGGATAGTCTGCAGTTGTTTCAGCTAAGTTTTTGTTTGCTTTCATGCCGATCTAAATCTCTCTATGGTTATTTGTTGCCGCTGCGGCCAGAGCCTAAGCGTCCGCCAGTCCCCGTTGTCTGAGCAGCTGCATAATACAGTCAATGACTTCCGGCTGACTTAAGTGACTGTTATCCAGGAGTACGGCGTCAG
Source organism: Oscillospiraceae bacterium (assembly GCA_028704415.1). Classification (GTDB taxonomy): domain Bacteria; phylum Bacillota; class Clostridia; order Saccharofermentanales; family Fastidiosipilaceae; genus JAAVLZ01. The sequence goes on along the minus strand of JAQWFM010000038.1, from coordinate 6,963 downwards.
CAGCCTGGACCAGCGGGGCAATAGCCCGTTCACTGTCCTGACGGTCCCGGTACAGTAACTCTTTCAGTATCTGGTTATAGTCCTCGGTTATCCCCTGTTGCTGCAGCTGAGCTTGGCGCCGCCTGGCCCGCTCCTCAGCTGAGGCGGTTAAGAATATTTTCAGATCAGCCTGAGGTAAGACAAAGGAACCAATATCTCTTCCGTCCATCACCACATTTTGCCGGCCAGCCAGCTCCCTCTGCAAACCCAGCAATTTGCTGCGGCAGGCTGGCAATTTCGAGATATCCGAGGCCAGGCGGGAAATTTCCGGCAATCTGAGCTCAGCAGTAACAGGCACGCCATCCAGGTAAACGACTTGTTCGCCCTGTTCATGGCCAATCTCGATACGGGTCTGATCCAGTAAGGTTTGCACCGCGGCAGGATCCATCAGATTCAGATGGTTGCGGAAAGCCTTAAGCGCGCAGGCCCGGTACATAGCCCCGGTATCAATGTAAATAAAACCCAGGTGTTGCGCCAGGCTGCGGGCCACGGTACTCTTTCCCGCCCCGGACGGGCCATCAATGGCTATCTGCATAGGTTTCCTTTCTAATCTGAGCTTACGGCTGCAACAGGCATTGCCTGAGACTGGCGCCGGCTCATAATAAAGGCTGCATCTGACAGCAGGAGCCGCAGCCGCAGCCGGAGTCAACTTGGACGTCAAGTCAGGTCAGGCGTCAGCGCTTAAATCACTGTCCCGGCGAGACAACGGCGGGATCTGCGGTTTTATATCGTTATTTTTAACGTAGACACCGTATTCATCCCATACCTTTTCAAGGAAGGTCAGGCGTTCTGTCAGCAGCGTCTGTCTGTTGGAGGCCACTGACACCAGCAGGGCTGTGAGCATGCTGAAGGTAACCGTCAATGAATCCACAAACGAAACCATGTCGCTGTGGGAAAGCAGGGCGCAGTCCGCTTCCTGAGCCAGGCTGCTTTCAGCCCGGTCCGTGACAGCTAAGGTTGCCGCTCCGGCGTCATGGGCATAAGCCATGGCGCGTAAGGTCCGCTGGGAATACCGGGGGAAGCTGATGCCGATAAACAGATCCCCTTCCTCAATATTAAGGATTTGCTCAAAAATCTCTGAGCCGCTGAGGGTCTGGATCAGGCGAACATCCGTAAGCATCAGGTTGAGATAAAAGGACAGAAATGAGGCTAAGGGTGCGCAGGAACGTATGCCCAAAATGTAAACCCGTTTAGCTGCCAGCAGCATCCGGGTGGCCGTTTTGAAACTGGATAAATCGCGTTGCTCATAAGCGCGGTGCAGATTTTCACTGTCGCCCAGCAATATTTTACCTAATATGTCATCGCTGTCTGTCAGGCGAGCGGTCGCACGCATTCTTTGGGCCGCGGTAAGACTACCTTTCAGTTCCTCCCTAAGCTCCTTCTGAAAATGCGGATAGCCTTCAAATCCCAGTTCAGTGGCAAAACGCACGACCGTAGATTCACTGACGCCTACTATATGGCCAATACGGGCTGCCGTCTGATCTGTTGCTTCATCATAATGGTCCAGTATATACCTGGCTACCGCTTTTTGGCCTTTACTCAATCCCTGAAACTGACCCTGAATCAAATTCAGAATTGATTCATCTTGCTTGCTAATGTCCACCCTTTTGTCTCCTTCAGACAGGCTGTATAACCTCATCAATACTTCCTACAGTATTATCCAGCTTATGCTTTTGTTCAAGCCGCCAGCGAAAATATGTCTCTGCTACCTGTGGAAACATAGCATAGGTCAGGACATCTTCGTCACTTTCCGCATATTCAGCGGCTTCCTGACGGACGTGTCCCAGTTCTGGCTCCAGCAAGTCGGCCGGTCTTACTGTAATGGGCTGCTCATCGCCCAGAACAGACCGGATAAAGGCCGGATCAATCGGAGCTGGCGTCCTGCCATACTTGCCCCGCAATATGTCTTTTGATTCATTGGGAACCATTTTATACCGTTCACCGGTTACCACATTCATGACTGCCTGGGTACCCACAATCTGACTGGAGGGCGTAACCAGCGGCGGATAGCCAAAATCTTTACGGACTCTGGGGACCTCCTCCAAAACCGCCTCCAATTGATCCTCTTTGCCGGCCTGTTTCAGCTGGGAAACCAGGTTGGACAGCATGCCGCCCGGTACCTGATAACGCAGCGCGTTAATGTTGACCCCTAAAACCTTGGGGCTGATCTGACCGGATTGAATCCAGTCTTCACGAACTTTTTGGAAAATCTCTGTAGCAGGAATCATTTTATCCAGGTTCAGGCCCGTGTCAAATTCCGTGCCTTCCAGGGCCTTGACCATAGCTTCCGTGCAGGGCTGTGAAGTGCCCATAGCCAGCGGACTCAGCGCGGTATCAATGATATCGCAGCCGGCTTCAATGGCTTTAAGATAAGCCATTGACCCCTGACCGGTCGTGTAATGGGTGTGCAGTTCAATGGGGACTTTAACGGTTTCCTTAATGGCCTTGACCAGTTCATATGCGTCCTTAGGCAGGAGCAGGCCAGCCATGTCCTTAATGCAGATTGAAGCCGCTCCCATCTCTTCCAGTTGTTTGCAGTCCCGGGTAAATTTTTCAAGGGAATGATACGGGCTGGTGGTATAGGATATACAGCCCTGCGCGTGAGCGCCCGCTTTGATGGTGGCGTTCATAGCCCGCTCAATGTTGCGGTAATCGTTCAGTGCGTCAAAAATCCTGATAATATCAATGCCATTGGCAACCGAGGCCTTGACAAACTCGTCCACCACATCATCCGCATAATGTTTGTAACCCAGCAGATTTTGTCCGCGCAGCAGCATCTGCAGTTTGGTATGAGGACAGGCCTTTCTTATTTTACGCAACCGTTCCCAGGGATCTTCATGCAGAAATCTGACACAGGCGTCAAAGGTGGCGCCGCCCCAGCACTCCAATGCATTATAGCCTACCTGGTCCAGGTACGGCAGGGCAGGTTCCATCATTTGATAAGTCATGCGGGTAGCAGCCAGTGACTGATGAGCGTCCCGCAGAATGGTCTCAGTAATTTTTACATTAGCCATTTTTTCCTCCTGAAGCAAGAGCCGTGTGAGTATGAGCCAGCGGCGCAAGGTTAAGCCAGACTTACCAAATTATCCCCGGCGTTAACACTGCTCCCTTTAGCTACCGCAACCCCAGTGACGCGTCCGTCCTTAGGTGACTGAATCTCATTTTCCATCTTCATTGCTTCAAGGATACATAAGATATCCCCGCGCTTGACCGTATCGCCCTGCTGCACCCGTACATCCAGAATGGTACCGGGCATCGGGGCCTTCACCGCTTCGCCTTCGCCAAGTTTGCCCGCGCCTGCCTTAACTGGGGCTGCAGCGGGCTCCGGCGTGCCTGCTGCAGCCGCGGCAGGCACAGGCGGGATTGCCACGGGCGGCTGAGGTGCCACAGCCGCGGCTGGTGTTGTGGCCGGCGCCGGGCTGACCACAGGTGCCCCATTCATCTCATCTACCTGAACATCATAGCTATGTCCGTTAACTGTAATCCGATATTGCTTCATGCCGATATCCTCCCCGGATGATCTTTTATATTGATTACTTGCTTACTGGGTTTTAAGCCTGATAATGCTTTGGCCCTTACCAGTTGCCGGCACTATACCGCGCCGCCAATCAACTGCAGGGCACTGTATAGTCTGGGTCTGGTAGCCGATGGTCTGATCAGCTCATCAATCAGCCCCAGATTAGCGGCAGCAGTCGGCCCCATATCCCGCCGGGCGTACTCCGCTTCTAACTCCTGCCGCATGGCCTGGGGGTTGGCGGCAGCTTTTAAGGCTTTTCTTTTAAATAGGGCTACCGCCGCATCCGCGCGCAAGAGCCCGATTTCCGCGGTAGGCCAGGCATAGACCATGTCTGCTCCGGTTGCTTTGCTGTTAAAGGCCAGGTAGGCGCTGCCCAGTGCGGCTCCGGTCATTACATTTAATTTAGGTACCGACAGATCCGCAAATGCGTTCAGTAAGTCCGCCGCAGCCTGGGATATACCTCTGGCTTCAGCATCCGGTCCGCCGGCAAAACTTTCCAAATCCGTAAAACTGATCAGGGGATAATTAAAGCGCTCCGCCAGTTGCAACAGCTTAACACATTTGTTAAGCTCCGCTAAACCCATCACCCGCTGGCGGTTAGCGATATAAATAAGCGGAATCCCCGCCAGGGAAGTTAATCCGCCCAGCACCCCCCGCCCGTAATGGGCAAAAAGTTCTATCCGGCCATCCTGGTCAAAGACTTCCGCCGCAATCTGATCTGCGCAGGGGTCTCCGTCTAAACCGGCAGCCAGCTCATCCAGGGCCGGCGCACAGCGGTTGGGATCCGCATCCCTGACGGTAATGGTATCGGCAAAGCCGCTGAAGTCATCCGGGATATAGGTCAGCAGCCGCCGGGTCTGGGCAAACAGTCCTGCCTCATCCTCGGCCACTAAAGCTGCCAGGCCGCTTTGGTCAGCGTGAACCGCGGCGCCGCCAATATCTGCAGGGGTCAGCTGCGGCGCGTATTCGGCCGCGGTCACTCCCGGTCCATGCAGATATACCCCGCCATGGTCCGCCGCCATTAAGACCAGATCACTGTTGGCGGCAATGAAGCTCTGCACCCCCGGGCAGGGACCGAGAATGAGGGAAATGAACATGATCTCTTCACGGGCTTCTCTGATGGTCCAGAGTAAGTCTGCGGTTTCACTCAGTAAAGCCAGACCCTCCTCCGCTCTGATCCCGCCGGAGTCCAGCAGAGCCAAAAACGGTGCGCCCGAGCTCCTGGCTCTCAGGATATGCCGGGCTAGTTTGGCCGTATTTAAGCGACTTAAACTACCCTTGTATACCTCAGGATCCTGAGCGGCCACAAAAACCAGCCGGCCGTCAATCGTACCGTAACCGCAGATCAGGCCATCACCAGGAAACGGTGTACGGGTCAGCTCCTCACCCTCAGGACATACCTGACTGTCCAGTTCCACAAAGCTTTCATCATCAAGCAGCGCCCGGACCCGTCCGGCAGCTTTGCCGTTATGTGTCTGAGTACGCTCATTGTCATCTGCCGCAGCTAAAAAGTTCTGCATCTTCTTTTCAGCGTTCATGAATGTTCTACCTCGTTCCCATGTTAGGTATGTCATTTTATGTCTGATTATTTCAAATAATATTACGATTATCAGCGTCCTATTATTGATCCATCATACAAATCTATTACATTATAAATTACCATTTAGGGTGTCGCAAGAAGCAGGTGGTACAAGTTAACCGGAGGCATTTTCAAATCAGGTCAGCCCTGAAGCTCAGGCCAGCCAGGCTTCATCAGTCCTTTTCAGGGGGTAAATGCGGAAAGCCCTGGGCATTTGGGCCAGGGTTTTCCGCTTGCTTTAGCTTTTGCTCAAACTCCTGCAAGCTGCTGTACATCAGCAATTCCATGGGGGGTAACTCATCCAGCGAATTCAACCCGCACTCCAGCAAAAAGCGATCCGTCACTGAAAAGAGGGTCGGGTGGCCAGGCGCTTCCAGCTGGCCTGAGGCAAATATATAACCCAGCTCCTCTAATCGGGAGATCACCGCATCACTATTGACCCCGCGGACTGTTTCAACCTGTGCGCGGGTAACCGGCTGGTTGTAGGCGACACAAGCCAGCACTTCATAAGCGGCCTGGCTAAGCCGCACAGCCGTCCTGGCGGTAAAAAGTTTGCTGATGCTGTCTTTATATAATGGCTTGCTGATCAGGCAATAGCGATCCCTGACCTGGCGCAGCAATATACCCCGACTCTCGTCCGCTTCAAGGCGGCCGGCCAGCTGCTGCAGCAACGCTTTGCAAGCAGCCTCAGTGATGTCACACGCGCGGGCCAGATCAGTTACAGGCAAGGGATCGCCAGAGGCAAACAAAAGCGCTTCCAACTGTCCCTGGAGCCGGTTTGGATTGCCTGGCGCCAGAGCAGCGCCAGACTCTACCTGTAAAGTCTCAGCGTCGTCGTCCCCCCGGCTTGCTGAGGCCTGATTGTTATTGGGTTGCGTTTCTGCAGGCATGGTGACAGGTCCTCCGTTTACTAAACTTATCCAGCTGAGCCCTGAGCTCAATTAAAATCTTGCTGCAGATTCTGCAACAGCATATCTTGTTGGTCGGGATCTTGCCGCGCGGCAGCTTTGATTTCAATGGGAGCAAAGGGTTCTGGCTGATCTGCCTGAATCTGGTGTTCTTTTAACAGTTCCAGGATCGCTAAGAATCCGGTTACCGTGGCAGGTTTTCCGGCTGAAGCCGGAAACAAATCTGAGAACAGACATTGCTGCCGCCGTTTGAGGCGCTCCCAAATGTAGCGTAAAACATCCTTAAAGCTATGCCGCTCGCGTTTTAAGATATAAGTTAATTTACTGCGCAAGTCATTAAACCGAGTCTCATTGCGTTGCTGAATACGGCCAGCTGCTAATAAAAACCGGGGATAGTTGATGAGTTTTTCTCCTGACTGTTCCTGCGGCCAGTTAGGCTCCCGATGAAGTTTTTCCGGCGCACGGCAGGCGGATAAGCCCCAGGTTTCCTGGCGGGTCTTTAAGGCGTCTGCCAGCAGGCGCGTCCTCCGGTAAGCTAACAACCGCAGAACCAGTTCCTGCCTTGGATCCTCCTGATCTTCTCCCGGAAGCGGATCAACCGGCAAGAGCAGCCGGCTCTTAAGCTGCAGTAAGGTAGCGGCCATTAATAAGAAATCGCTGGCTATATCCAGGTCCAGCTGCCGGGCTTGCTCCAGATAAGTCAGGTACTGGTCCGTGATTGACTTAATAGGAATGTCATAGATATCGATTTTATCGCGCTCAATCAGATGCAACAGTAACTCCAGCGGGCCGCTGAAGGCCTTAAGCGTCAGCTGAGGCAAGGGCTTTCCGTCCGGCCGGTCCTCACTTTGGCTTTCCATCTGCCGGTAACTCATAAGAGAGACAAGACAGCCCTGGCCAAAGCGTCAATGGGGGTTCGG
>JAQWFM010000037.1 GCA_028704415.1 Oscillospiraceae bacterium | reverse complement strand
ATCTTTTGCAGCTCTGCCAGGATGCGGCCGGGGTAAGCCACCCCACTGGGCTCTACGATCAGATAATCGGGATTCAGGGCATTGGCGATGGTCAGGACAGAATGGGCAAAGCTTAAGGACATGGAGCAGCAGATGCAGCCTTCGGTCAGCTCCCAGATCCGCCGGGCCTGGGGCAGGGCTGCCTGGGCGCGTTGCTGCAGGGGTATAGCGGTGCCGCTGGCGGCCTTCGCGGGGCTGTGTTTCGGCTCAACCGGCTGTGCAGGCGCTGCGGCCACCTCCGCGGCAGTGTCCAGTCGCGGACCATCTACGGACAGCGGACCGTATTCGTTTTCCAGGATGACAAACTCCCGGCCGCAGGCCTGGCTCAGTCTGCGAATGAAGGTGGTCTTACCGGCGCCTAAAAAACCTGAAATAAGTAAAATATCCATAAAGCCATTATACAAAACAATTCCGGCGCCGCGGCTGTCATGGCCTGGGGCAGCGTCCGGCGCTGTCAGACTGTATCCTTTCTCCTATCTGTCGGGCAAGCCGGGGCTTCCGGCGCTGCTGGCCACATACAAAGGCTCCGGGTGCTGCGGCACCTGGAGCCTTTGCCGTCATCTCAACAGCCGGTATGACCGTCTGCCGCGCGATGAGCGGCTCACATCGTGACGACTGGTTTAATCAGGTCAGCGGGCTTATCCTTCATCAGCATCAGCGCATCTTCAACGTGCTCAAACCCATTAAAGCGGTGCGTAATCAGCCGGGAGACATCCAGTTTACCGCAGGCTACCAGACGGCCCAGCTTTTCCATACGCAGGCGGCCACCTGGCATCAAGCCGCCGGCAATCGTCTTATGACCCATGCCGACGCCCCACTCAACCCGGGGGATCTTGATGTATTCACCGCTGCCCAGATAGTTGACATTACCAATCCGGCCGCCGGCTTTGACACATTTTACCGCCGGCTCAAAGGTGTCTACGGTACCGCCGGCAATGATGACTTTATCTACACCCTTACCACTGGTCAGATCCAGGACCTGCTCATCAATGGAACCGTCTTTGTAGCCGATAAACTGGGTCGCGCCGTAATATTTAGCCGCATCCCGGCAAACCTGACGGGTGCCGACGGCAATGATCTCAGACGCGCCGTGCAGATTGGCGCCGGCCACGGACATCAGGCCGACCGGGCCAATGCCGATAACCAGGACGGTGTCGCCAAACTGGACATCAGCTAGTTCTGCGCCGTGGAATCCGGTCGGGACCATGTCAGAGAGCATACAGGCTTCCGCCGGCTGAATGTTTTCCGGCAGCAGCGCCAGGTTGCCGTCCGCATCATTGACGTGAAAATATTCGCCAAAAACGCCGTCTTTGAAGTTGGAGAACTTCCAGCCGCACAGCATACCGCCGGAGTGCATGGAGTAGCCGGCTTGAGCTTCCACTGAATTCCAGTCCGGGGTGATGGCCGGTACCAGCACTTTATCACCTGGTTTAAAATCTTTAACCAGGGCGCCCACTTCCACGATTTCACCGCAGCCTTCATGGCCCAGGATCAAATTCTCTTTGGGACCTAAAGCACCTTCCCAGACCGTGTGAACGTCAGAGGTACAGGGAGCCAGAGCCAGGGGGCGGACAATGGCATCCATAGGACCGCAAACCGGGCGATTCTTTTCAATCCAGCCGGTCTGACCAATCTTAATCATTGCAAAACCCTTCATAAAAACCTACCTTTCTGAATGTCGCAGGTGGCAGGACAAACTGAGAGCTGACCTGCCGGACGATAGCTTTAGCATAGCCTGAAATGAGCCAGAATACAATATAAAAATATCGATAAGTGTATATCTACATACGATATACGTGATAACCGTTGCAAGAGCAACCAAATCCGAGCGGCCTGAAATTGCGGCGAAAATATGCTGAAAAACAGCCGGACCGCCGCTGTGGCTGTAAAGCATAAACTGTCAGGGCAGCCTGGCAATTTGCCGTATTTGCGCTACTATAGCGTCAGGGAAGCGATGAACGGGGACGGACAAACCGCCGGGCTGGATTCAATCCGACAGCCGGGCAGCTGGCGCGCCGGCACTGGTTTTAGCCCCTGGCCCGGGCGCAGCAGCCAGGCGACGCCCTGAAAGCAGTGGCGGCGCGCCTTTTTGTGCGCGCGGCTTAGCTAAGCCGGCTGATCCCCCAAACGACCGGCATCAGGCCCCGCGGCGCAGCGGAAATAAGACAGAGGTGCAATATGAAACAAAGTGTAACCGGCGGCGCGGCTGAGGCTGACCCCGGCCGGCTGATCCAGGCCGCGCTGCAGGTGCGGCAAAACGCCTGGGCGCCGTATTCCCATTTTATGGTGGGAGCAGCCTTGCTGGCGGCCAGCGGTAAAATCTATACCGGCTGTAACATTGAAAATGCCAGCTATGGCGCGACTATCTGTGCGGAACGCTCAGCGCTAGCCCAGGCCGTTTCCGCCGGAGAGCGGCGGTTTTCAGCTCTGGCTGTGGTCGGTTTTGACCGTCAGACCCGGCCGACCCCGCCGCCGCTGGCCTGGCCCTGTGGCATCTGCCGCCAGGTTCTCAGTGAGTTTGCCGGCCCGGATCTGGTGATTTATGTGGCCAGATCTGATACGGATTATGTCAGGCTGACCTTGAAGGAACTGCTGCCTTATCAGTTTGGCGCCGGCCAGCTGGCCGCGCCCCGGCTGGATTAGTTTTGCTCCGCCACGCCCTCCGCGGGCGCCCGGTTAAAACTCAGGACCTGGCGGAGCGGCCGTTTGGGCACATGCAGCTGCCCCGCCTGATCCAGATAGTAGCGCTGCTGAGGCTGCAGACTGTCTTCAATCTGCGGAGTTTCAGCCGGATAGCCCAGGGCGATAAGGCTATGCAACTGATAGCAGGCGGGGTCAATCTTCAGCAACTTCAGGATAGCCGGGCGGTCAATGGCACCCATCCAGCAGCTGCCAATGCCTTGCTGCCAGGCTTTATAAATAAAGGTGACGGCCTGGGCGGCGCAATCATTATCTGAGCCCTGCGGTTTAAGCCGGAGGTCATTTAGCAGCAGCAAATAAGCGGTGGGAGCCTGCCCGGGAGCGGGCGTATAGTGAGGATACAAAAAAGCGGCAAAACGCAGCAGCGGCAAGACGGCGCGGCAGAGCTCCGGCTGGTTGATCAGGACTAACCGCACCGGCTGCAGGTTAGCCGACTGCGGCGCCAGCCTGGCGGCCTCCGCGCAGGCGGTGAGCTTTGCTTCCGGTATGGTCTGCTGGCTGAAGTGGCGGATACTGCGGCGGGTCATAAAAAAATCTTCCATATATGCTGTTTCCTTTGGCCCAGGTGGATTTTTTAAGCGGTTGCCTGAGTCCCCTCTGGGTTCATTATAGACGTTAGTCCAGTCCCCGGCCATTGACTTCAGCTACAGCTGCCGCGCACCCGCCGGACGGGCTTTCAGTCAGGTCCGTCGGAAATAGTGCGGCTCTGATCCGCAGGGCTTGCCGGACCTACGGGTGGTCAGATTGCAAATGATGGACGGCACGGTGGTCATGGCTGCCGGCGCCGGGGCAAAGACCGGGCTGGCGGAGGCCGGCCGTGGAGGCGGCAGCAGCCCTGGGAGGTTACCTGGGCCGCCAGCCGCAGGAACGTCCGTTGCAGGGGCAAGGCATCCACGGTCCAGACAGACAGCCGGATCCCGGTTTGCGCGGCCAGCTGCAGCAGGCGTTCATCGCATAATTGATAAGGCAGGTTCAATACCCTGGCCTGAAAGCGCAGCGCCTGATCAAACATATAATCCAGCTCCTTAGCGGTGAGGACAGGCCGGGGCATGACGGTATCGGCCCCAGTCGGCACCCGCAGCCTAGCCTGCAGGTCAGCCAGGTTTAGCTGCGGTAACAGCCCCTCAATATTGAGATAGATCCGGACGACAGCCTGCCAGTCCTTAACGAATGCCGTCCTGACACTGCCGCTTAAGGTCACGCGTTCCAGGACCTGGCAGCTGGCAGCCGTTTTTAGCACGGCTGCTTCCAGACCGGCCTGTTTCAAATCGCAGTTTATCTGCCTGGCGGGAAGCGCTCGAATCAGCTTAAACGCCGCTGCCAAAGGGCAGCAGCCCGATGGCGCCGCGCCGGGGCTATGACTTAAATACAGCGTGCCGTCAGCTGCCTGACAAACATCGACTTCTATTGCCTCACAGGGTAAGGCAAGGGCGGTCTGAAGCGAAGGCAGCGTGTCAGGCTGCGTGTGCTCACAGCCGGCATGCGCGGTAAGCAATGGCCTGGCCGCTACGAGTAGTGGGGGATTAGTTGAAACAGTCACAAAGCTGGCTCCTTTCATGCTGAGTCCTGCCGGGATTTACGGTGATGAGTATAACAAGAAACCCTTAAGAGATGGTTCAGTTTGGGTAAAGACCGCTTTAGCTTTCAGGGTCAGCCCCTTCCGGTCAAAGGGTAATAATGAAATGTTATAATAGACATTATAGATAAACTAAGGGAGGCTTGAGCTGCTTGCCATTGAATAGTCGTCAGATCAGAGCGCCGCGCGCGCGGGCCTCTGAGGCGGCCCCAGGCCCAGGCGCCGCGGCGGAAGCCCGCGCGCTGGACCGGGTCCGTCTGGATGATCCTGACCTGCCGCGGAAAAACCGGCAGCATCGGAGCCTGCTCCGCGCGGGCTTCCTGCTGCATGTGCTGCTGCTGCTTTTATTGCTGGCAGGCTGGCTGGTGGTGGCGTTTACGCCGGATCCGCTGCCGTTAACGCAGCTGCCGGCTACCGGGCCGGCCAGTCAGCTATTGCACAGTCTCCGCCCCTTTACGCTCTGGTACTGGTTTATCCTCAGTCTGGGAGATGCGGCCAGCCTGATTTTATGCTGGAAATGGGCGCGGTTCAATCCATTCCTGCTTTTCAGCCTTTTTTTGCTGGCCGCTGGGTTTGTCTGGCTGGGTATGGGTATGAGCAAGGCTGCGGCCGTGCTGGTGTACTGGACCATTTTGCTGCAGCTGGCGCTGCTGCTGACCGGCATCCGGTGGAAACAGCTCAGCCGGGAAAGCGATTATTACCCCAGCCTGAAGCTGGTCAAAGGGCTGCGGGAGCTGCCGCGAGAGTCGGCGCATTATCCCGTAATCTATCTGGATCACCTCAATCGGCCGGTGCGGCGGGAGGCCGGCGCGGCGGTAACGGCGCATTATCTTTACAGCTGGACGCAACTTCCGGACAGCTGGCAGGATTATCAGGAACTGCCGCTGGCGGCTGTTAAAGACCTGCGGGTGGATGAGGCGCGGCACAAGGTGACGCTGCTGTCAGCCGGCACCGCGGCCAGGGTGTTCCGCAACCGGGGCCTGCGCGCCATCAATGACCGCCGGCCGGATCAGCGCTATAAGCTTAGCTGGACGCTGGCGGATGACGCTTCGTGGCAGACTCTGGTCACTTTGCTGGAACTATATACCGGCCTTGAAGCGCGGCAGGCTTCAGACATTCCCTCATACCTCCTGCTGCAGGAAACGCCGCAGGGGGGTTTCAGCTATCTGGACAGCCACGATGACAGTGATATCCAGCCGGCGGGCCTGCGGCCGTTCAGGGAGCTGGAGCAGGCCCGGAAGCGGGCGGAACAGTTGCGGGCGGAGATGCCGGGGCAGCGGGTTATTGTGACAGATGTAGACCCGGATGTGCCACGGCTCCCCCTGCCGCCCACGGCCGCCCCACGCCGCAGCGGCTGGCCGGGCTTACTGGCCGCGCTGTTGCTGCTGCTGCTGTCGCCTTTGCTTTACAGCGGCGCCTGGTTTGGCGCCTGGGTGGCCGTCCTGCTGTACGCGGTTGCGGCAGGTGAGGCCTGGCGCGCACCTGAAACCCGGCGGACCCGGCGCCTGGCTGTGGCCGCTTCGCTTATGAGTACGGCCGGTTTAGTCCTGACGCTGCTGTTTTACTTGTACCGCGGCTGACCTGCCGGTCAGGGTTACCACAGCAGCCGGAACTTTTAGGTACAATAGGTGGAAGTTAAGCGGCCTTGCAACCAGTGCGGGGTATATTTACAGGCAGGAGGCCAGATGAATCAGGAGACAGGACACAGCATGACAGACAATCAAGGCCCGCAGGAACGGGCCCTTGTCATTGGTCTGGTGACCGCGCGGGACCATCAGGCGGAGGAGCGGACGGCCGCGTCTTTAGATGAATTGACGGAACTGGTCCGGGCTTGCGGCGCGGTGGTAGAAGGCCGGGCGGTGCAGTTTAGAGATAAACCGGATCCGGCTACCTATATTGGCCGCGGCAAGCTGGAGGAAATCTGTGCCCAGGCCCGGCAGGTGGGAGCCAATTTGCTGGTGTTTGATGAGGAGTTAAGCGGCAGTCAGACCCGCAATATTCAGGAACAAAGCGACCTCAAAATCCTGGACCGGACGGCGGTTATTCTGGATATCTTCGCCCGCCGGGCGACCAGCAGCGAGGGCAAGCTGCAGGTGGAGCTGGCGCAGTACGAGTATCGGCTCAGCCGGGTCTTCCTGATCAATGAAGCGATGAGCCGTCTGGGCGGCGGTATTGGCACCCGGGGTCCGGGCGAAAGCCAGCTGGAAACCGACCGCCGGCATATCCGCCTGCGCATCAGTAAGCTGAAGCGGGAACTGGAGGAGCTGGGTCACCGCCGCAGCCGGGTGCGGCGGAAGCGCAGTGAGGCTGGCGCGGCGATTGTGGCCGTGGTAGGCTATACCAACGCCGGCAAGACCAGTCTGATCAACGCCCTGGCCGGTACGGATCTTGTGGCTATGGATCAGGTCTTTGCCACGCTGGATCCGGCGGCCCGCCGCCTGGAGCTGCCGGACGGCCAGGCCCTGATATTGGTTGATACCGTCGGGTTTATCCGCAAATTGCCGCATCAGCTGGTTGAGGCGTTTAAGTCCACTCTGGAGGAACTGCGGGACGCGGACATTATCCTGCAGGTAACAGACCTGGCTGATCCGGACGCCGCAGCGGAAGCAGAGGTGGTGGAGCAGCAGCTGAAGAGCCTGGACGCGCAGGAAAAACCGCGTATTCAGGCCTTGAATAAGATTGACCGGCTGGATAAACCGGTTCCGGCTTATTTGCTGACGCCGGACCGACACGGGGCGGACCGGATTGTCATTCCGCTGTCGGTCAAAACCGGTCAGGGCCTGCCGGAGCTCCGGCAGGCTCTGGCGCAGCTGGCCGGGCACCGGATGCTGAATTACTGCCTGACGCTGCCCTTTAGTGAGAGCGCCTTGCTGGCTTACATTAAAAATCACGCGGCACGGCTGGAAGAGCAATATACAGAGAACGGCGCGGTTTTGAGCTTTGGTCTGGACCGCCAGCTGAGCGGGCCGGTTGAACGGTATCTGCAGGAGACGGCGGCCAGTCAGGCGGAGCCGGTTCCGGACAGCACGCAAGACCCGGACAGTACGCAAGAAGAGAAGGATTAGGAAGATGACAGTGAGTGGAAACGGCGGCAGCCTGCTGGACTATTATGTTGAAAGAATAAAACCGGTGGAACGCCGGCAAAACGGCCAGGCTTTGCTGGCTCATTTGCAAACGGATTACGGGGCGGTGCCGGAAGCCCTGCGCCAGCCGGCGGCTTTAGTGCTGAAAAACCGGATTAAGGCTTTGTACGGCCCTCAGGAACAGGCTGCTCAGGCGGGTACCCTACTGAGCCTGCGCCTGCCGCCTAACCCGGCGACCGAACAGCTGTATCACGAGGTAGCGCTTTACGGCCTGCAACTGCCGGCCGCGGATACCGACCCGCAAGCCAGTCAGCTGCACCTGACGCTTGAAACCGGCAGTGGCCTGGCTCAGCTGGAGGCTGGTAACCTGGGCAGCTGCTATCCGCTGCAGCTCTTTTGTGACCGCCTGCTGGTATGGCAGGGCCTGACCGCCGCAGAGCTGCAAACCCGGGGCAGCGTTTTTAAAGCTTATCTGCTGGCCTTCCGGGAGATCTGCGGACCGGAAGGTGAAACGCCGGAAGACTGAGCGCGGGAAGGCTGAGCCGCAGCCTCCGCACTGCCTGGCGCTGCGGCCTGCGGCGCTCCGGCCGCCGTGGCGGTTAAGTGCTCAAACTGGGCGGCGGCAGGCTTAAGCTGCGGCTGCTGCTGGGCCGCGCGCCGGGACTGGCGCAGCTGTTGCCGGCGCTGCCACTCTGCGGCTGCCTGATCCTGTTGCCGGGCCGCCTGGCGGCAGAGGTGGGCAAACACCAAACCGCCGATCAGCAAGGCCAGGGTCAGGGCAAACAGGGGCACCAGTTTGATAAGCTCCCCGATGACAAAGCTGCGGTCAATTGCAGTATCCCAGTCTAAACTGATCACACTGCGGCCGCCCATAACCAGTGTAAGTGCGGCACAGCTCAGGGCCAGGGCCAGTAAAACGCGGCTGTAGGTACGGTAACGCTCCATGGGCCGGATCCCCCTTTCTTTGATGGCCTTCAGGTCCTCCTATTATATCAGACTGCCGCGGCGAGTGATTTTATGTGATCATAAAATCAGCTGGGCAAGGGCGGGCTTGTGCGGCCTCTGGATTTGCTATAATAGAATCTGGTTAGCAACTTTAGCCGTCAGCGGCCGCGCTTGAGCCCTTGTTCCTGCGGACTGAAGCCGGTGAAGTCAAAAGCGTGGGCAGGAGGTTTTAGCGTGCCAGCTATCAGCCAGGATCAGGCCGGGACCGCCGCGGACAAAGGCCCTGGTATTGTCATTGTGACCGGCGCTTCCTCCGGTTTAGGCCGGGAGTTTGCCGGCCAGCTGGCCCGGGACTATCCGGCTTTTTGCGGCGAGCTCTGGTTGCTGGCCAGACGGGAGTCGCGGCTGCAGCAGCTGCAGGCGCAGTTACAGCCGCTATGTCCCTGCCGGATCCTGGTTTTGGATTTGCTGACGGAGTCAGCCTGGCAGAAGCTGGCGCAAGAGCTGGCGCAGGCGGCAAGACCGGTCTGCGGGCTGGTCAATGCCGCGGGCATTGGCCGGCCGGGCCATTTTGCCGCTCAGCCTGAAGCTTTCCAGCTGCAGCTGCTGCGCTTGGACGCGGAAGTACCGGTCAGGCTGTGCCATTTGGTCCTGCCATATTTAATAACCGGTGGGCGGATCTGGAATGTTGCCTCCGTATCCGCCTTTTCGCCCCAGCCTGGGTTTGCGCTGTATGCCGCGGTTAAGGCCATGATCCTGAGCTTTTCCCGGGCGCTTAATGCGGAACTTAAGCCAAAGGGGATTGCCGTCACGGCCGTCTGCCCCAACCCGTTGCGGCACACCGGCTTTTTTAAGGCGCAGGGGCTGGCGGGCCCGGTGCAGGGGCTGAAACGGCTGACGGCGGAGGAGCCGGCGCGCGTGGTCAGACTGGCCCTGCGGCGGGGCTTGAGGGGTAAGGACATATCCGTGAGCAGCTTCTGGGGCCGCCTGCTTAGCGTGGCGGCGCGGCTGCTGCCAGTCCGGGTCTGGCTGGGTCTGGAGCACCTGTTAGGCTTTAAATGAGTCTGGCCTAGGCTCTGGTCCAGCTGCCGTGATCCGGCGGCCAGGGACTGTTGTCCCGGGGAAGGTTGTATGTTACTAAAACGCTTGAGCATGATAAGTGTCGCAACCGCTGGCTGCCTGACTGCGGTCTTGATGACCGGCTGCAATGTGCGGCAGTCACTTGAGGGCAGCCAGCAGACGACCTCCTGGGTGTGGCTGTCACAGCAGACTGTTCAAGCAGACCACAGTTTGACAGAGAGCAGCCCGCTGACCACCGTGCCGGAGGAGCTGGAGCCGGACGCCTCCCTTGATGCGTCTGCCCAGACGGCGGCCGCTGAGCTTAGTGCTGCCGGCACTGAGGCTTTAGAGGCTTATTTGGCTGCCGGCAGTCCGGAGCCGGATCAAAGCGCGGAGGTGGCTTTGGATAGCTCAGGCACGGCGGTTTATGACCAAAGCGGCGCGCTGACCCTGGTGCTGACCCCAGCCAGTTATTGGGAGCTGCTCAGCGCCTTGCAGGATGAAATCCAACAGCAATACAATCAGCTGATTGAGCTGGGCCTGACGCCGGCTTCGTGGCTTAGCCTGGATGCTGAACTGGATATTGGTGAAATCTACATTATGGTGGATCCTGAGGCTTTTATAGAAGCGGATAAGTTTGATGTACCGGCTATTCAGACTCTGGCTAGCTTGTATCAGCTATATGACGGAGTGCAGCCGGATAGCATTCAGGTTACGCTGGTTTTTCAAAGCCAGGAGGATGGCTCGGTTCTGGATGTCATGGATTCGGCGCTGGAACAGGAGCC
Source organism: Oscillospiraceae bacterium (assembly GCA_028704415.1). GTDB lineage: Bacteria > Bacillota > Clostridia > Saccharofermentanales > Fastidiosipilaceae > JAAVLZ01. The sequence goes on along the minus strand of JAQWFM010000037.1, from coordinate 16,030 downwards.
GGAGACCGAAACCGCCAGTGTGGCTAAGGGCTCCGTGCCGGCCGCTTCCTTAGCGCAGCCCTAAACCGCCTGACCGCTTCAGGCGGTGGCCCAGGTTTAGCTGAACCTGCGCTGGGGCCGGAGGCCCGGACTGGCAGCCAAACTGGCCCTACCGGGACTCCGGACGGCGGGCCCCCCGCCGCCGGGACCTCCCGGAAGGGCCAGACTAGTGGCCGCAACCTGGCGACGCTTATTTGCGAAGCACAATATTGACCAGGCGGCCGGGTACATAAATTTCCTTGACAATCTGCTGCCCCGCAGTTTCCTGGGCAATTTTGTCATCTTGCCGGGCCAGGGACAGCGCGGCTGCTTTATCCGCCTCCCGGGCAATCGTCAGGCGGCTGCGCACCTTGCCGTTGATCTGCAGGGCAATTTCTACCGTATCCTCCACCGTTTTGGCCTCATCATAAACCGGCCAGCTCTGATCGGTCATCCGGTCGCCTAATTGCAGCAACTCCCAGAGCTCTTCTGTAATATGCGGCGCCATGGGATTTAAGAGCAGCAGGAAAGTCGCCAGTTCACCGCGGGTGACTGAGCCGGTTTCATACAGACGGTTGAGCAGGGTCATCAGAGCCGCGATCGCCGTGTTGTCCTTAAGATTATCAATATCCTCCGTGACCTTTTTAATGGTCTGGTGGAAGAGCGTCTCCAGCTCCGGCCGGTAGCCCTGACCGGAAATCACCATATCCTGCAGGGCCCAGACTCGCTCCAGGAAGCGCTGGCAGCCCCGGATGCTCTTGGGGTTCCAGGGCGCGGGCTTTTCAAAGTCCCCGATAAACATCTCATAAAGCCGCATGGTGTCCGCGCCGTAGTACCGCACGATATCATCCGGGTTGACCACGTTGCCGCGGGACTTGGACATTTTTTCGCCGTTTTCGCCCAGGATCATGCCGTGACTGGTCCGCTTCTGGTAAGGCTCTTTGGTGGGCACCACTCCCAGGTCATACAGGAACTTGTGCCAGAAGCGGGAGTAAAGCAGGTGCAGCGTGGTGTGCTCCATGCCGCCGTTGTACCAGTCCACCGGCAGCCAGTACTGCAGCGCTTCAGGCGAAGCCAGGTATTGCTGATCGTGCGGATCCGTGTAGCGCAAAAAATACCAGGAAGAACCGGCCCACTGCGGCATGGTGTCGGTCTCCCGGCGGGCCGGGCGGCCGCAATGCGGACAGGTGGTGTTGACCCAGTCGGTGAGGGAGGCCAGCGGCGATTCGCCGTTGTCCGTCGGCTCATAAGATTCCACCTCCGGCAACCGCAGGGGCAGCTGATCCTCAGGCAGGGGCACCCAGCCGCAAACATCACAGTAAACCATGGGGATGGGCTCACCCCAGTAGCGCTGGCGGCTGAAGACCCAGTCGCGCAGCTTAAAGTTGATCTGCTTTTCGCCCTTATGCTGTGCCTCCAGCCAGGCGATCACGGCCTGCTTGGCTTCCTTAACCGTCAGCCCGTCCATAAAGCCGGAGTTGACCATGGTGCCCTGGGCGATATCCGTGTAGGCTTCCTTTTGCACCTCCCCGCCGCGGACCACTTCAATGATTGGCAGGCCAAAGACCTGAGCAAACTCCCAGTCGCGGGTATCATGCGCCGGCACAGCCATGATGGCGCCGGTGCCGTAGGTAGACAGGACATAGTCCGCAATAAAAATGGGGATCTCCCGGTCATTGACGGGATTGATCCCGCGCACGCCCTCCAGGCACACGCCGGTTTTTTCCTTATTCAGCTCCGTCCGCTCAAAGTCAGATTTGCGGCTGGCTTCCGCCTGATAAGCGCGGACCGCCTCGACATTTTTGATCAGGCCGCGGTTGATCCAGTCCTCCAGCAAAGCGTGCTCGGGCGAAAGCACCATGTAAGTGGCGCCAAAAAGCGTATCCGGCCGGGTGGTGAAAACGGTCAGCGGATCACCGGCGGTGGTGGCAAAATTGACATTGGCGCCGACTGATTTGCCAATCCAGTTTTTTTGTTGAATTTTGACCCGGTCAATATAATCCAGATCGTCCAGGTCGTCGATCAACCGCTCAGCGTAAGCGGTAATTTTGAGCATCCACTGGCTCTTGACCTTGTGAATGACCTCTGAGCCACAGCGCTCACAGCGGCCGTTAACTACTTCCTCATTAGCCAGCACAACCTTACAGGAGGTGCACCAGTTGACCCGCATCTCCTTTTTATATGCCAGACCTTTTTTATACAATTGCAGGAAAATCCACTGGGTCCAGCGGTAATACTCCGGGTCCGTCGTGTTGATTTCCCGGCTCCAGTCAAAGGAAAAGCCCAGCATCTGCAGCTGCTGCTTAAAGTGCCGGATATTGTCATGGGTAACTTTGGCCGGATGAATGTGGTGCTTGATGGCGTAGTTTTCAGTCGGCAAACCAAAAGCGTCCCAGCCCATGGGATACAACACGTTATAACCTTGCAGCCGCTTTTTGCGCGCTACAATATCCAGTGCGGTGTAGCTGCGCGGGTGGCCCACGTGCAGGCCCTGACCGGAGGGGTAGGGAAACTCTACCAGACAGTAATATTTAGGCTTGTCCGTCTGATCCGGCTGCAGGGCGTGAAACACCCCGCTGTCTTCCCAGCGCTGCTGCCATTTCTTTTCAATTGCGCCAAAGTCATAAGCGTTCATTCCAAAGCTTCCTTTCCCTTGCTGGCATATAAAAAACGTCCTCCGTCTCAGACTGGAGACAAAAGACGAAGACCCAAGCTGTTTGATTGAAATCATACTGATTATGGGGCTCTGAGTCAATGGCTGGCCGGCTTGTGACTGCGGATCCGGGGCTCAATGGCAGCAACCCGCTCGGCCAGCTGCCGGACAGAGACCACGTATTCTGAGGGGGTCTGGCCGGCTAATTGCTTAAACTGCCGGGAAAAGTAGGCAAGCGAACAAAAGCGCAGGCGGTCGGCAATATCAGCCAGACTGAACCGCCCTTCGCGGATGAGCCGCTTGGCCGCCTCAATTTTCAGCCGGTTGAAGTGGGCGATGACGCCTTCCCCAAAAGCATCATGAAACATCGCCTGCATCTGGGATCGGCCCAGCAGATTATCCGCGGCAATTTGCTGCACGGTCAGCCGTTCTCCCAGGCGCTGGTTCAGATATTCCACCACCCGGCGAAGTTCCGGCGCGTTGTGGTGCTCGGCGCTGCCGGCCGGGATCAGCAGCTGACTGCCGGCTTCAGCAGGAGCCAAGGCGGTGCCGGCCGCGGTGGCCTCCGGCAGGCTGAGGCTTTGGAGGTCTTGGAGCCCCGGGGGTTGCAGCTGGGGCCGCACTGCGTCCGGCGCCCGGCGCAACAGACTGAGCAACAGGATTTCCAGATAGTGACCCAGCAGCTGCTCCGCGCCAATGGGGGCTAAGCGGCGGCGGGTCATAACTTCTACCGAAGGGTCATTGAGCGGGGACGTAAAGGCCAGATGCGATTCAGATAAAATGCGAGACAGCCACTCCCGCTCTTCCCACTGCAGATGCAGCACCCGGCCGCGAAAGTATTCCATGACGGCGGAGTAGGTCTGAAAGGACAAGATGAGCAGGCAGGGCGCCTGGCCCTGGGAGGCGCGCAGCTGATGAAATTCCATCGGGTAGTGAAAGGCAATATCCCCGGTTTGCAAGTTAAAGTGGCGCTGATCAGCGCCGATTTCCACCGCGCCGGAATCCACATACACCAGTTCCCAAAAGTTATGCGCTTCGCCGTGAAAGACCAGGTCAGCCGGATATTCACAATAGTGGATGGTAATCAGACTGTCTACCACCAGATCCCGGCGCAGGCGGGTTTCAATATAGGCCATAGATACCTCCGGGCGGGGGGCGGCCCAGCACCGGAATCAGACACGAAATTGCAGGAACCGCGTGAATGACTTGCAAAATCAACTGACGGCTGCTCCCAAGTTGTGCAAAAACTGCTGTTTTTGTGGGCGATTTTGTATATTATAAGATTATCCGGATGATCCTGCAAATGAACCGGATAAACGGATCTTGCGCCCCGCTTGCGCGGAATTAGAATGACGCCAGGGTTAACCTTATGAGGTTAGTCATAGTCCGGATATTTAATCAGACCGGGCAAGCGTTTCATAGAAGGAACAGGGGGATACAGATGAAAAAGATTCAGCATATTAATGCAAAAATCCTCACCACGGCTCTGGCGGGACTGATGGTTTTGACCAGCGCCTGCAGCAGCAGCGGCACGGCTGCCACTACAGGTACCACTGCCGCTGCCGGCAGCGACAGCAGCGCCGCTGAAACCAGCGCGGCCACGACTACTGAGGGCGACAGCAGCGCCAGCACCAAGCTCAGCTTTATGATTTGGGACGCCAATCAACAGCCGGCTATGGAAGCGATGGCCGCAGCCTATACCAAGGAACATCCGGATGTTTCAATTGAGATTCAGCTGACGGCATACAAAGGCGGTGAATATTGGACCAAGCTGGAAGCCGGCATGGCCGGCGGCAACGCGCCAGATGTTTTTTGGATGAACACCCTGCATGTAGAAAACTATGTCGATGCTGATATGCTGGCGCCGCTGGATGACGCCGTCAAGACTGCCGGCTTGGATCTGGACCAGGACTTTCCGGCTGCGCTGGCCAGCATGTACAAAATTAATGATCAGATGTACGGTATCCCCAAGGACTTTGATACCAACGCAGTCTGGTACAACAAGGAGCTCTTTGATGCTAAAGGCGTAGCTTATCCTGAAGCCGGCTGGACCTGGGATGACATGGTCAGCCTGGCTAAACAGCTCAACGACCCGGATAACGGCGTCTATGGCATTGCGGCTCCGCTGGATTTCCAGACTTGCTATTACAACACCGTTTTTGCCGCCGGCGGCTGGATCCTCAATGAGGACAAGACACAAAGCGGCTATAACGATCCTAAAACCCAAGAGGGTATCCAGATCTGGATTGATCTGATTAACGAAGGCCTGTCACCATCGCTGGCTTCGCTGACGGATACCTCTGCCGACGCCATGTTTGAGTCAGGTAAACTGGCTATGATTTGGGCTGGTTCCTATATGACCCCTGAATATGTTGGCAATGAAGTAATTAAAGATAAAATTGACTTGGTGGAGCTCCCCACATATGACGGCAACGAGGCCAATGTCATTAACGGCCTGGGTTACTCAGTCTATTCCGGTTCCAAAAACAAGGAAGCTGCGGAAGCCTTTGCTGCCTGGATGGGCGGTACGGAAGCCATGAAGATTCAAGGTGAGACCGGGGTGGTCATTTCTGCCCGCAATGACGCGCAGCAGTACTTTGCCGCCAGCCAGCCCAGCCTGAATCTCAAGGCCTACACTGATAAAGCCGCCATTGCCACTGCCCTGCCGGTGTCAAAGGTCGCGTCTGAAATGTATGATCTGGAAGCTAATTCACTAAAACTGGCCTACAGTGGTGAGCTGAGCCTGGCAGATGCCTGTGCGCAGGCCGCGGAGCAAAGCGACGCCCTGCTGGCAAAAATGAATAAGTAAGGAGTCCTAGATCCATGAAAAGCGCTTTATCGCGCAGGACGGGATCCAGACATCAGCTGGCCGATGCAATGTGGGGTTACTTTTTTGTAGCCCCTGTTGTCATCGGCTTAGCTGTATTCTATGCCTTCCCGTTTTTGCAGAATATCTATTTCAGCTTTTGCGAAGTGGATCGTTTTAACCGGTCCAGCTTCATTGGCCTGGATAATTACCGGGAGATGTTTAGCTCCGGCGAATTGTATCAGAGCACCGGCAATACGTTCCTGTATGTGCTCCTGACCGTCCCGCTGGGGATCTTTTTGGCTATCCTGGTGGCAGCTTTGCTCAACAGCAAGGCCCGCGGCCAATCCGCTTTACGCACCCTGTATTATTTACCGGCCATCACAATGCCTGCGGCCATAGCCATGGTATGGAAGTGGATTTATAACGGCAACTACGGCGTGCTGAATGAGTTCCTTAAGGTCTTTGGCGTCAGCGGCCGCAACTGGTTGAATGAATCAGCCACGGCCTTAATTGCGGTGGCGGTAGTGGGTATCTGGAGCATGGTAGGCTATAACATGGTCATTTTGCTGGCCGGCATGCAGGGGATTTCGCCTAGTTACTATGAAGCCGCTCAGATTGACGGCGCGGGCGCGCTGGCCTGTTTTTTTCACATTACCATTCCAATGCTCAGCCCCTCAATCTTCTTTGTCCTGATTACGTCACTGATCAGCGGCTTTCAGGTCTTTGATACCATCTACATGATGATTGGCAAAACCAGCCTGGCCTATGAATCTACCCAGTCGCTGGTCATGCTGTTCTACCGCAATGCCTTTGATTATGGCTACAAGGGCTATGCTTCCGCCGTTTCCATCTATATCTTTGTGATCATTCTGCTCTTTACGCTGATCCAGTTTGTGGCACAAAAAAAGTGGGTGCATTATGAGTAATGGACGCAGGACCTCCCGGGTCGTTTTGTATATTGTCTTGTGTTTGGGGGTATTGCTGACCGTCTTTCCCTTTATCTGGATGGTGCTGACCTCCTTTAAGCTGGATGGCGAAGCGGTGCAGGTACCGCCAACCATCCTGCCGCAGCATCCATCGCTGCAAGCCTATCAGCAGGTCTTTGACGTCATCCCGTTCCGAGCCGTGCTGCTGAATTCGGTCATATCTACTGTACTGATTGTTCTGGGTCAGGTCTTATTCTGCACCATGGCCGCTTACGGCTTTGCCCGGATTAAGTTCCCCGGCCGGCAATTGATCTTTATTTTAGTTTTGTCCGTGCTGATGGTACCAAGCCAGATATTCCTGATTCCTCAGTATCTGATTATCCAGAAGCTGCATTTGCTGGATACCATGGGCGGCCTGGTCCTGCCCAGTCTCTTCAGCGCGTTTGGTACCTTTTTGCTGCGACAGTTCTTTTTGTCGATCCCGGCGGAAATGGAAGAAGCAGCGATTTTAGATGGGGCCAACCGCTGGCAGATTTTTACCAAAGTCATGGTGCCGCTGGTACAGCCAGGCATTGTGACTCTGGTGATCTTTACCGCCAAATATGGCTGGAACAACTTCATGTGGCCGCTGATTATTACCACCACACCGTCCAAGATGACGCTGGGGCCGGCACTGTCTACCTTGTCCGGGGTGCATGTCAACAATTATCCCGCCCAGATGGCCGGGGCGGTGCTGGCGGTGATCCCTATGCTGATTCTCTTTATTGTCTTCCAAAAACAATTTATTGAGGGGGTGGCTCATGCCGGCGTAAAAGGCTGAACCACCAAACCGTACAACCGGGACGGCGGCCACCTGGCAAATGGCCGCCGGAGGCCAGGCTTGAGTTTATGCTACTAGCGCTGCGGTATATTGGGACGGTGATTGACGCTGCCTGAGTACGGCGGCGCTTTTTAGTCATGCCGGGGGGAAGCCTGATAACTACAGGCTGAGCGCGGTTGCGGTATTACCCCGGGACTAAAGGTTGAGGGTGCGCGTGTGCTGCTTTTGCAGGGCCAAAAGCGCAGGTTCAGGCAGAGCAGTCTGCTTTACGGTATAATGTGACCACCGCTGGCGAAGTCAGGACCGGGGCTCTGCCCCGGCTGCCTGCCCCGTCCCGCCGGTTTGCCCCTGGCCGCCCGGGCGGACCGCGCCTGAAGCCAGGTCTCCTTATGGCCTGGCCGCAAGCCTATTCTGGAGGAACCATGTCCAATCCATCTGATAAACTACCCAAACAATCCTGGTCTGACCACCCCACCCCGGATCCGGATCTGCCCCCACAGCCCCCTGAACGTGAACCTGAAAAACACCGTCTTTCTCTGCGCGGCCAGATTATTCTCATCAGTGCCCTGGTGCTGCTGCTGGTCCTGGTGGTCTGGCTGGTCTGGCGCACGTTGAGCCGCGGCTTTACCAGTCAGGTGGTTGAAAACTCCCGCCAGGCGGCGACCGCGGATCTGGAGACTGCGGCTGAATCAGCGCTTTTATGGCTGACCCCTCAGGCTACGTCTGAGCCCACCGCCACGCCAGAGCCTACCGCTACCCCGGAACCCACGCCGTTGCCGGATCCGGTTTATGTGACCGCCGCACCCACACCCAGTCCCACGCCTGAACCTACCCCCACGCCTGCTTCGCCCACTGCCGCGACCCCGGCTGCCACCGCCGCACCTACCACGCCGGCCGTTCCATCGGCCGCCCCGACGGCGGAGCCGGTGACTACAGCGACTGAAGAACAGCCGTATCTGATTGCGCCGCCCACCCCCAGTCCGGCTGCGGTGCCAGCCAGCCCAACCCCAGCCGGGGCAGACGCGGGGACGGACCCGACCGCTCCGGTCCGGCAAGCGCTGGCCTTGGATTCAGATGCGGCCGTCCGGCTGCAGGCCTATTTAGGCAGCTATTTTGGCGGGGACCGCGGCTTACCGCTGGCCCTCAACGGCGGGACCAGAGAGGCGGCGCCGCAGGAGCAGTTGCCATATTTTGACGATATCACCAGGCTTAGCGCCAAGGAGCTCCTGCGACGCTATGGCGGGCGCTATATGGCCGGGACCGGGCTGACAGACCCTGCGGACAGCAGCCAGACTTATGTCACCGCGGCTGATATGCAGGCTTACTTGCAGGCGGTCATCAATCCGCAGCTGGATGTTTCAGAGATTACGCCTGAATACATGAGCTGGCTGTTTGACAGCGCGGATGGCCAGCATTTCAGTACGCCACTGATTCAGGAGAGTAGTCAACCTTATTCCCGACTGGTCAGCAGCCTGACCAGCCTGACCGCGCAGGCGGAGGCGGCTACTACCTATACAGCCCAGACCCTGGAACTATATTGGGATTATCAAACCCCAGCCCAGACAGATGAAACAGCAGACCCTGGCCTGGCAACCCAGCTAAGCGGCTGGTACATCATTTATAATGGCGAATACCCCGTGGCGGTGGCTTGCGGCAGTGCGGACCCGGACAATCCCGCGGCAGAGCAGATCATTTATCTGACTGATCCGGCGTACACTGACCAGGTTTCCTATACCATTCAGGCTTCTGATGCCACTACTACCGGTTTTGCTATTCAGAGCCGACATAAAGTAAGCGGCGCCGCAGACGTAAATTCTGCCTTGAGCCAGCTTGCCGCCGCGGTTGAGGCCGCGGAACTTGTATCGGTCAAGGATGTTGGCGCCAGCCTGCTGGCCCGCCCCGCCGCCGATGCTCCGCTCAGGGCTACCCTGGCGGAGGGGGATGAGGCTTTGCGGATTACGCTGGAAGGCCGTACGGATGGCTTGTGCCTGATTATCAGTCAAAAAGCCTGCGGCTATGCCGACGCGGCGGCTTTTGAACCAATTGAAGACTAAGGTTCCGCAGCTATGCAGCGCTTTAAGGGGCTATTGCGTATTTATTAAGGAAAGATAAACCTGCCACCGGATACCGGACCAGGAGGTGCCGCCAGGCCAGGGTATTGGCTATAATAAAACCAGCCTTAAACCCTGCGCTCACTGCTTGCATAAGCAGCCGCAAGCGAAAGGAGCAACCATGATCTGCCCTAATTGCCAGTTTGAATATGACGATAGCCTTTTAACCTGCCCTTATTGCGGGGCGGTTAATCCCGCTCCGGCGCCGGCCGCGGCCACAGCTCCTGAAAATGAGGCGGAGACCGGCCATCCTGGCGCGGCGGACCATACCAACCCGCCGGCTGATCCGGCCTATGGTCAGACTGACCCGGCGTATGATCCGGCGGATGAAGCGCCTGATATGGGCGGGCCTGATGAGGCAAATAAGGAGGACCGCAAGTCCGGCCTTTACTTGCCCATTATGGCGTTTTTGCTTTTTGCGCTGATCCTGGTCGTGGCGGTCCTGCTGATCGGCCGTATCCTTAAATTTGGCTTTAACAGCAATATTGTGGGTTCAGACACCAGTGAGGCGGCCCAATTAGCCATCACTGCGACCCCCAGCCCCACTCCAGCTGACGGACAGACAACAGATCCCAGCCAAAGTGATGACAGCACCCATTTGACTTTGCCGGATGACTTTTGGCTGACCCCTGCCGCTCCCTGGACGCCTGCCACGGACGCCCCTGCGGTGGCGGTGGTGACCGCCGCACCTACGGCCACGCCAGAGCCGGAGGCTACCGCAACGCCGGAGGCTACTGCGACCCCGGAGGCTACTGCGACCCCGGAGGCTACTGCGACCCCGGAGGCTACCGCAACGCCGGAGGCTACCGCAACGCCGGAGGCTACTGCGACCCCGGAGGCTACCGCAACGCCGGAGGCTACTGCGACCCCGGAGGCCACCGCAACGCCAGAGGCTACCGCAACGCCGGAGGTTACCGCAACGCCGGTACCCACGGCAAAGCCCACGGCAGCGCCCACGGTAGCGCCCACGGCCAAGCCCACGGCAGCGCCCACGGCCAAGCCTACGGCAGCACCTACAGCCAAGCCCACGGCCAAGCCGACCGCCGCGCCTACAGCTAGACCCACGGCCAGTCCGGCCGCCTCGCCTACCGCGGCTGCCAGCCTGACCCCCACGGCCAAGCCCAGCGCCGAGCCTACGCCAGCCTGGCCCGGACAGGATTACGCCGTCCTGCCACCGGCCAATCCGCCTCAGCCCACCCCCAATCCGTTGCCGGATATTGATCTGGAATCCAGCGAAGCCCAGAGTGCGCTGAATTATATCCAGAGCTATTTTGGTGATAACAGCAGTTTGCCGTTGAATCTGGGCGGCAGCAGCAAACAGGGCAGCGCCGCTGAAAGCTTGCCGGACTTTAGTTCTGCGTCGGCACTAGACGCCGCTACTTTGCTTCGCCTGTATGGCGGACAACTCATGGCCGCCACCGGCAAGACAGATCCGGCCGACAGCAGCCAGTCATATGTGACCGCTGCGGAAATGCAGAGCTTCCTGCTTAACTACATCAGCCCGGGTTTGAATGTCAGCGGGGTGACCGACAGTCTGATGGCCCAGCTTTTTGACACCAGTGACAATCTGCACTACAGCGCGCCGCGGACCGCCACGGCTGGCGGAGCATACTCACAGCGACGTTTTATTGCGACCGAGGTACATGCGGCGCAGAGCAGTTATCAACTGCTGGGTTATGACCTGTATTTTGAATATCACAGTGGCTCCGGCGCGGCCCCGGGTTATTATCTGATCCTGAATCAAGGAACACCTATTGGTATAACCGTGGATAGTGTATCACCTGCCAGTGTGACCCTAAGCGCCTCAGGCTGGTCGGCCGGCGTCCTGTTTTTCAGCGACCCGACTTATACGGACAAGCAGCGCTGGTCCTTTGACGAAGCGATTAATGTCAGCGGTTACGCCTTAACCGGTAAAACCACCGAAGCCGGCGACAGCAGCCTGACCGCCGCGCTCAACAATCTGAGTCAGGCCCTGGGGCAGCCGGAGACCAAAACCGTCAGCACGGCAGCAGCCGCGGTTTTAGCCGCGCCGTCAGCCGACGCCGCGGTCAGGACCACTTTAAATCAGGGCGCCACGGTTACAAGCTTCAGCTTGCCGCAGCAGCCGGGTATCTGCCTGGTAGTAGCCGACGGAGCGGTAGGCTACCTGCCGGCCGCCGATCTGGAATAACCGGCCCGCGGCCTGCCCTGGACCAGGCCGACCGGATCCCCGGCCCCCTTGCCCGGGCGCAGCCGCTTCAGGGCGCCAGCCAACGCCCGCTGACCCCGCAGGGCAGCACAATGCCGCGGCAGGCTGCCGGCAGCCCCAGCTCCTGGCAGTCTATGCTGCCCGGACGCTGTTCCTGCCCCAGGGTCAGCTGCAGCAGGGTATTGATGACGCCCGGCGCCAGATTACTGGCATAGACATTAACAATGAAGAATAAGGCCGAGGGACTCAGCAGCTGCCGGCACTCATCCAGCAGCGGGTACAAGGCATCCGCCAGCTGCCACAGTTCGCCCGAAGGTCCGCGGCCATAAGCGGGCGGATCCAGGATAATCCCTTCATACTGCCGCCCCCGCCGGATTTCCCGGCGGACAAATTTTTGCACATCATCCACTATAAACCGCACATAAGCCTGATCACAGCCGGACAAGTGAATATTGTCTTTGGCTTTGGCCACCATGCCTTTAGACGCATCTACATGGACAATTTCAGATGCCCCGGCCTTGGCCAGCGCGCACGTAGCGGCGCCGGTATAGGCAAAAAGATTCAGCATCCGCAGCTCAGTTTGCCCCTGAGCCCGGGCCTGAAGAATTTTCTGGCTCATCAGATCCCAGTTAACCGCCTGCTCCGGGAACAGGCCGGTATGCTTAAAGCCGGTCGGATTTATGACAAACGTGAGCCGGCCTGCCGCTGAATCATAAGACACCGTCCACTGCTGCGGCAGGCGGCCCAGGATGTCCCAGTTGCCGCCGCCCCGGTCGCTGCGGATATAGCGCGCGTCCGGCCGGGCCCAGGGCTCATGCGGCCAGATAGCCTGAGGATCCGGCCGCTCCAGAATATATTTACCCCAGCGCTCCCGTTTCATTCCCAGACCGGTATCCAGGAGTTCAAAATCTTTCCAGTGACTGGCAATCTGCATGTTGCGTGCCCTTTCTGTGCGGCTCGGCGCAAAATTCGCGGCCGGAAACCCTGTATCCGCCCTATTGTAGCAGAGCCGGACCTTAAGACGCCACTGGCCGGGAGCCTTCTGCTGCATTAAAATAGAGGCAGAATCCAGCCGGCAGCCTGCCTGCTGCCAAGGCAAACCCTGGCCCGGACCGGTGCCAGTCAAAAAAGGAGCAAGGATATATGAGCTATAAGCTGAACCGTGAGGCCTATGAGGCGCGAATGAGCTGGTACAATGAAGCTCGCTTTGGCATGTTCATCCACTGGGGGCTTTATGCCATCCCGGCGCGCGGGGAGTGGATCCGCAGCCAGGAAGAAATCACCCGTGAGGCTTACATGCGTTATTTTGAGGAGTTTAATCCCTCCGCCTATAATCCCCGCGACTGGGCCCGGCAGGCCAAAGCTGCCGGAATGAAATACATGGTGCTCACCGCTAAACATCATGATGGCTTTTGCCTTTGGGATACGGATACAACTGATTTCAAAGCCACGCGGACCCACTGCGGCCGCGATCTCATCCGGGAGTACGTTGATGCGGTCCGGGCGGAGGGCCTTAAAGTCGGCTTATATTATTCGCTGCTGGATTGGTACCATGAGGATTATCCGCACTATGGGGATCGGCAGCACCCCATGCGCAACCACCCGGAATACAGCAATGAGGGTCGGGTGTGGGAGCGTTATGTGGCCTACATGCATGAACAGGTCCGCGAACTGTGCAGCCGTTACGGCCAGATAGATCTGCTGTGGTTTGACTTTTCCTATGATGACTTGGTGGGCGAAAAATGGGGCGCCACGCAATTGGTGGATATGGTGCGCTCTCTGCAGCCCCAGGTCATTATTGATAACCGCCTGGAAGCAAGCGGCCAGGGCTTTGGCTCCCTGGCCAGCGGTCACCCCACCCCATATCACGGCGACTTTGTCAGCCCGGAACAAATCATTCCGCCAGAAGGGATCAGTGATGTTTACGGCAACCCCCTGTATTGGGAAGCCTGCATTACCATGAACAATCACTGGGGCTACTGCGGGACTGACCAGGAATTCAAGCCGGCTGCCATGCTGATCAGAAAACTGGTGGAGTGCGTCTCTAAAGGCGGCAACCTGCTGCTCAATGTCGGGCCGGACGCCAACGGCCGCATCCCCGCTCAGTCACAGGAGATTCTGCGCCATATTGGCACGTGGATGGAGAAGAACGCGGCCAGCATATATGGCTGCGGCCGGGCGGAGGGCCTGCCCAAGCCTGATTTTGGCCGCTACACCCGGAAGGGCCAGCACCTGTACTATCACCTGTATGAAAACGCGGTCGGCCCCATGCCCCTGCCCGGCCTTAAGGAAGCAGAAATCAAGCAAATCCGCCTGCTGGCCGATGGCCGGGAGATCCCGGTCAGCCACATCTGGATGAGCAGCAACTATCCGGATACGGTCTTTGCTGACCTGGGCAGCAATCCGCTCCTGGATGATCCCGATGATACTGTCCTGGATATCACGCTGCAGGACAACTGATCCTGCTGCCAGTTCAACCAACGCTCTGACCTCCGGCTGTAAACCTGCCGTTTTCATGCCTGCCCAGACTGCCGGAGGTTATCCTGAGCGGAAAGGACCGGGGGTCAGAAGATGATAAATGGAGCGAGCCTACCACCGACTGCCGTGACAGACGCGGCGCAACATTTTAACCAGCAAATCGCAGCTTCGCCAGCGGAGATGCGGCCCTACCTGACCTATTTGTACCAGACGCTTCCCCTCACTGACTGTCTGGAGCAGCCCTTCAGCTATTTCTACAAGGTGGTCCGCCATGCCCTTTATCTCAGAGACAATTTTCAGCGAGTAGCCGTCCTGGATGATGCGGTTTTCCGGGCTTATGTCCTCTGCCCGCGAATTAATAATGAGGCATTGAGCTTTTATCACACAGAATTCTTTAACGAAATCTATCCCCGAATTCAGGGCCTGGAGCTGGAGGCGGCGATACAGGAAGTTAATCTCTGGGCGGCAGAAAATGTCGGTTATGAAACTCAGGATGCCCGCACCGCTTCAGCTCTGACGGTTTATAAAAATGGCGGCGGCCGCTGCGGAGAAGAAAGTACCTTTTTAGTGGCGGCACTGCGCTCGGTCGGAATACCGGCCCGCCAAGTCTACGTGCCCCGCTGGTCTCATTGCGACGACAACCATGCCTGGACCGAGATCTTTTGCCGGGGACAATGGCTTTTTACCGGCGCCTGCGAACCGCAGACCCGCCTCAACCTGGGCTGGTTCAACCGGGCGGCCAGCCGGGCCATGCTGGTGCACTCGCGGCTCTTCGGCGCCGAACAGACCGGGTTTGACGGCTTCCCCATTGGCAGCGACGCCGGTCTGTTTTACTATAATCAACTGCCCCGCTACGCGGACAGCCGTTACTGGCGTTTGACCGTACAGCAAAGCGGCCGGCCCGCCGCCGGCGCGTTGGCGGATATCCGGCTGCTGAATTTTGCCCATGAGACCACCATTGCCCGGCTGCGCTGTGATGAAAACGGTCAGGCAGCCATCCATCTGGGCCGGGGCAGCTTCAGGCTGCGGGTTCGCTGGCAGGGCTTTGAGACCGAACGGATGGTGGATGTGGCAGCTGAGCCGCAGCTGCTGCTGGAGCTGGATCAGGCTATACCGCTGCAGACCGCTCCGGACCAGGCCGCGGCCTCCGCCGATCGGGCGCAGATCCGGCGGCAGCAGTTTGGGGTCAAAGCCCCGGAAGACTGCGGCCGCAACGTGGTGATTCAGGACCAGCGTGAAACCAATGCGGCCGAACAGATGCTGAAACAAGCGCAGGAACGGCGGCAGCAACGCCTGGCCACCATGCAGGATTTTGCCGTTCCCGATGACCCGCTCTATCTGCCAGTCCGGGAGCTGCTGCTGGCCGCGCGCAGCCACGCCGGCGTTATCGCGGCTTTTTGGGCGGAGCAGCAGGCCAATCCCTGGGCTTTGCGCCTGCTGTTAAGCCTGCGGCATAAAGACCTGAGGGATATCACGCCAGAGGCTCTCCGGGACCACTTGCAGGCCGCTTCCGCCTGGCCCGGCAAACTACCCGCCAGTGATAACTGGGAAAAAGATACACCAGCTCAATGCCGCTTTACCCAATATGTGCTCTGCCCTTGGGTAGCCTATGAAAACATCCGTCCCTGGCGCGGCCTCCTTCAAGCCTCGCTGCCCGCCGCCTGGGCTAAGTTAGCCCGGCGGGATCCGGCGCAGATCTGGCAGCTGCTGCGTCAGGAAATCACGCTGACCCCGGATGCCCGGGCCATGCCGAGCCTCTACTTCACCCCCGACATTGCCTGGCAGTATAAACTGGCCGACAGCAAGAGCCTGGATATCCTGTTTGTCGCGGTCCTGCGCTGCCTGGGCGTGCCGGCGCGGCTGGCTTCATCAGACGCGGTGCCGGAATTCTGGCTGCGGGGGCAGTGGCAGCGGGCCGAGCACAGCCTCAACAGCCGGCTGACCCTGATTTTGCCGCCTGACACCGGCGCGGCCTTTAGCCGGCCCCTCTACGGCCAGAACTGGACCCTTACCCGCCTGGGCGGCGA
>JAQWFM010000095.1 GCA_028704415.1 Oscillospiraceae bacterium | reverse complement strand
TCGGCTATGTCCTGGCCAAGCCCTATTGGGGCCGGGGCCTGATGCCGGAAGCCGTACAGGCTGCGCTGCGCTGGCTCTTTGAGGAACAGCGGCTGGACGCGGTGTTCTGCGGCTACTTTACCCGCAACCATCAGTCTGCCCGGGTGCAGGAAAAATGCGGCTTCAAACCCTATAAGCAGGTCTTGTACCAGACGCATTACGGGACGACTGAGGTGACGCAGCTAAACGTCCTGCGCCGCGCCGACTGGCTCAGCCGCGCCGGCTCCGCGCCATGCGGCGTCGAAGAAGGTCGGCCCGGGGGGACTGAAACATTGGAGTAAAGCATTGAGGAGGCCTGAACGATGCTGGCACCAGGCATTTATGAACAACTGATCAACCAACACCTGCGCCGGGAACTCCAGGATCTGCCTGACCGCTGTCAGGCCCGGTCTCCGGTAGATCCCGCCGAGGCAGCCCAGGTCTTGAGTCAGTATTTAGCCCAGGTCCTGCGCCAGGGCCTGGAAAATGTGGTGGATAACGGTGGCGGTCTGGACGAGCAGATCAACCTGATTAACCAGATGGTCGCGACTATCGGACAAAGCGCCAGGGAATCAGCTTTTGCGGAGCTTAGCGTGGATCAGCGCGCTGAACTGCTGCTGGCGGTGTTGCGTCAGCAGGACCCGCGCTTGCCGGGTAGTCAGTCTGCGGCCCAATTGCCCCGCCCGGAAACATCGCTGGCCCGCAGCAGCCTGTTCACCGGAGCGGCGCGCGAGCCTCAGCTTTACAGCGAACTGGCCCGGGAAATACAGACCGCGGATCAGGTGGTGATGCTGGTTTCCTTTATTCGCTGGAGCGGGCTGCGCCTGCTCTGGCCGGCGCTGCAGAGCTTCTGCCAGACGGAGGATCACCGCCTGCGGGTCATCACAACCTCCTACCTGGGCGCGACTGAGCTTAAAGCCATAGAAGCCTTGAGCCAGCTGCCCAACACGGAGATTCGGATTTCCTATGACACCAGGCAGACCCGGCTGCACGCCAAGACCTATCTATTTGAGCGCCGCACCGGCTTTACCACGGCTTATATCGGTTCCTCAAACCTGTCGGCCGCGGCTTTGTCCAGCGGCCTGGAATGGAATGTGAAAGTCACCGCCCAGGACCTGCCGGACACCATAGCAAAGATCCGCGCCACCTTTGACAGCTACTGGCACGCCGCTGAATTTGAGCCTTACCAAAGCCGGGACCACGCGCGGCTGCAGCAGGCCCTGCGGGCGGAGCAGCAGAATGGCATGAACCCGGAGACGCCCTATTACTTTGATCTCCGCCCCTATCCCTATCAACAGGAAATCCTTGATCAGCTGCAGGCTGAACGCGAAGTGCGCGGCTGCTACCGTAATCTGGTGGTGGCGGCAACCGGTACGGGTAAAACCGTCATATCTGCCTTCGATTACCAGCGCTATGTCAGGAAGCACCCGGGACAGGCCAACCGACTGCTCTTTGTGGCCCATCGCGAAGAGATTTTACGGCAAAGCCTGGCGACCTTCCGAGCGGTATTGCGGGATGCCAACTTTGGCGAACTTTATGTCGGCAGTGTCCGCCCGGACAACGCCGCGCAGCTCTTCATTTCCATCCAGATGCTGCAGGCCCAGACGTTGTGGGATAAACTGCCGGCTGACTACTATGATTTCATCATTGTGGATGAATTTCACCATGCTGCGGCGCCAAGCTACCGCCAGTTACTTAATTACTTTACCCCGCACATTCTGCTGGGGCTGACGGCTACCCCGGAGCGCCTGGATGGCCAGGATATACTGGCTACATTTGACGGACGCATGGCTGCGGAGATTCGCCTGCCAGAGGCTATTGACCGCGGACTGCTCTGTCCCTTTCAATATTTTGGCGTGACCGATCCGGTGGATTTGTCCCAGCTGCGCTGGGTGCGCGGCAGCTATGACCGTGAGCAGCTGAGCCAGCTCTACTCGCTGGATCGGGCGGTGGCCCGCCGGCGTGCGGAGCATATCCTGAACACCGTCCTGCGCTACTGCGCGGCGCCAACCGAGCTTTGCGCGCTGGGTTTCTGCGTGTCCGTTGCTCATGCCCGCTTCATGGCAGATTTTTTCACAGAGCGTGGCCTGAATGCCCTGGCCCTGACCGCGCAATCCCCCAGTGAGGAACGGCAGCAGGCCCGAGGGCGCCTGCGCCAGCGGGAGCTCAACTTTATCTTTGTGGTTGATCTCTATAATGAAGGGGTGGACATACCTGAAGTCAATACCGTTCTCTTTTTGCGCCCGACAGAATCCCTGACCGTCTTTTTGCAGCAGTTAGGGCGTGGCCTGCGCTTGTCAGAAGGCAAAGACTGCCTGACAGTGCTGGATTTTATCGGGCAGGCTAACCGGCATTATGATTTTGAATCAAAGTTCGCAGCTCTGCTGGCTCCGGGCAGTCACAGTGTCGCCGCGGAACTGAAACAAGGTTTTCCCTCCCTGCCGCGAGGCTGTTATATCCAGCTGGAAAAAGTAGCCAGCCGCTATGTACTGAACCATATTCGCCAGGCCCTGAATACCCGGGCAGGCCTGATCAGCCGGCTGGTAAGCTTCAGTGAGGACAGCGGCCAGCCGCTGTCGCTGGCAGCGTTTCTGGCCTATTATCACCTGGATCCCCGGCAGCTTTACGCCCGGGGCAGTCTGGCCCGACTCAGCGTGGCAGCAAGCCTGCGTCCGGACTTTCAGGAAGCCGCGGAGACGGCGGTTACCCGGGCTTTGCCCCGACTGGCGAGTCTGGATTCCCGGCGCTGGATTCGTTTTTTGCAAACGCTTTTGCCAAGGCTTGAAGCCTGGGGCGGGCAGCCGGATCCGGCTAAGCTTAGCCCGGGCGAACAGCGCCTGCTGAGCATGTTTTATTTAACCCTGTGGCCGGAAGCGGCCGCCGGAAGGGAAGAAGCTGGCGTGGAAGCTACGCGCTGGGCCCAGCTGGCCCATAGTCCGGTGATGCTGCGTGAAATCCGGGAGCTGCTGGCTTATAACATCAGTCGGATTGATTTTATTGATGAACCCGTGAACCTGGGCTTTGACTGCCCGCTGGACCTGCACTGCAGCTACAGCCGCGATCAGCTGCTGGCCGCGCTGGATCACCCCCGCCCGGCAACCGTGCGTGAAGGCGTCAAGTGGCTGCCTTGGCACCAGACAGATGTCTTACTGATTACATTGAATAAAAGCGACAAGGATTATTCGCCCAGCACGATGTACCGGGATTACTCCATTAACGAGCAGCTCTTTCACTGGCAGAGCCAGAGCACGACTGCGGAAACTTCTCCGACCGGACAGCGCTACATTCACCACCGGGAGCGGGGCAGTCAGGTGCTGCTGTTTGTCCGGGCCAGTAAACAGGATCCGCTGCTGTTGGCCTTACCGCTGGCCTACACCTATTTAGGCAAAGCAGAATATGTCGAGCACCGGGGCAGCCGGCCGATGACGATTATCTGGCGGCTAGAGCGGCCGATTCCCGCTAAATTCCTGAAAGTGACCAATCAGCTGCTGGCCGTCTGACCGCCAACCGCGGTTCTGGCCGTCTGCCGCCAACCGCAATGCCGGCCGGCAGCGGCGTCAATGACCGGCAGTCAGTCACAGCTGCCGCAGCAGCAGCCAGTCATCCGGCCTTTGCTGAACACAGCGGTAACCCAGCCGCTCGTAAAGCCGACGGGCGGGATTGGCCGGCTGTACTGAAAGCGATATTTGCGGGTAACCCTGCTGCCTCAGCAGCTGGTGCAGTTGCTGGAGCAGGCAGGTCCCCAGCCCCTGACCGCGGCTTTCAGGGAGCACAGCAACGGACAGCTCCGGTATACCGGGGCCGGCATAGCCATAGCCGCGGTTGGCAGGCTGATCCAGGATGCGGGTCCAGGCCGCCCCAACCGGCCGGCCCTGTTGACGTGCCAGCAGGCCCAGGTCGCCAGGCTGACGGCCAAAGCCCTGCACATAATGGCCGATTTCGGGCTGATCCAGGATTGACAGCGCGGGTGGCTTTGCCCCTGGCGGTACAAAGATAGCTAAATACAAAAAGTACCAGAGTAAATCTGCCTCTGCTGTCTCCAGCGGCGTCAGGCTGAAGGTACTGCCGGGGGGCATGACTAACGGGTATGCCATGGGGTAGCCTCCTGATTTTCCTTACAATACTTTTTCCAGTTTAGCATAGTATTGCTGTTGACAGCTTCACCCTGCCAACTATAATAAACATACATGCAAATAAATCGCAACTGCAGCTACACCTGACAGGCCATTCCGGCTGCAGAAGCCAGACTAGATTCAATTCAGAGCACCAGCCGGATCTCAGGACGCTGACCTGATTGATTAGAAAGACTGTGAAGATAGCCAGATGAAGACAAAACTTTACCTTATCGCCGGCTTTTTAGGTGCCGGCAAAACAACTCTGATCCAAAAACTGCTTCAGGAAGCCTTTTCAGCCCGCCAGGTGGTGCTGCTGGAAAATGACTTTGGGGAGACCAGCGTGGATGCCGCGTTGCTGAAAAGCGACGGCATTAAGGTGAAGGAATTGACCTCCGGCTGCATCTGCTGCAGCTTATCCGGCGACTTTATCCAGGTGCTGCTGGCGGTCCTGAGAGACTTTCAGCCGCAGGATATCCTGATCGAGCCGTCTGGCGTGGCCAGATTGTCCGACCTGATTCAGAGCTGTCAGGATCCCCGGATTCAGCCGCTAGCAGAATTAGCTGCCGCGGTGACGGTGGTGGACGTCAGTCGTTGCCAGATGTATCTGGATAATTTTGGCGATTTTTATGAAGACCAGATCGCGCATGCGGACGCCATAGTTTTCAGCCGGGTAGAGGCGCATCCTGAAAAGCTGGAGGCTGCGGCCAGTTTGGTACGGAAGCTTAACCCCGACGCTTCCCTTTGGAGCTCTCCCTGGGCTGAACTGTCCGCGATAAGACTGCTCCGGCTGGGAGAAAGCGCGGCTGCAAGCCTGCCCCGGACCGCGGCAGAATCATCCGCCCCTGATCATGAGCATCACCACGAGGCGGAGGAAGAGTTTGAGACCCTGACGCTGACGGTTTCAGTTGCCTGTCATCCTGCCAGCCTCCGTCGACAGTTAAATCTGCTGGCAGATGGTTGTTGCGGAACGGTGCTTCGGGCCAAGGGATTGGTACCAGAGCCAGGCGGGGACTATCTCCTGGTTCAGTATGTACCAGGTGACGCCCGGGTTACGCGGTCAACCATAGCTGGCCATACCTTGACCATCATTGGCCGGCAGCTTGACCGGCCAGCTTTGGCCAGCCTGTTTGGGGCGGTTTAAGCGATGGCGGTTATACCGGTATACGTGGTTACCGGCTTTCTGGATGCGGGCAAGACGACTTTTATCAACCAGCTGTTTAACCATCCGGCCTGGAAAGACCGGGAGCTGCTGCTGCTTCAGTTTGAGCGGGGCGAAGCCACAATCACCAGCAGATCCAGCCGCTTGCAGCTGCTGCAGTTTAATCAGCGAGAGGTGGAAGAAAACGCCGGAGATCTGGCGTTCAGGATTGGCCGGCAGCTGGCTGATTATCAGCAGCGGCACGAAGGCCGTGACTATGAGGAAATCTGGATTGAGTGGAATGGTGTCATACCCTTTGATCGCCTGGAAGCTTTGCTGCTGGAACCGCCGCTCGGCAGTTTATGCTGCCTCCGCAAGGTTTTTCAGCTTGCGGACGCTGACCGGCTGGAGCTTTTGCGGAATGGGACCGGCGGCCTGCTGGCCGCGCAGATTGCGGCCTGTGACACGGTTTTCCTGCGTAATGTGAAAGATAAAAAACAGCGCCAGCAGCTGAGCCGGCAGATACGGATCCTGAACCCCGGAGTGGAGGTGAAGGATTTCTGGGAAGGCTTATTACAAAGCCGTCGCAAGCTGGAAAAGCGCTCCTCCAGCCTGAAGACCCTGCCGGGTCTGGCCTTTTTGCTATTGTTCGCTTATGGCCTGCTGCGGCCGGTATTGCTGCTTTTTGGCGCGGACACGGCGATGAATACGATGGTGAACGTATTCCTGGGGATCATTTTGCAGGCTTTTCCCTTTTTACTGATCGGGGTCCTGCTGTCATCGGCTATTCAGGTGCTGCTACCGGCTGACTTTTTTGCCCGCCACTTTCCGCGCTCTTTGTCCGGCGGGATGGTGGCGGCGCTGCTGGCCGGCTTTTTTTTGCCCGTTTGCGACTGCGCGTCAATTCCGGTCTTCCGGAGTTTGATAAAAAAGGGGATCCCGCTGCCTGCAGCGCTGACCTTTCTGACCGCGACGCCGGTTATCAATCCGGTGGTGATGCTGTCGACTTATTATGCATTCAATTATGACTGGGGCGTCGTCCTGGAACGGGTCTGTCTGGGGGTCATCGTGTCCGTGCTGATCGGACTGACGTTTGCCCTGCTGCCCCAGCGTACGGAGATCCTGCAGGGG
>JAQWFM010000094.1 GCA_028704415.1 Oscillospiraceae bacterium | reverse complement strand
CTGCTTATAGGGTTTGAAGCCGCATTTTTCCTGCACCCGGGCAGACTGATGGTTGCGGGTAAAGTAGCCGCAGAACACCGCGTCCAGCCGCTGTTCCTCAAAGAGCCAGCGCAGCGCAGCCTGTACTGCTTCGGGGATTAGGCCCCGGCCCCAATAGGGCTTGGCCAGGACATAGCCGATTTCCCGGCAAGCCAGCGGCTGAAACTCCGGAGCCTGGTCTTCTCGATAGGTCTCAATGCCCAGGGACCCTATCACCCGGCCCTGATACACCAGCGCAAAGGTCTTTTTACCCGCGATAAAGACGTCCAGAATGGCGCGGGAGGACTCAATATCCCGGTGAGGCAGCCAGCCTGCCAGCTGCCCTACCCCATCGACCGAGGCATAGGCATAAAAGTCCGCCAGATCGGCAGTTTGCCAGGGGCGAAGCCAGAGCCGGGGCGTCTTTAGCCGCACCTGACTGATATCAATATCCGCGTTCATAATTGTTGCTCCCTCTTGAGTTGCGTCCGGCCTGGTTTCCGGTGTCTTGAAATGACCGGACTGCCCCCGGCAAAACCTGGAGTCTGAGCAGTTGCCGTTCAAAGCTCGTCGTACTTTTTGGCGCTGTTCCGGGCTTTGTCCACCGGGTATTTGCGGGCGTTTTGTTTCAGTTTATCCGCGACAATCTGATCCGGATCCATCTCCAGGTGATCGGCCAGCAGATAGGCGTAGATCAGGACATCGGCCAGTTCTTCTTTCATCTGCGGCAGTTTGGTGCGACATTCCAGATCGGTGCCGGACCACTGAAACAGTTCCAGCAGCTCGGAGGCTTCCAGTGAGAGTGAGATAGCCAGATCTTTGGCGTTATGAAACTGTTTCCAGTTGCGATCATCTCGA
The DNA here is from genome assembly GCA_028704415.1 of Oscillospiraceae bacterium. Lineage (GTDB taxonomy): Bacteria > Bacillota > Clostridia > Saccharofermentanales > Fastidiosipilaceae > JAAVLZ01. The sequence goes on along the minus strand of JAQWFM010000094.1, from coordinate 5,545 downwards.
AATTTCAGAATAGCCTGGCGATTTGCCTGATTCATGTATTGCCTCCTGCCTCATGCTGTAGGGCCAGCGAGTGGTTCTATTATAACTCTGAGTAAAGCAAAGCTGGGGGGTTGCAGACTCAGCCTGTTGAGGCTGAGCGGTTCTTGCCACTGTAGTTCCCCCGTTAACGCCCTTGGTTTTAACGCTTACTCAAAATCTCCTGTAGAAGTCGAATTCCGCGGTCTCCGTGTTATCAAAGCAGGCGCGTTCCGATGTCAGTCATCTCAAACGCTTCCGCCGTCTTATTTAGATCAGGCTTTTTCATATACCGTCACCCAGACGCGTGATAATACCGTGCCCGAGCGCGTTATCGTACATGTCCCGGAACGCCCGCTTCGCGCCTTCGCCAAAACCGATGGGTATCGAACTTATAAAGCTGTCGTAGATAAGTTTATCCTCAAAAGGCAGCAGGACGGTTTCAAATTGTATTGGCAATTCGCGCCGCATTATGCTCGACAGCGGCCGGCTGATGCCCTTTATACCGTAAAGTCTGTCCTCTTTTTGCTCGTTACTACCGATTGCCACGGCATACTCGGGCTTATATTCGACTAAAAAGAACATGCCCTTTTTATGATAATGACGCCAGGCTTTAAAAAGCCCGGCTTTGTCGTCCGGGAGCACCACGGCATCAAGGTAATCGTCTATCAAGCCCGGATTTTTCCACAAAATCTCGCGCACTTTATAGAGCTGCTCGTCGCTGACCGGATTGGGATAAACCGGCTTTATCGACGCGCTGATTATTTTTTTCCGTTCGTTGACATAGCCCAGCAAGCCATACCACGTCTCATAAAACAGCGCGCATTCGCTACTGGAAAGCTGAGCCGTTCGGGCTTCCTCAGTCAGGCGGCAGCATTTCTTATACTTTTTGCCGCTTCCGCAGGGACAAGGGTCGTTCAGGCCAATCTTTTTCCGCTCCGATACAATGGTCGACGACGGATCCTTTTGGGGGGAGCGGGCTGCCATAAGCTTGCTCATTTCGTTGGGAGTATAACCCTTATTCGACCACATCCGGGTGTTGTTGCTGGCGTCCATCAGCAGATTGAAAAATGTCTGTGCCTGTTTTTCGCCGCTAAAAGCCAGCCCGTATTTTTCAAACAGCTCACTGAGTTCCTGAATACTCGTGCTGAATGCGGAAATCTCCTTCAATTCATTGTAGAAACGGTATATCTGACCTTTGTCCGGCCATGCTTCAAAAATGAACGCATTGAGTTTTTGCCAGCTGGCTGCCTGCTTTTCACTCTCGTAATAAGGGTTTTCAAACTTCAGCAGCTCGTCTTTTGGGGGGATGAACCTTGGCTTGTCGCCTTGCTCCATGAGCCAGAAGTCAGCATACTCGAAGTCGTCGATTGCCCAGTAGTGAACGATGTACTCTTTATAAAAGCAATACCATTTGTGCTTCAACACGACCGGCAGCAGCAGGGTGAAGATCTCGTGGGGAGTCGTCTTTTCTGTATTTTGACGGTTGATTATTTCTGCAAATTCTTTGATGGAAATGACGCCGTAAAGGTTCACAGCCGCCTTTGCGTAAAGATCCAGCAATTTGCGGAAGGGGGCGCGCCCGTTCGGACAGCGGGTTACCGCAGCGGCAGGGTTATATTTCTCAAAAATCCTCTGTGCCTTGCTTTTGCTCATAAATCATTCCCTCTCTTTTGGCTTCTGCAAATCGTATTTTACCCAGGCCTCGTTAACAGAGCGTTTGGGACCGCCGCCCTGTGGGCAAAGTCAGTCGGCCAGCCAATAGACGTTCTCCGCGTCAAACAGGATTTCCGCTGGCTGATTGTATATTTTTCTCACCGTCTCAAGGTAGCACGATGTGTAAAGCTCGCGATAATGGTCCGTGTACGCCTTTGCTTTATGATATCGATTGTAAGATGTTCATCTTTTCATGTCCACACGTATATACTGGCAGCATGCAGTTTATCCTGGCACTCCAATTCCGCACCTGAGCATTGAAAAAGCTCCAGTAACGCAGTTGCTCCCGGAGATAATGAAATAATCAAATCTTTAGCATGATGAAACTGTCTCCAGTTGCGATCATCCCGGAATTTTAAGATGGCCTGGAGAATATCCGGGTTCATGCACTTGCCTCTTACACGATGCTGTGTTGTGGTGATTGAGCTTATTATAACTCTGAGTAAAGCAAGCAGGGGGCTGCTCCAAAGCCGGGGGGCTTTAGTTCACAGCAAACGCAAGGTTAAGCAACAAAGCCTATAGCCGGAGCTGAGCTACAGCACCGGTATTTTTATGGGGCGCGGTCACCTAAGCTATGCGGGCGGTCTGATGCCCGCGCTTAAAGCTCCACCTGTCGGTAGTGCCAGGCCTGCAGCTGCCGCAGCAACGCCTGTTCCTGCGCCGGCCGCAGATTCTCCATCGGTCGGCGCATTTTGGTGGTGGTAATCACCCCTTCGGCCTGCAAAATCACCTTATAAGCGGCGATGTTATTAACTGCGCACATGATGTCGTTAAGCATGTTGGTCCGGCGCTGCAGCTTAGTCGCCCGCGGGTAATCACCCTGCTGCAAGGCTTGCCATAAACTGGCGTAATGCTCTGGAATACACTGAGCGTTACCGCTCACCACCCCGTCTCCGCCAGCCGCGCAGACTACTTCAAAGAGCTGATCCGGACCAGCCAGCACACTAAACTGGCCCTGACGGATCAGCATGAGCTGCTGCAACCGGGTCATATCCGGGTAACTGTACTTTATCCCTACCACATTAGGGCAAGCCGCCGCGATCCGGCTGGCCAGCGCCGGGCTGATATCATTAACCGCGTTTTGTGGAATACTGTAAAGATAGATGGGAAAATCAGCCGGGACTGCGGCCGCCACTGCCTGGTAAAAAGCCAGGAGGCCCTGGTCACTCAGCTTGTAGAAAACCGGCGTCACCACGCCAATCCCAGTGGCGCCAATCGCTGCCGCGTGTTGGGACAGCGCCAGGGTATCGGCCTGATTCCAGGCTCCGGTCTGGATAAAGACCGGGAGCCGTCCCCGGGTCTGCCGGACGACCGTTTCCGCGATTAGTTGTCGTTCCGCCACCGTGAGATACATCATCTCCCCCGTGGTACCGCAGGGATACAGGCCTTGCAGCCCGCCGCTGATACAGTGCTCCACCAGCCGCTCCAGACTGGGAATATCCATCTGATCGTCTGAAGTCAAAGGCGTAATCAAGGGAACCACCGTGCCGCACAGTCTTTTCATGCATCTGATCCTCATTTCGCTGTTAGTGCCAGGCGCCTGGCTATGGGCTGTCAGTCAAGCTAAACCGGGCAAGCGCTAAGCCTCCGCCTGAGGGCTCCTGCGTCTGCACCATTTAGCTCACTGCGGCATCCATAATTATTAATTATAGTCATCCTGGCAGCAGCCGGGCTGCGGATAAAAAGCTTTGATGATTTATTTACGGTTTTGCTATATATCCTAACCCGTTAATGCTGCTCCTGATGATCCGGAGCGCGCGCCGCGGGCAAGTCTTGCCGCCGGCGATACTGCTGCGGGGTACAGCCCACGTGCTTTTTAAACTTAGCGGTAAAATCATCAGTATATTTAAAACCCGTCTTTTCCGCAATTTCATATATTCTCAGCGTAGTTTGTTTCAGCAATTGCCTGGCCTGATCAATCCGGTAAGCTTCCAGATAATGGTTAAAGGAGCAGCCTTGTTTTTCTGCAAATAAGCGCCCCAGGTAAGAACTGTTGTAGCCAAACTGGCCAGCTAACTGCTCCAAGGTCAGTTTGCTGCCATAATTGACTTGTACATATTGCAGCAGGCTCTCAATCACATTGTCACCGGAACTCACGCCAATCCGGGCCATGATCCGCTCAAATTGCTGGTTAAAGTAAGCCGTTATTTCATACAAATAGTGCCGGCCCTCAATCAAGTTAATAATGGCACTGTTGCTGTCAAAAAGCTCCGCCACGCCTGGACCATGCCCGCTGATAACCTTCTGCTTGATCTGCAGGAAATAATCTATCAGCACATGCTTGCCGGGCAGACCTGCCAGATCATTTTCATAAAGCAGCTGGCCTAGCGTCACCAAAACGCCACGGATGCGTTCAGCCTGGCGCAGCTGCAGATAGTCATAAGTTAGTTGGCTGAGCTTGGTACACAGCGCGTCATCTACCGCCTGACGGGGATGATCCCTGACAGGCAGGTCAAGATAGGCTAACATGTGTTGATTCTCACTGCAAAAAAAGCGGCGGCGAATCAGCTCCTGACACTGGTGGTAGGAACGGCCGATATCACCAAGCTGCGGTACAACTTCGCCATAGACAAAGAATATTGAATCCATATAGGAGTTTTTTTCAAAGCGTTCCTGCAAATGCCCGATCCAAGCTTGAAAGCGGCTGATTGCGGCAGGAGACATCAGCAACAGCACCTGTTGCTGGTCAATCTGCAGCGCTTCTATCCCCCGCACTTGCGTTTCTCCGCTTTCCTCTGCGCCAGACATCAGCAAACGGGCAAAGTCATTTTTCAGTTTGATCAAATAGCCGGCTGCGCCGTAACGGATGGCTTGCTGAGCGTAGGCAAAATCTGAATAGGCCGTAAGGAAAATGACTTCGCCGCTAAAGCCCATTTCGCGGGCTTTCTGAATCACTTTGGTACCATCCATACCGGGCAGGCGGATATGGCCGTTATGCTTGCGCTGCTCCAGGCCATGGGTAATGGCATTTTCAATCAGAGGCTGCAGCAAAAGCGGAATCATCTGGTATTGCTGCAGATCGATGCCAGGATCCGGATAGACATCCCAGTTTACCCGGTCGCCAAAGCTAGGTCCGGCCCACGGGACAGGCCGCATCCACTTTATGAGGTTTTTTCGTCCGCCGGGGCGATAACGCACGGCCCGGGGTAAATCCAGTTTCTGGCAACTCAGTTTGCGATCGTAAATCAAGGTGTACAAGGTCCGTTCACTGCAAATGACTTCATTTTTGTGGGAGACGTAAATGTGATGAAGAGACTACTTTTTTTGTAAGCCAGGGGTGACGATTTCATCCAGGGTTCTCAAGTTTTCCTCAGAAAAGGGACAACCGGAACGACTGTTCCGCAGGTGCTTTTTATAGCTCTCATGGGCAGACAGCGCATCATAATAAACTTTGTTTAAGCGACAGCGGTGCTGGTTGGTACAGGCATTACAAACATAGGGCGCCTGAGAGAGGGCTGGACAGCTGAGGGAACACATTCGCGCTATGAAATGCAACACCCCCCGCTCCTACCCATCGCATTTACTTTTCCATTTGAAGAAAGTTAAATATATTGTTAATTTTTCGTGCCGTGCATTGTATTTATCGTGCATACAGCATACATTCCCGAGTTTGACAGTTTGGAGAGAGAAAAATCCCTGAAAGGCCTGCAGAATGGGCCTTTCAGGGAATTAAGAGGATCATGAAAATGTAGTAATATTTATGGCTTCTTGGTTTTGGCGATCACTTTTTTCATCTCCTGAAGTGTCAGTGCCTGATAGTCTGTGCGGAACCCGGCTTGTTTGTGTAAGGCATCGGTCAAATCGTTACGGGCAT
>JAQWFM010000036.1 GCA_028704415.1 Oscillospiraceae bacterium | reverse complement strand
TGAACTGGAATGAGGCCGACCAAAGCCGTGCTGCCGGCTGCGGGCAGTCCGGCTGCCAAAAAACTCAGCCGAATGGCGGAGGAAAGCCTGATCAGGTCAGTCAGACAGCAGGTGGCGTCTGGTCTGTGCTTAAACGCTGTCTTTCCCTGTCGCCTTGTCCTGGCTATATCCGGCGGCCTGGATTCAGTATGCCTGCTGGATATATTGCAAGCCCTGGCACCACAACTGAACTTCACGCTTGGCTTAGCCCACTATAACCATAAAATCCGCGGGGCTGACAGTGATCAGGACGAACAGTTTGTGCGCGGCCTGGCAAGCGCGCGAAACCTGCCACTGAAGGTGGGCAGCTGGCCCATGGACAAACCCAAACTGGCCAGCGAAAACGCTGCCCGGGAGGCTCGCTATCAGTTTTTATTTCAGTGCCGCGCAAGCTGGCCGGCTGATTGGATCGTGACCGCTCATCACGCAGACGATCAGGCTGAAACGCTGTTACTACAGTTAGGCCGCGGTTGCGGTCTGGACGGCCTTAGTGGGATGCCGGCGGCTGACGCGGGCCGACGCTTACTCCGTCCGCTGCTGGGCATCAGCCGGCAGCAACTTCAGGCTTACGCTCAGGCCCGGCGCTTAGCCTTTCAGGAGGATCAGAGCAACCAGGATTTGTCCTACCGGCGCAACCAGCTGCGCCTCGTCCTGCTGCCTTTGCTGCGAGACCTTTTTGACCCGCAGGTCAGTGACCGGATTGCTGCTACCGCTTTATTGTTGCAGGAGGATCAGGCCTTTTTGCAGGCCCAGACTGAGGGTCTGTTTGCCCGCGCTGTCCGCCTGATTAAAGGGACTGAGGGATCCTTACTGTACGTGTTGCTGGATATCCCCGTATACCAGGCTGCCCCCACAGCCCTCAGGAGGCGGCTGATCCGCCGGTGCCTTGGCCAATGGCAGGCCGGTCGTAAAGATGTGACCGCGGCCGATATCCTGGCTTTGGACCGGGCCCTTATGGACTGGCCGCAGGTTGGTCACCCCGCAAGAACTCTGCCCAGAGGCCTGAAGTATGCGGTTCACTCCGGTATCTGCCGGTTATGGCACGCTGCTGAACTCAGAGACTACACAGGCTTTCTGAATGACGGCAACTATACCCTGTGGCTGACTAAATGTGACGCGCCCGTACAAACAGCCGGTCAGGCGCTAAAACAAGCATCATTTAAGCTGGAGAGGGTATCTGATGCAATTGATATGCAGGATGGAGTTCGCTATAATAATTCGACATGGCTGGTGGAAAAGCGTTTGCTGAGCTGCTTCAACTGCAGAACCCGCCGCAGCGGTGATGAGTTGCTGTTTTGGGATGGCTCCGCGGGCTTTCATAAAAGCCTGAAAAAATATTTGCAGGAAAAACAAATTTGGCCTGAATTGAGAGACAAAATTTGTTTAATCGTAAAAGACCGGGAGGTGGATTTTATTCCGGGTCTTTTCCGCAGCCGGCGGCAACCGGAGGCTTTTAGGGATCTGCTTTGCTGGCAACTGCCAGATAATTTGATTAAAAGCCAGGATCAGGAGTGATAGGGTTTAATGACAAAAGTGGTTGAGTCAGTTCTTATTGACCGAAAAGATATTGATTTAATGTGTCGGCGGGTTGCCGGGGAAATTTCCCGGGATTATGCCGGCAAGGAGATACTGATTGTGGGCGTGCTTAAAGGCGCGTTTATATTCCTGGCTGATCTGGTCCGCTACATAACTGTTCCGGTCAAGGTCGATTTTATTGCGGTCAGCAGTTACGGCAATGATACCAAGTCCAGCGGCGTCGTCAGGATTAACAAAGATCTGGATGAAGACATTACCGGCTGTCACGTTATCATTGTTGAAGATATTATTGATACGGGCCTGACCCTGTTGAAACTTAAAAATTTGCTGCAAACCAGAGGCCCGGCCAGTTTGAAAATCTGTACCGCTTTTGATAAACCGTCGCGCCGCACCGTCGCGCTTGAACCTGATTATTGCGGGCAGGTCGTGCCGGATCGCTTTGTGGTCGGCTATGGCCTGGACTTTAACCGCAGTTACCGCAACCTTCCGGATCTTTGTGTTCTGGCTGATGAGGAGGACTCTGATGAATAGTAATAACCGCCGCAGTCCCTTTAAAGGGTTTTCGTTTTATATTATTGTCTTTATCATTATTGTTTTGTTTGCGCTTTTCTTTAATCCCCGGCAGACCTCAACTGACATTCCTTATTCCACCCTGGTGCAGTATATTGATGAGGACAAGGTGGAGAGCGTCGTTGTAAAGGGTACCTTAGTACAATTACAACTGAAGGATGCCTTACCCAGCGGCCAGACAGTCATCCAGCAGAATATTTCCCCCTACTGGATGGAGTCCTTGCTGGGGCACCTGGAAGACAGCGGTGTATCCTATACGTATCAGGAGCCTACGGATCTGTCGGTCTGGCTAAATGCCATCATGCTCTTGCTTATGGTCGGTTCCATGGCTTTCTTTGTCTGGGTGATGTATAAAAACCAGAGCGGCGAGGGTAAAAGCGCCATGAATTTTGGCCGCAGCCGGGCCCGTTTAAACGACCCATCCAGCAATAAGGTAACCTTTAAAGATGTTGCCGGTGCCGAAGAGGAAAAACATGAACTGCAGGAAGTGGTGGACTTTCTTAAAAATCCTGCTAAGTATGCGGACTTAGGCGCCAAGATTCCCCGGGGCATCCTGCTGGTCGGCCCTCCCGGTACCGGTAAAACATTGTTGGCCAAGGCCGTAGCAGGTGAAGCCGGCGTACCGTTTTTTTCTATCTCCGGATCTGACTTTGTGGAAATGTTTGTCGGCGTTGGCGCCAGCCGGGTGCGCGATCTGTTTGAGACCGCCAAAAAAAATGCTCCGGCTATCGTTTTTATTGATGAAATTGACGCGGTCGGCCGTCAGCGGGGCGCCGGGATGGGTGGCGGTCATGATGAACGTGAGCAGACGCTTAACCAGCTGTTAGTTGAGATGGATGGCTTTAGTGATAACCAGGATGTCATCATAATTGCGGCGACGAACCGTCAGGATATCCTGGATCCGGCTTTATTGCGCCCCGGCCGTTTTGACCGCCGGGTGACAGTCATGAGACCGGACATTAAAGGCCGGGAAGCGATTTTGAAAGTTCACGCCCGCAATAAACCCCTGGCTTCGGATGTTGATCTGGCCGAAATTGCCAAAATTACCCCCGGTTTTACCGGCGCTGATCTTGCCAACCTGTTGAATGAAGCGACGCTACAGGCAGCCAGACGCGGAGCCAGGCAGGTGATAGCCCAGGATATATCTGAAGCCGTGTTCAAGGTCATGCTGGGGCCGGAAAAAAAGAGCCGGATTATCAATGAAAAGGAACGGCGTCTGACCGCCTATCACGAGTCCGGTCATGCTATTGTCCTGCGGAGTGTATCGGAGACCGACCGGGTGGAGCGGGTTTCCATTATTCCGGCGGGCGGCGCGGGCGGTTACACCGCCCATAAGCCCAATGAAGACGTCTATTACATGACCAAAAAGCAACTGCTGGCTCAGATTATGGTAGCTTTGGGCGGCCGGGCAGCTGAAGAGATTATTTTTGGCGAGGTTAGTACCGGCGCAAGTTCGGACCTGCAAAGCTGTAATGAAATCGCGCGCGATATGGTCGTTAAGTATGGCATGAGTGAGCGGATGGGCAATATGGTTTTTGCGCATGAAGATGAGGTCTTTTTGGGCCGTGATTACGGCCATGTGCAAAACTATAGTGACGAACTGGCTGGCGTTATTGATGAAGAGATTAAGGCTATTTTGGATAAAGCCTATACGGACGTATTGTGCATCCTTAAAGATAAGCGCCAGGTGCTGGAAGCTCTGAGTCATGTCCTGCTTGAAAAAGAAAAGATTGAAGGCCAGGAATTTGAGCTTTTGTATGAAACGAATACGACGGCGGAGCAGCGCGCGGCTGACGCGGTTAATGCTGGGCGGGACGAAGCGATTCAGGCGATTCACCGCAAAATCAGTCAATCTGCTCCCGCGGCTAACGAGACGGATCACACGCCTCAGCCTCCGGCCGTCAAGGAAGACGTCCTGGGCAATCTGAACTCTGGCGGACCGCAGCCTTCACCTGCATCCTGAAACCGGTCAGGCCAGGCGCAACGTCACAAACAGGCAGCTGTCTCAGGACAACTGCCTGTTTTGTTTAACCGTACATTGACAGAAACTGGCCCAGGCCGGGGGCCCGGTTAAGCTCAAGGCCGAGGCTAAGATCAAGACCCGTTCCAGCGCGACTTACGTTTCCCGCGCTTTAGCTTTGGGCTTCAGGCTCTCTTACCAGCCGGTCACCATAAGCTCTGACATCTTCAGGCCCAAGAAAGAGAATCATGTCGTCTGGCTTGACGACTGCCTTTAAGTGTTCATGCACCTCAGGATAGCCGTCGTAAAACCTGGCGTGGCCGCCGGCTGCATTGATGGCCTGAACCAAAAGCCTGGAACTCATCCCTAAGGTTTCCTTTTCCCGGTCAGAATATATCTCCACCAGGCTCACATCAGCTAACGGTTTCAAAACCGAAACAAAATCATCAAACAGGACCTTTACGCGGCCGTAGGTCAGGGGCTGAAACACCACCCAAAGCTTGTGATGAGGTACTCTGCTGGCGGCTTCAAGGGTGACCCGCGCAGCAGTCGGGTGGTGAGCGTAATCCGTAATGACGGCCGCTCCCTTATAATTGCCTTTATGCGTAAATCTGCCTTCCGCTCCCTGGTATTCGGCCAGGACCTTCGCACAAATAGCGGCATCAGCGCCATTGGCAGCAGCCGCAGCTATAGCCGCCAGACTATTCATCACATTATGGAGGCCAGGCACATTCAGCTCAATATGCGCAAAAAACTGGCCGTCTTTGATGACATCATAATGCGGAAGTCCCTTAACATAGATCAGGTTATCGTAGTAAATATCAGGTTGGGCAGCTTGCCCGCCTGGAGCCTTGCCGCCAAAAGTGTATATCCGGGGCAGCGGCCGCCCCTCCTGCCGCCGGATATCCTGCAGCTGCTGCAGCATCTGATCCATATGCGGTCCGTTAAAGGGAACGATCAGATCGCCGCCATCCCTGGTCTGATCCGCAAAAACCGCAAAAGCCTGAATAACGTTATCTATTGTGCCAAAATAGTCCAGATGGTCCCCGTCAATGTTCAGGATAACCGCTGTGGTGGAGACAAAGTGGAGAAAGGAACGCTTATACTCACAGGCCTCAGAAACCAACAGGTCACTGGCTTTGCCCAGATGCACCGTACTGTCCCCAAAGGGCGCAAACTGCGCGCCTAAATGGACAGTGGGTTCACAGCCGTTTTCCAGTAAAATCAATGAAGTCATGGCGGTGGTGGTGGTTTTACCGTGAGTTCCGGCTATGTTAATCACCCGGTTAAATTCACGGGTCAGCCAGCCTAAAAAATCGCCCCGTTCAGCGCAGGGTATGCCAAGTTCCCGGGCGCGGAGCAGTTCAGGATTATCCAGGGGCACTGCCGCAGAGTAGACCAAAAGATCTGGCCGGGCCTGCTCTATGTTAGCCGCGGTTTGTCCAATCTTAACCGGTATCCCAATCTGCTGCAAATGCTCTGTATGCTCACTGGCATGCAGGTCCGATCCAGAAATATTGTAGCCCTGTGCTTTGGTCAGTTCAGCCAAACCACACATACTGATACCGCCTATGCCTACAAAATACAGACTGGCATCAGGTTTTAGTTTAGATAGTACAGAATGATGAAAAATTGACATGAATTTTATCCGCCTCATTTATCCTTGAATTTTAAGGATGTTTTATAACGTCATTTTGATAACGTTCCTTATTTTATGCTATGTCAGCCGTATTGCCAATAGAAAAGGCACAACAAACGCTAAATTCAGCGGATACCGGTACCAGTACGCCAGACCGCCGTAAATTCAGGCGGCCGGACCAGCTGCCTGATCCTGGGCAAAGCAGCCGGCCCGAGCCGCAGCTTTAGCTCCACGGCTAAGAAATCTTAATATATCCCAGGTTTTTGTTTGCTATAATAGACGGGAGAAATGCCAAAGGAGATTAGGATGAAGCTTTTTACTGTCGGTCCGGTCCAAATGGATCCGGCTGTATTGGAAGCAGGCGCCAGACCGTTGCCGTATTTTCGTACGGCTGAATTCTCTGAGCAAATGCTGCAGATGGAAACACAGTTTTTGCGGCTGCTGAACGCGCCGCCTGAATCCAGGGGGGTCTTTATGACCGCTTCCGGAACCGGGGCTATGGAGGCCGCAGTCACCAGTATTCTTAATCCGGACAGGGATAAAGCTCTGGTTATAGACGGCGGTAGCTTTGGTCATCGATTTGCGGAGTTGTGTGAGCTTTACCGGATTCCTTATGTCGCTTTACAGCTGCCCTTTGATGCTGATCTGACTGAGGAGCGACTGCAGCCATATCGCGAGGCGGGGTTTACCGCCCTGTTGATGCAGCAGGCGGAAACATCATTGGGCAAACGTTATGATATGACTATGGCAGGCCGCTTTTGCCGCCATGAGGGACTTTATCTCATTGTAGACGCTGTCAGTTCCTTTTTATGTGACCCGCTTGATATGACTGGCTGTGGGGCTGATGTTATTTTAACTGCCTCGCAAAAAGCGCTGGCTTTGTCACCTGGCTTGTCCCTCTTAGCACTGTCGCCGCGGATTATAGCGGAACGTTTGACTGATCAGCCCTCGCGCTGCTTTTATTTGAGCCTGAGCCGCGCCTTAGACAATATGAAACGGGGCCAGACGCCTTTTACCCCAGCCTTATCCGTTTTGGAACAGCTGGCCTACCGCTTGCAGCAGCTGGACCAGCTTGGCCTGCAGGCGGAGCTTAACCAGCGTGCAAGCCTGGCGGCATATTTCAGACAGCAGATCAGACAGTTGCCTGGCCTGCGGGTGCCTGGCTATACCTTATCCAATTCCTTAACGCCCTTGCTGACCGGCGCCCTTGATGCCCATGACTTATTTGTGGACTTAAAAGACCAGACTGGTTTAGTTGTGACGCCCAATGGCGGCACCCTGGCGCATAATTTATTGCGGGTCGGTCATATGGGGCACCTGGTCAGGACTGATTATGACGCCCTGATCGCCGCTTTGAAAACCCGGCTGGCCTGATCCTGCCTCCCCGGGTCCGCGCAGACTGAGGCCCTTATTTCAGATCGACTGGCGCACCGACTGGGCGCGGCAGTCAGCTGGCATTAGTGATTATCAAAACAAAGGAAAGAAGGCAGAAGATGAAAGCAATTCTCATGGCAGCCGGCCGCGGCAGCCGTATTTCCCGCCATATCGGGTCAAATCCCAAATGCACGTTGGATGTAGGGGGGACTGCCTTGATCCGACATACCGTGGAGATGCTGCTGGCGCACGACATAAAAGTCGTGTTAGTGTTAGGCTACCGGGGAGAGGTAATCCAGGAGGTCCTGACCGGCCTGCCGGTTACTTATTACGAAAACCCATTTTATGATGTGACCAATTCTATTGCTTCGCTGTGGTTTGCCCGCCAGGAGATTGATGGGCAGGACCTGATTCTGGGCAATGCGGATGTTTATTGGGATGAAGATATCCTTAACGCCATGCTGGCAGATCAGCGTATCCCGCTGATGCTGGCTGACAGTTCCAGACTGGAAGAAGGCGATTACCTGTTTAAGTGGGAACAAGACTGCCTGGTTAAGCATGGCAAGGGGCTGAAAATGCCTGACATTACCGGTGAGTATGTTGGAATTGCCATGCTCAGACAGGACATTCAGGCTTGGTTCAAAAAACGCCTGGAAGATATGATCGCCCGGCAGGAGCATCAGGTTTGGTGGGAGAATGTACTTTACTCCGCTATTGGCCAAAAGAAGATCTACGTTAAGGATATCAAGCCTTGCTTCTGGGGTGAAGTTGATTACATTGAGGACTATTACCGAATCGTGCAATACCGTAAAGATAAAGGTCTGACGAATCTTACGCCGGAGGATCTGATGGAGCGTTTGCCTAAAGGCGCGGCCAGGTATGAATCCTAACAATCATCAGAGGTAAATTTATGTCTCAAAGACAAGCATATCAACAGCCATATACCAAAGATCAGATCCGAAATCTGCCTGAAAAACCGCGGGGAGCAGGTTTCTATTTACTAAGAGTATTCCTGGTGATCCTGGGTTTATTTCTGGGCTTTTCGGGCTATATCTGGAATATGCTGGGCAAGCCTGGTTTTGTCAGCGTGCCGGTCATCAGTGGGGATGAAACCGTTTCCGGTGATGATGGCACCGACAGCGGCACGGACCTGACCGTGGGGGATGTGGAGGGCGATGGCGGCGTCGTCAAAGTCTATGCTCCCAGCGATTATCCTATTCAGGCGGTGGATCAGATGGACAGTCAGGTGACCAATATCCTGATTTTTGGGGTGGACTCGCGCGGTGAGGATGACACTACCTCTCGTTCAGACAGTATGATGGTTATGAGCTTAAACAGAAAAACCAAATCCGTGAAGCTGACTTCACTGATGCGAGACACCCAGGTGACCATATCCGGATATGAGGATGAGGCGACAAAATTGAATGCGGCCTATGCATATGGCGGTGTGGGCTTGATGATCAATACGATTAATCAAAATTACCAGTTAGATATTCAGAAATTCATGATGTTTGATTTTTGGAGTGCCGCTGACTTGATTGATCAGGTCGGAGGGATTGAACTGGATATAACGGAGGAAGAATTGCCCTATGTCAACGACAATATGGTCGAAGTCAACCGGATCTCAGGACTGGCGGATGATGATGGGGCTTTAGCTGCCGCCGGCACCCAGACCGTAACCGGCAAGCAGGCTATTGCCTGGGCCCGTATTCGCAGCATTGGCAATGACCAGGGCAGGACGGCCAGACAGAGAACGGTGGTCATTAAAATGCTGGAGAAATTTTCGGCGCAAAGCCTGCCGGAAAAATTGTCGACAGTAAATGAAGGTTTGGGCCATATTGAAACCAATCTGACCCAGGCGGACATGCTCTCGCTTGGCCTGAAGAATATCAACCTGTTGGGAAACTTTGAACAGATGCGCATCCCCGAAGATGGTTACTACCAGACTAATGAAGATAACTGGAATATGATTGTGGACTGGGACAGTGAATTACCTCGCCTGCATGACTTCATTTTTGAAGACTGAGCCTCAAGGCAACGGCTTGGAGAATGAGGAGGTACGTATGAAATTTGTCGGCATTGCCGTTTCAGATGTAGGCCGGAACCGGCAGAACAATGAAGATAATCTTTACTTTAATCATGAGTGCCGGATTCCCAGTGAAGCCCAGACTAAATTCAGCACGCAACTGACTGAGGGGTCTTCCGCCTGTTTATTTGCGGTCTGCGACGGAATGGGTGGGGAAGCGCTGGGTGAGCAGGCCTCATTCATTGCCGCATCAGGGCTTAAGGTGCTGGAAGATCGTCTCAGTCAGGCGGGTATCACTGCCTTTCCCAAACTGATGCAGCATTATATATTGAGAACCAATGAAACGATGTGCCAGTATATCCGCCAAAATGAAGGCTTGCGTATGGGGGCGACCTTTACAGCCCTGATGGTTTATCAGGGGGTTTTGCAAGCAATAAATATTGGCGATACCATGGCTTACCTGTTCCGGAACCGGCAGATGTATCCCCTGACGACCAGGCATAATCATGCGCAGAGACTGGTGGATATGGAGGTTATCACAGCGGAGGAGGCCGAACGGCATCCCGAGCGGCACCGCCTCACTCAGCATCTGGGCTTATTTGCGGAAGAGCGGGCTTTACAGCCCAGTCTGTCCCCGCAGATCATCCTTCAGGCGGGGGATAAAATCCTGATCTGTAGTGACGGGATCACGGATATGCTATCGCTGGAGCAAATCAGGACCGCGCTGCTCTCTGACCACGCGATAAACCACCAGGCTAACCAGATTCTGGAAGAGGCCTTGCAAATGGGCGGTAAGGATAACGCTACCTTGATTATGCTTGAAATACAGGAAACTGCAGCTAATCAGGCGGCTTTCCCGCAGGCGGTGCTTAAGCCGCCGTTTGTCCTGACAGCCATGCCTCCCAAGACCTTGACCCAGGCGAAGCCGGAGAGCCAGACTATCCGGCCAGCCGCAGCAGCCACACCCTCAGCCGTCCTGGCGGATCCGGCTGCTGCCCCCTCCAATCAGGTTTTGAAATCAGCCGCACTGGCGGGAGTCCGGCGCCTTGATCCGGCGACGGTCTCAACTCAGCCTCAACCAACTGCGGCAGAAGCCTTAGCGGATAAGCCCGACTTAAGGCCGGCTCATATTCCCGTGGCGCCTGACCCTGAAAATCGGGCTGCTGCCAGTCCTTTCTCGCCGCCAGTCGCCGGCGCCACCGGGAGCAAGACGGCTGAGTTCCGGGCCATCAGACCCGAGGTACACCGGATTCCCGACCCCACGCGCTATCAGTTAACCGATGACGAATGGGAACGGTTTAATAAAGCTAAAGCAGACGCAAAACTGCGCCAGCAAGCTAAACAGCAGGATGCGGATGTGGAGATTAGCACAGCTATGGATGATGACAGAAAAAAGATGAATAAAAAAAATAACCGCGGAAAGCGAGACGCAGTTTACGCGCAAAAAAAGACCGACATACCGGTCTACTATGACCAGCCCTACGTCAACCCCAATGCTGCGCCCTATCCTCCGGCGTCTGTCTCAGCAGGTGAAGCCGCAAACCCCCAGTACCGCGGTCCGGCAACGCCTGGTCCGGCAACCGCCACGCCGGCGCCTCTTATCTACCGCCCCTATACGACCTGGGACCGGATCCGCCATTTCCTGGGCCACCTGATTTTTTTGATCATATTTGCTTTGCTGGGTTACGGCCTGGCCTGGATTACCATGAACCTGGGTAATATCAAACAGTTCCTGGATGGCTTGCTGGCTTGATCCTGCTGGCGCCAGCCGGGCTGCTGCTGTCCTGACCGCGCCCGCTTTTGCCGCAACACCTTGAGGAAAGTCCGCCAAAAAAAAAGCGGCGGCCCCAAACCGGCCGCCGCTTTTTTGCGCCGGTTCCGTTTGGGCCTGACACCGGCTAACCTCCGTTGCCAGACCCTGGCGGCCCTTAGTCTGCCAGTTTCATAAACTGCTGTATGTCCTTATGTTCATTGATCAACCGCTTGATTTCCTCAGATTGATTAATGAGTTTGCTAATGGATACATTATGGTTGATCGCATCGGTCAGCAGGGCGCAGAAATAGGCCAAATCCACATCGGTGTACCAGTCCGAGGCCAGCAGCTCCGGCCGCCGGTAAATGAGATTCGTGCCAAAAATATGATCAATTAATCCTTGTTCACAGGCTTGGCGCATTTTTTCGATCCCGTCAACAAATAAAGGGAAGGAACAGAGACAAAAAACTCGTCTGGCCTTCATAGCTTTGAGACGCTTCGCTGTTTCAACCATGGAAAAACCGGTCACAATCATATCATCTATGATCACAACATCCCGGCCCTCGGGAGAATCGCCTAAAAACAGAAAATCCACCACTTCGCCTTGTGCCCGGTCATTTTTGATATTAACTTCACGCTGCCGATAAAAAGTAGTAAAGGGAAGCTCCATAATGGAGGCGTAGAACATGGCTCTTTTCATCCCCAGTTCATCCGGACTGACAATCATCAGGGACTTATCGCCTTCCAGTCTGATATCGGGATAGTGCTTCAGAAAGGACTCAATCAAGCGATAGCTGACCGGGATGGATTCAACACTTTTAGCCGGCAGGGAATTATCAATCCTGGGGTCATGCGGATCAAAGGTAATGATATTGTCAACCCCAAGACCGCTCAACTCCTTGAGCATATAGGCACAGTCCAGCGATTCCCGGCCGGATCGGATATTTTGCCTGCCTTCATACAAGAACGGCATGATCACATTAATCCGGTTTGCCTTACCGGTAGCTGCCAGGATAATGCGAATCAGATCCTGAAAATGGTCATCCGGCCCCATCGGGACATCATGACCAAACAACTCAAAATGTACTGAATAGTTGGTGACATCACAGTAGATGAACAGATCATGGCCTCTGACGCTGGCGTCAAACTGTCCTTTACCTTCTCCGGAGGAAAAACGCACTGAAGAAGTGGGAATGATATAACTGTCGCGAATCAAGCCTTCCTCAAGGTGGGTCCAGTTACCGTCATTAAGGTAGTCCATCCGCCGCTTAAATAAATGGCGGTTCACTGCCTCAACAAACTCACAGCTGCCCGGCAACGTGACCAGGCCCACCGGACCGGCGGTTTTAGCCGTGATGAGTCCGGACGGATTGTAATCAGTATAGGCACTGCCGCGATGGATCAAGCTTTGAGTCTGATCCGTTAAGGGCTGATTATTTTGAGCAGACATATAAATCTCCTTTGATGTAGTTGAACATGTTGCAGGCCCGGTCAATTGGCCAAGAGACGATGAATTTTGGCTGTCGGATCAATCAGGGCGGATAAAGAGGCGTCGTGATTAATAGCGTCCACTAATAAAGCAACGTATTTGGCCATGTTGACATCCACAAACCAGGGCCGGGATAAAAGTTGCGGCTCGCGATAAGTGAGATTAGTGGAGAACACCTTATCGAATAAGCCTTCTTTATAAGCCTGGTCAAAACGTTCATATCCGGAGGTGAAGAGCGCAAAACTGGCCGAACAGTAGACCTTTTGAGCCTTCCGCTTTTTCATTTCCCGGGCAATATCAAGCATTGAATCACCGGAGGCAATCATATCATCAACAATCAGGATATTTTTACCAGTGATATCCACGCCCAGAAATTCATGATTCAGGATAGGGTTACGGCCGTCTACAATCCGGGTGTAGTCGCGGCGCTTATAAAAGGTACCCAGTTTAGCGCCCAGCATGGTCGCATAATACATGGCCCGCTGTAAGGCGCCCTCATCCGGGCTGATGACCATCAGATTATCATTGACATTATGCAAGTCTGGCTTAATCCGTTTGAGCGCTTTAATCACCTGGTAAGTGGTTGGGATGGTTTCAAATCCGGAAATGGGTACGGCATTGGCGACATGAGGATCATGGGCGTCAAAGGTAATAATATTGCTTACGCCCAGGCGGGTCAGTTCTTCCAGCATGTACGCGCAATCCAGAGATTCCCGGCCATTGCGTTTGTGCTGCCGGCCTTCATAAAGATATGGCATAATAACATTGATCCGGCGTGCCTTGCCGCTGACGGCCAGGATCGTCCGCTTTAAGTCCTGGTAGTGTTCATCCGGCGTCATGCGCTTTACCTGGCCGAAGAGTGAGTAGGTACAGGCGTAATTGGTGACATCACAAAGAATGAAAATGTCGTGGCCGCGGACGGAGCTGTTAATGACCGCGCGTCCCTCACCGGTACTGAAGCGCTGGCAGTCTGCGTCAATGGTATAATTGCGCCTTAAAAAGCCGGGCTTGTTGTTGACGTACTCCGGAGTCTTTTTTAAGTATTCCGTCCGCCGCTGGTACAGATAGTGGTTGACCTGACTCGTGAAATCCCGGCTGCCTTTAAGGGCTATAATGCCGACCGGCCCCACCGGTTCCATGAGATTATCACCGTACTGATCATAGATATAATAGTTGCTGTCGCTGTCGCGGCTGCTGGCGGAGGTCACTGAATCAGCGGATGGCGCAGAAGCAGAAAAATGCTCTATCATAGGTTCTCCCTCAAATCATCTTGCGCCGATACAGACTCTAAAATAATCTAACTGCCGCGGTTGCGGCGGTGCCTGAGTGAGTCTGCGGGCAGTTTTGATTATAGCCTTATTCAGAGGGAGCGTGAAGATAGGGAGACAGAATCTAACCGGTCTTGTAAAATATAGCAAAACGCCAGGCTCGCGATAACAAAGGGATTAGGAAAAGAGGATATAATAAATGGCCCAGATACTGGAAAATGTTCGCTTTATCAAAGCAGTCCGGCAAGAAACTGAACTGCCGCAGGATGGCTTGCCGGAAATTGTGCTGGCTGGCCGTTCAAATGTGGGCAAGTCCAGTTTGGTTAATGCCCTGGCAGGGCAACGCTTGTCCCGGGTCAGTCAGACCCCTGGAAAAACGCAGCAAATTCTGTATTTTAAGGTCGGGAGCGCTTTCTATCTGACTGACTTGCCAGGTTATGGCTATACAAAGGCTAAAGAGGCGCGCAAGAGCTTTACCTCCTTTGTAGATCGGTACTTTAGTCTGGACAGACCCATACAGGCGGTTGCTTTATTACTGGACCTGCGCCTGCTGCCGTCGGAACAGGACTTGCAAATGTTGAGTTATTTGGCAGATAGAGCCTTACCCGCCATTATTATTTTGACCAAAGGGGATAAGCTCAGCCGCAGTCAGCGCTTGCAGCAAACTCGTTTAATAACCGAACAGCTGCGCGAATCCGGTTTTGAACCAGAAAAATCTGATATATTTGTCATTTCTAATCGCAGCGGCGAAGGCATAGCCGCATTAACCGCTTGGATCAGGCGATGCTTGTGCCCATAAGCTTGTGCTTGTGCTTGTACCAACCTGGGCTGAGCAAAGCCCTCTCTGTCAGGGTGATTGGTATCGTTACCCGCACGAAGTACCGGGTAGGCTACTTCCACTATGACGATCTGCCGGAAAGTCTTGTAGTCCAAAAGACGAAGAACTACGCCGGAGTACCACCAGCGACTGAAGAAGACTTGCGGCCTTGATCCGCTTATTCCGGATGATTGCCTGCTCCACACGCTGACGGACCCGCGCGAGGTGAAGCTTCTGTTTGAGAACGTAGAGAACCTCAGCGAGCAAAAACTCAGCCCGTTCATCTGCTCTCAGCGCGACCTTAAAAGCTCGAGTGCCATGAACCTGCATGTCGAGGTTTCTGCCCACGGTATTTTAAGACGAGCGACAAAGCACTGCACCTGTCCTTGCTTTTTGGCCGACCGGTTGCCTGAATAACACTACCGGATACGGGCGACCAAGCGTAAGATAAACGGCTTCGTTGCCTCTGACCTAACCTCCCTTGAGGCTGGTTGTTCTGCTTTCAAGCATAAAAAGCCGGGACTTAATCAGCGAAACCCTTGTGGCGTGGGGTTTCTCTAACTTAGTCCTGGTATAACGCCCGCGTGGGGGGCAGAGCAGACTTTGCCGGTTTTTGCCGTGTGCTGCCATGTTTTTTTTACGCGGTTGCTGCCATGCTTGGTTAAACTTATGAATGCAGTTTTACCTGAACTGCAGGTCATTTGCATAGGAAGCAGGTCTGGCAATTGAGGATATACAAGAGACATTTTTATATCAGGCTTAGCTGCCGCCCGGGCAGGGCATCAGTTTTACTTTTGCTTTGCCTGATGTTAACGGCTGGCTTTTTGGAATCAATGAATTGGTCGCAACTGCCGCCGTTATGTCTGCTGCCATGCGTTATCCTGGGTTGTGTCGGCCTAATGACGCTTATCTCTCACCACTTCAATCAGGCCCCCGACTCAGCTCTTACTGCTGTTCCGACAGCCCTCTTTAAAAGGAAAATAAGTTTCCTGGTTAATGAAAGCACACGGATCAAACTGTTGCTTTATCTTTTACTGTTAGCGATTGTCTTGGCGGTTAAGATTGATTATCCGGCCAGACTGAGTCGTCGGACTGACCTTACGGCTTTGGCTAAACGAAACTGGGTGATCCTGGATGCGTCCATAAAAAGCGGGGCTTATGGTCAGCGTAGTCTGATGGTTGCACAAAGTGAAGCCGGGATAAAAATACTTCTGGAAGGGGAAGCTGAACTTAACCAGCAGCCGGGGACGGTTCTTAAAATAGCTGCCAACCTGCAGCCATTAACCGCTTCTGCGGTTTACCAGCCCGCAGCTTATTGGTCTGACGGCATATTTTACTATGCCAGGCTCAGCCACCAGCGCCAGCTCAGCCTGCAGCCGGTCCGGCTAAGTTTCCCTCTATTTTGGCTGCTGCAACGTATCGCAAAGTTAAGGCAATGGCTGACGCAAGCTTATATCAGCTTGTTGGGATCGCAAAATGGAAACCTGGCGGCGGCTATGCTCATTGGTTGGGACCAGGATCTGAGCACCAGCAGCAAAGAAACCTTCAGGCTGGCAGGCCTTAGCCATTTATTAGTGGTATCTGGTGCAAATGTCACCCTATTACTACAGCTGCTTACCCCCAGGCAGCGCTTCTGGCCCCAGCATAGCCGACGTGTTATCGTCCTGCAAATGCTGTTGCTTGTGTTTTACGGCTATGTGTGCGAATTTGATCCGTCTGTCAGCCGGGCTGTCGCAACCCAACTGCTTAGTTTGACGGCTATGTTATTGAGACGGCCGTACAACAGTGCTGATCTGACCGCCAAATCCGCTTTGATTATTTTGCTGCTCCAGCCTTCTCTGGCCTGGTCCTGGGGCTTCAGGATGTCACTGAGCATCAGTGTTCTGTTAACTTTAGCTGAAAAAAGCCACCACATGGGCGGGCGGTGGGGGCCTGCACCGGGCAGCTGGTCGGAAAAAGTCATGTGGCGCTGCAATCTGCCCTGGGGCAGTTATCCTTATGTCAATCTTGTGGCAGAAATGCTTAAAGCACAACTGCTCGCAACTGTGGCGGTATTGCCTTTTGAAATGGCGTTTGCTTCAGAGGTATCAGCTTTATCGGGGTTGCTTAACCTGCTGGCGGTTCCTTTAGCGGGGCTGCTTTCGGTATATTTATTTGTCTTGGCCCCCTGGGCTGGGCTGGCGGCAGCAGTGCTTCCGCTCAGACGACTGATGCAGCGCAGCCTGGGCGCGGGACTAAGCTTACTCCGGTGGCTGGCAGCGCAAGCCAGCCATTATCCTGAGCTGACAATTAGTTATAGCGGGCAGCTGCAAACGGCAGCCTTTGCGGGCTTGTCCTTACTGGTGGCAGCAGCTTGCCTGGATATCCTGCGCGGGAAACCTGCTGCCTTGTCTCGGCAGCTCATGTGCTAAAATAGATCAGCAGGGAGGAACGGGTGATGGCTTCGCGTAAAAATAACAACAGTCAGGCGGCTTACGGGCAGTTGACTAATGAACTTGGTCAGCAAATACTCAGGCCGGTATATCTGATTTACGGTGA
This sequence comes from Oscillospiraceae bacterium, assembly GCA_028704415.1. Taxonomy (GTDB): domain Bacteria; phylum Bacillota; class Clostridia; order Saccharofermentanales; family Fastidiosipilaceae; genus JAAVLZ01. The sequence continues at coordinate 10,100 of JAQWFM010000036.1, read as the reverse complement.
TGAGACATATTTGCAGCAAGAGCTGATTAATCACATTAAATCGCTTGCTTTGGATCCCCAGATGGCTGATTTGGATTGTTTAAGCCTGGATCTGGAAGGTTATGCGGGCAGGCTGGATTTGAATAAATTATCAGGCCAGCTGCTGACCCCGCCCTTTTTGTCACCCCGCCGGCTGATATTACTGCGGCGGACTCACTATTTCACCACCCCCCGGCCGGCTGAGGCGCTGCAAAAGCAGCTGCAGCAAATCATTTCAGCCTTGCCGCCGTCCAGCTGCCTGATCTTTTGGGAAGACAAAGTTGACTTAAGGTCTAAACTCTTACCCAGGGCGATAACAGAGGCGGGAGGTCTGCTTGCGGAGATCAATAAACTTGATAGCTATGCCCTGGGCAAAAAACTGGATCAAATGTCCAGACAAGCGGACTTTCGCCTGACGGCTGAGGCAAGAGACAGCTTAATTTACCGCTGTGATTCGGATATGGCAGCTTTGAGTAATGAGCTCAAGAAGCTTAGCCTCTACATGCAATGGGCGCAGCTTAAGACTGCTGACTTGAAATTGATTGAGACAGTTTGCTGTCCTGATCAGCGTGGGAGTATATTTGACTTGACCGCAGCCCTATCTCAAGGCGATGCGGCGGCAGCCTTAATGATTATGAAGACCCTGCAATTGCAAAAAGAACCGGTCCAACTGATGCTTTTGATGTTGTCCCGCCATTTCCGTCAGCTGATCTGCGCGCGGGAGTGGCCTGAACAAGACATCATTGAACACCTGCGCGTGCCTCCTTTTGTCGCTGCCCGCTTAAAAAAGCAGGCTGCCGCATTTAGTTTTCAGAAGTTAGCCGCGTTATATGAGGCCTGTTTCAGGACAGATCGCGACATAAAATCCGGCAAAATTGAGGATGTACTTGGCTTTGAGCTGCTCATAACCCAGGCAGGCAGATTAGCGGCCGCCCGTTGACAGCAGTGCCTTAACATCCATAGATCTGCTAACTTAATAAATAATGAGAGCAGCCTTAGCTGAAACCTGAATAATTCTGTATAATTTATCACGAATGATAAGTTGGAGGGGTAAACGATGAAAAAACTAACCATGAAGACGCCGTTAGTTGAGATGGACGGCGATGAGATGACCAGAGTGGTTTGGCAGCAAATAAAGGACATTCTGCTGAATCCGTTGATTGAATTAAAAACGGAGTATTTTGATCTCGGCCTGCCTAACCGCGATGCCACTGCTGACCAGGTAACCCTTGACGCAGCTAAAAGAACGCGTGAGCTGGGTGTTGCGGTAAAATGCGCCACCATCACCCCTAATGCGCAGCGGATGGACGAATACCATCTTCATCAGATGTGGAAAAGCCCTAACGGGACAATCCGCGCCTATCTGGACGGTACGGTTTTCAGAACCCCTATTTTGGTGGAGGGCTTGAAACCACTGGTATCAAGCTGGAAAAAGCCCATTACCCTGGCCCGTCATGCGTATGGGGATATTTACCGGGACAGTGAAATGAGAGTTGAAGGGGCCAGTGAGTGCAGTTTATTAATTAAGTATCCAGACGGGCAGGTAAAAACTCAAAAGATCTTTGAGTTTAGCGGGCCAGGTGTGATTTTAGGTATGAACAATACAGATGCCTCCATCTACGCCTTTGCCAGATCCTGTTTCTCATATGCCTTGGCGCTGGGCCAGGATTTATGGTTTTCCACCAAGGATACCATTTCCAAAACCTATGACCATCGCTTTAAGGATATTTTTCAGGAAGTCTATAGCAGTGAATTTAAAGCTCAGTTTGACCAGGCGGGCATAACATATTTTTATACCCTGATTGATGATGCTGTCGCGCGGGTTATGCGGTCTGAAGGTGGCTTTATCTGGGCTTGTAAAAATTACGACGGGGATGTGATGAGCGACATGATAGCCTCGGCCTGCGGCAGCTTAGCCATGATGACATCTGTGCTGGTTTCACCTGACCACATTTATGAGTATGAAGCCGCTCACGGTACGGTAACACGGCATTATTACCGTTATTTAAAGGGGGAACAAACCTCAACTAACCCCATGGCCACTTTGTTTGCCTGGACCGGTGCTCTGGCCAAGCGAGCGCAACTGGATCATTTGCCCAAACTAGAAGCCCTGGCCCACTTGATTGAAAGCGCTTCTCTGGCTACAATCGAAGCTGGGAATATGACCGGAGATCTGGCCCGGCAGTTTGACCGCAAACCGGCTAAACCGTTGACCACGGCTGAATTCCTGACTGCGATTGCGGAAACTGTGAAAGACAAGCTGAATGATTGAGCTTGGGATGGTGAATTTATGAGCTATTTTTCTGAGTGGAGTAAAAAAATAGAGGACAGTTCTGATCAACAGGCCTTTGAGGCCTATGTGGCCCGCTACTATGAGCTGGAGCAGGGCGCGTATAAGGAGATTTTAAGCTCCTACCCGGATAAAGTCTGGCAGATGACTGCTGCCCAAATGGCAGCGGAGCTGCATTTTGAGGGAGATATGGAAATCTTTGTGGGCTTTTTGGACGGGATTCAAAGCAGCCTGAAGCATGAGCTTGATCTGGACGCTGTCCAGGATGATACCCCTGTTGAGCTGGACATAGATTATGATAAACTCCTTTACAATATGCATGACGCTGGTGCCAAATGGCTGTTTGGCCTGGAAGAATGGAATCACGTCTTTGATGCTCAACAGCAGGAAGCAGTGGCACTCAAGTTTCGTAAGGATCATATTGCCGTAAGTACAAAAATTGGCCGCAATGATCCCTGCCCCTGCGGCAGCGGCAAAAAATATAAAAATTGCTGTGGTAAAGCGCAATAACAGACCAGGCCCGAAGTAAGTGATGAAGGGAAGTAAAACCGTGGAACGAACTACCGTGAGGGAATTATACTGTGAGCCTCAATCCTATGCCGGTAAACAGGTCAGACTGGCCGGTTGGGCTAAAACCGTGCGGGCCCAGAAAAATTTTGGCTTTATAGATTTGGCGGATGGATCTTTTTTCAAACCGGTTCAGATCGTACTGAGTGCCGATCAGCTCAGCAATTACGCTGAACTGTCCCGGCAGGGCAGCGGCAGCTCCTTTTGGGTCACCGGCCTTTTAAAACTGACACCAGGTTCACGGCAGCCATTTGAGATTCAGGCTGAGTCAGTCAGCATTGAGGGCACCTGCCCGCCGGACTACCCCTTGCAGCCTAAGCGCCATTCGCCGGAGTTCCTGCGCACGGTGGCTCATCTGCGCCCCCGCACCAATCTCTTTAGCGCGGTCTTCAGAGTCAGATCAGTCGCGGCGTTCGCCATTCATCGCTTTTTTCAGGAACAGAATTTTATCTATGTCCAGACACCTCTGATCACAGGCAGTGATGCTGAGGGCGCAGGTGAGATGTTTCAGGTCACGACGCTGGATCCCGCAGCGCCGCCGCTTACAGCGGATGGGCAGATTGAATATAAACAGGACTTTTTTGGTAAACGCACTTTTTTGACGGTCAGCGGACAGCTGAATGCTGAAGCCTTTGCGCAGGCCTTTGCTAAAGTTTATACCTTTGGCCCGACTTTCAGGGCGGAAAACTCCAATACCGCCAGGCATGCGGCAGAATTCTGGATGGTGGAACCGGAGATAGCCTTTGCTGACCTTCAGGACGATATGCAGTTGGCCGAACATATGCTAAAGGCTGTCATAGCTGAAGTGTTGGATAAATGCCCGGAAGAAATGGCTTTTTTTAACCGTTTTGTGGATGACAAATTACTGGAGCGCATGCAGAATATCACGCAGTCTGACTTTGCGGCCTTAACCTATACCCAGGCGATAACGGAGCTGGAAAAGGTGAAGGACCGCTTTAAGTATCCGGTTTTCTGGGGCTGTGATCTCCAGACAGAGCATGAGCGTTTCCTGACCGAAGAATTGATTAAAGCGCCGGTTTTTGTCACGGATTATCCCAGGGAAATTAAAGCTTTCTACATGAGAAACAACCCGGATGGCAAGACTGTCGCGGCTATGGATTGCCTGGTTCCGGGTATAGGTGAGATTATCGGCGGCAGTCAGCGTGAAGAACGGCTGGATGTGTTGACCGCGCGTATGGCAGAGCTTGGCATGAACCAGGCCGCTTACGAATGGTATCTGGACCTGAGACGTTATGGCAGTACCCATCACGCCGGTTTTGGTTTAGGCTTTGAACGCCTGATCATGTATCTGACCTCGGTAGCCAATATACGTGATGTTGAAGCTTTTCCCAGAACCGTAGGCTCGGCTGACTTTTAATTTAGCCAGCCGCCAAAATCATCATTAGCTTTGAGCCCGGGGCCCGCTTAATTTTCCCTTCGGAGCAATTTTGTGACAAGGAGAAATTTGAGTATGGGTCTCGAATCATTTAACCGGATGCAGGATTTGCCTCCATCGGAAAGACCGCTGGAACGGCTGCTGCGGCAAGGCGCCGGAGCGCTCAGCAGTGCGGAACTCCTGGCTGTGATCTTGCGCGCTGGCCACCCTGGCACTAATGCCCTGGAACTGGCGCGGCTGATCCTGATTCAGGCGGGAGCAGAAAATGATATCAGCCATTTATCTGATTTCAGTATCAGCGAGCTTTTGGCCATCACCGGTATCGGACCGGTTAAGGCAGCTCAGATTGCGGCCTTAATTGAGCTGGCTCATCGCTTTCAGGAATCCGCTGGTACTCCTGATCCGCAGTTAAGCACGCCGGAAGCCGTCGTTTCACGCTTTGGCAGCAGACTTAGAGTCCTGGATCATGAGCGTCTTAGCGCGGTGCTGTTAGATAATCAAAATCGCCTGATCAAAAACTGTACGATCAGCGAGGGCTCGGTGGCCTCTGTCACTATCCAGGCCAGAGATGTCTTTCGCCACGCGGTAAAAGCCAATGCTGTCGGCATCATCCTTATGCATAATCATCCGAGCGGAGACCCCACGCCCAGTCAGGATGACATTAATACGACCCGGCAATTAATCGCCGCCGGCAAGCTGATTGGCATTGAGGTCTATGATCATATCATTGTCGGCCGGTTTGGCAGCAAAAGCCTGCGCCGGGAAAGTCATCTGTGGAAGGCGCCTTAAGTCAGCTGCCGGCAGATTGTTAACTATTCAATGATTGAATAAGGAATTGGATTTAGCTATGATAACTTTATCACGTTGGCAAGCTTGAACAGGAGCAAAAATTTTGAGTAAATTCAAATTCAATCGTTTTAGTCTCGTTGTGCTGATTGTCGTGCTGATCCTGGGCCTGTTTATCTGGTCGCTGTTCCCAGGCAGTCCGGTTGACGTATTATTCACTCCCGTTTCGGCGGTGCTGGAGCCGGTTCAGCAGGGCTTTATCAAAGTCCGCACCCGGATAAGCGACACCTGGACTGCCATCAATGACGGTGTCAAACTTAATGAAGAAAATCGTACCCTGCAGGAGGAGAATGCAAAACTGGAGCAGGAAGTCAGAACGCTGACTGCTGAAAACCAAAAGTATCAGGAATTAAAAGATGCGTTAAAAATCAGATCTGCTTATGACGACCTGGATGTTACGCATGCCAGCCTGCTTAGTGAGGGCTTCAGTGATTGGTTTGACGCTTTCAGAATTGATATCGGCAGCAGCGATGACCAGCGGTTGGCCGGTGAAGATACCATCGCCGTAGTCGATAGCCAAATGGCCTTAATTGGCAGGATTCAATCATCAGACCTCAGCAGCAGTAAAGTGCTGCCTTTGCTAAATCCCGGTTTTATCGTGTCCGGCAAAGTAAACCGGACCTCGGGTGCCCAGGTTCGGGTTCATGGCGATGCTTTACTGAAAGCAAGCGGTCTGTGTATGGTAGACCAGATCCCTGAAAACAGCACCCTGACGGCGGGGGATGAAATTATTACTTCCGGAGAAGGCGGCATTTATCCCGCCGGGTTATTGCTCGGCAAAATAACCGCTGTACACCGGAGTGCAGGCGGGGATTGGGCGGAGCTGGAGCCCTATGTCGATTTCAGTAGTTTAAGTGATGTTTTCCTCCTGATCCCTCAGACCCAAAGCGAGGCCGCTGAAACCACAGCTGCCACGACGGATTGAACGGGGAGCGGGGTATGACGGACAGCAAGCGCCGGTGGCGCAGGATTCTGGTTTACATAGTCTATTTTGCCTTCCTGATCGGACTGCAGGCAGCCTGGCCCGCCAGCTGGAGCCGGACTGCGGCAAAACCCAATTTCATTCTAATCCTGGCCGTTTTATGTGCGTATCTGTACAGCTTTAGTGATGCGCTGCTGTGTGCTTTGATTGCGGGCTATTTCCTGGATTATCTTTTTGGCAAGACTGTGGGCCCGGGTATGCTTATTATGCTGGGCATCGCTTTGTTGTCGCACTACGGATTAAGAAAGAAACTCCATGCCAATATCATTGGCGCGCTGTTGATTTGTCTGCTGATGTCAGCTTTGTTTCAGCTGGCCTCGACCGCTTTAAGCTATTTGCCGCTACTCAATAATGATATCTCTTCGCTTTGGCCGGGCTTGGGGACCTATATCCGGCAGACGCTATGGCCGGCTGTCCGGGTGAATATCCTGCCGTCCATCCTTCTCTTTGTGCTTCTGTACTTCGCCGGCCCCTACCGCCGACACAGCTATGATTATGTAAAGCTAGAAAGATAAGCCAGTTATGTTTAAAAGAAAAAAGAAAGATCCGGAATTTTTTATTAAACCACCGCAGGCAGAGCTGCTCATATCTGCCCAACCCAACAGATCAAACCGGTTGAAGCTTTTTTTCAGCAGTCGGTTTTCCATCATTTTTATCAGTGTCTTGCTTATCTTTGCCGTCATGCTGGGCAGCACGGCCAGTTTGCAGCTGCAGGCAGCGCAGATATCGCAGGAAAGTAATAAAACTGCTGTCAGCCGTCAATATGAAGAAGTGGCAGACCGAGGCGATATCTATGACAGCGAGGGCCGCTTGCTGGCTACAACGGTTAAAAAGAACATGCTTTACTATGCCGACGCGGACTTGTCGGATGACGAGCTGAATGCGGTCTTACTGAAGTTAGCGGAACTGTTGGATTACTATGAAATTGATTATGGGCATGCGATTGATGACTACTTAGACTTAAGCACCATGAAATTCGTCCTCAGCCAGGACGCCATGATTTACTGGCAGGAAAACAAGAACTATTTGGGCCTGAAGGCACTGCCGGACGGAAAAACTGAAAGTGCGACTGATACCTTATACGTCAAGGAGTCCCCGCAGGTTTTTTATGACTATTTGTGCCAGACCAAGTTTGGTATCTCGGATCAATACAATGAACTGGAACGTAAAAAAATCCTGCGGCTGCGATTTGAAATCTACCTCAACAACTGGATGTTCGAACAGGGCACGCCGGTAGAATTGGCCGAGGACCTGCCGGATAATCTGGTGACCATCCTTAACGAGCAAAACTATATTTACCAGGGCGTGGTTACCACCGAAGAGTCCGTACGCCAATACACCGCAGACGCGCAGTTTGTGGCGCCGGTGCTGGGCTACGTCGGGCAGATCACCAGTGATGAATACGCAACTTTGGAGTCGCAAGGCTACAGCATTAACGACATGGTCGGCAAAGCGGGGATTGAAGCGGTGGCCGAGCGTTATCTGCACGGTACCAACGGACTGTCCAATTACAATATATGGACCAGTGCGGAAGATCAGGGGGATTTTTACACAGAAACAGAAAACCAGGCGGCGGTCGCCGGCGGCAGTGTCAGGCTGACCATTGACATGGACATCCAGAAAGCCGGCACTTACAAAATGGCCCAGATGATTGATACCCTGAATAATGATGATGAGTTTACTGACTTCCCTAAATCTACCGGGTCAGCGGTTATGCTGGATCTTAAAAACAACGGCGCGGTTTTGGCCATGATTAACCTGCCTACCTATGATCCGCAGGCTTTTATGGATATGGACACGGACGAAGAGGCTCAGGCACAGGTTGAAAACTATTTGTCTGATGATGACGGGCTGCCCATGATCAATCGTGCTATCCAAACCAGCAAAGCACCCGGCTCTACTTTTAAAGTGTTTGCCGCTTTGGCTATTTTATCTAATGGCGTCGCCGATGCCAGCTCTACGGTTAACTGCACCGGAACCTACTTAGTTGATGGCATGACCTTTGACTGTCTGGGTAAGCATGGCATTACCCAGCTGGATAAGGCCATTGCTTATTCCTGCAACACCTATTTTTATACCTATGGATCCGCCTTGGGCATTGACCGCCTGTGGCCTACCTTAAAGGATTTAGGCCTGGGGGAGAAAACCGGCATCGAGCTATATGGCGAAACCGCAGGTTACCGTCCCTCGCGCGATCTGAAGGCCAGTCTTTATAAAGATCCCAGTAACCAACTCTGGTATACGGCAGACACTGTACAGACTTCCATTGGCCAGGGCCTTAATTCCTATACCGCGGTCCAGCTGGCCCGGGCGGTGGGGGCAATTGCAACCGGCTACCTGACCGATGTTCATGTCATCGATGAAATCACCGGCAGCGACGGCTCAGTGCTGCAAAAGGCCCAGGGGGAGCCAACCGCCATAGATTATGATGAGGCTGACCTGGAGCCTATTCGCGCCGGCATGCTGAGGATGACCACTGACCCGGAGTCTACCGTGTATTCCACCTTTGTGGATGCCGCATATCAGTCAGGCGGGAAGACGGGGACCGCAGATACCGTGCTGGATGGATATGGCATGACCAATGATGGTATCTATATCTGCTACGCGCCTTATGATGATCCTCAGGTGGCTATAGCGGCCTGGATTGAGACCGGTGCGCGCGGGGCTTATATTTCTGAATTGGCCAAGGTTATGTTTGACACCTACTTTGGCGACACGGATTATAGTGACTTTGGCATCACACAATTGCCCGGTGTGTCGGCGGAAGCCTACAGCCCGACTGAAACGGATTAAATTCAAGCCATTTTAGTGCGCCTGCAGGAATTGTGACGTGATTTCAAAGTAATGATGTATATATTGCAAAACCATACAACTGAAGCCGAAATTCTTTACGCTTTTATCTTGTAAAAACCTTCGCTTCTTAGTACTATGTAATAAATCATGAATGCTGTTCTGCCGCGACACGCAGCAGTTGAATTGTTATTAGGAGGCAAATGTGAAAATCGTTGTCATAGCTGATCCTCGGAAAAATGAGCTGCTGGTTAATTTTTGTATAGCCTACAGCCAGATTCTGGCTAATCATGATCTATATTCATTACAGAGCACGGCCAAATTACTGGAAAATAGCACCGGACTTAAAGTCCATGGTGTAGCTACGGATATTGCCAGTGGCCTGGAGCAGTTTGCTTCCAGAGCCCGCTTTAATGAAATTGATGCGGTTCTTTGCCTGAGAGACCCCATGATTGACAGCTACAGTGAGCAGAATATGCTGATGAAGGCTTGTGATATTAACAGCATTCCCTATGCCAGCAATATAGCCGCTGCGGAAATCCTGGTTCTGGCCATTGACCGGGGCGACCTGGACTGGAGAAATCTGGTTCATTAATGCGCTTATTAGTGCAACGTTGTTTGCAAGCTGAAGTCATTATTGATAATAAGCAGGTCGCTGCCATCAAGCAGGGCCTGCTTATATTTGTGGGGGTCAAAGCGGGTGACGGCCCGTCGGAGGCGGAGTATTTAGCCGCTAAGGCAGCTAAATTGCGGATCTTTGAAGATGAACAGGGCAAAATGAACCGTTCGGTGCAGGAGGTCGGCGGAGCAGTTTTAGTGGTTTCGCAATTTACGCTTTACGGTAACTGTAAAAAGGGAAATCGGCCCAGCTTTATTGAAGCGATGGAACCGGCGGGCGCCAATGAGCTCTATTGCCATTTGGTTGATTGCCTGAGGGCTTTGGGGCTGACCGTTGCAACCGGTAAATTTGGCGCAGACATGCAAGTCAGCCTGATTAATGACGGGCCGGTAACGCTGTGGCTGGATACAGCCTCGCGTTAAAACGGAGTCGAAGCGGTCCTGATCTTTACAATGTAGCTTAAGCGCTTGAGTGAAAACGTAAATTCCAGTGTGAAACCCTGACGCAGAGAACTGGTTTTAAGTCTTACAAAATCTTTTTGTTCCTGAACTTAGGGCTTAGTTTTTAGTGTTATCTCATGGAATTTACTTGT